>VAXY01000163.1:6875-7340 GCA_005885085.1 Actinomycetota bacterium | reverse complement strand
AACGGCGTCGCGATCACAACGAGCAACGAGGTCGTGAAGTTCGCCCAGACGAGCAGTGGCATGCGCCAGAACGTCATCCCCGGCGCGCGCATCGTGATGATGGTGACGAGGAAGTTGAGGGCGGTCATGATCGAGCTCGCGCCCGCCCACTGGACACCCATGTTGAAGAAGATCGTCCCCAGCGGCTGATGCACCGACAACGGCGCGTAACCGGTCCACCCAGACGCGAATGCGCCACCGGGCACGAGGAAGCTCGACAGCATCATGATCCCGGCGATCGGCAGCAGCCAGTACGACAGCGCGTTCAAGCGTGGGAACGCCATGTCCGGCGCGCCGAGCATCAGTGGCACGACGAAATTCGCGATTCCCGCGAACGCCGGGATCACGAACAGGAAGATCATCAGCGACGCGTGGACGGAGAACAGCCCGTTGTACGTTTGGTTGTCGAACTACTGCATCCCCGGC
>VAXY01000163.1:0-6807 GCA_005885085.1 Actinomycetota bacterium | reverse complement strand
ATCCCGATCACCTTGTGGTCGGTGTTGACGCGGAAGTAGTCGCGCCAGCTGTAGGCGCCGTGACCGGAGTGATCCTCCGGCTGCGTCGGCGCGCCGGTCGCGTAGCGGGCCCAGTAGTCGAAGGCTCCGATCCCGGCGAGGAAGCCGACCGGCCCGGCGATGAGCGCCGCAACGAGCACGATGATCGACCCGAACCAGATCGGATGCCAGCCGCCCCACCAGCGGCAGAGGACGACGATCCCGCAGCCGATGCCGAAGAAGAGCGGCGCCATCCACGCGGCCCGCAGGAAGCCCGGGTAGATCAGCCGTCGCCAGCCCCGGGGTGGTGGCGGCAAGCCCTGGTGGACCGGGTGCGTCTCGTGCTCGGCGGCGACGATCGAGGTCACGAAGGTCCCTTCTTCGCCGCCCACTTGGCGAACGCGCCGGCTTTCATCACGATTACGCGCGAGCGCATCAACGCGTGCCCGACCCCGCAGAGCTCGGTACAGACGACGGGATACGTGCCGACGCGGTTCGGCGTGATGTGGAGTGTCGGGTGGATGCCCGGCACGACATCCTGTTTCTGCCGGAACTCAGGCACCCAGAAGGAGTGGATCACGTCCTTCGACGTCATGCGCAGCACCACGGAACGGTTGACCGGGAGACGCAGGATGTCGGAGGCCTTGTTGCCGTACTCCGGGTAGCGGTAGCTCCAGAAGAACTGCTGTGCCGTCACGTCGACACGCAGCGGGTTCGCGCCCTCGGCGTCGTCCTTGGCGAGCACGATCGCGCTGACGATCGCGATCGAGGTGACGAGCAGGGTCGGCACGGCCGTCCAGAGGATCTCGAGCCCGGTGTGGCCGTGGATGGGCGGGCCGTCGGAGTCGTCGTCCGGTTTGGCGCGGAACTTCCAGACCGCGAACACGCTCACGGCCGCGACGATCGAGAAGACGAAGATGCAGATGCCGGTCACGAACCAGAAGACGAAGTCGATGCGACCCGCCTCGCGCGATGCCGGCTGCGGCAACCAACCGGGGATGAGTGCGAACGCGGACGCGATGGCGCCGGCAAGGACGCCGATCACGATCAGCTGGACGATCGAGCCCCTCCGCACAGGCGCCGCGAGCCTACTTGACCGGAAGGTGGGGGTGCGGCGGTTTTCGACGGGCGCCGGCCGGGAACCTCAGGCGTACATCCAAGGAGGCTGAATGGGAATCGGAGTCGGAATCTTCCTGATCGCGATTGGCGCAATCCTCACATTCGCCGTCAACGCGTCGTCGAGCGCGGTGAACGTCGACGCTGTCGGCTGGATCTTGATGGGGGTCGGGCTTGTGAGCATCCTGCTCTCACTCGTCTTCTGGCAGTCGTGGGCAGGGCCGGGCTACTGGACGCGCCGCCGGACGACCTACGTCGACGACGGCCCTCCGCCTACGTACTAACGCTCACTCATCGCCGGGGGAACCTTCCGGTTCCCCCGGAGCCCCCTCCACAGGTCCGCTTCGCGGACGGGCGGCTTCGCCGCCGGGCGCAGCCGGCTTGCCGCCGAACATCCCCTTGAGCCACCTGCGCAGCCTGCGTGCCGCGAAGCTTTCGTCGATGTCGCCGCGAGCCTCCGACTTCGGCACGTCGTCCCGATCGTCATCGGGAGTTTCAGCCCACAGCACAGAGCCGGTCATTGCCGCAACTCTTTCATGAACCGCCCTTTCTAGTTCGCCAGTGGTAATTCGGCGACGAAGGTGGAACCGCCGTCCCCGCTGGACTCGACCCAGATGCTTCCGCCCATCCGCTCGAGCAGCTCGCGGCTGATGTAGAGGCCCAGCCCGGTGCCGCCGACGCCGCGGGTCAGGTCGGGATCGAGGCGGTAGAACTTCTCGAAGATCCGGCGGTGCTCGGCCGGCGGGACCCCGAGGCCTTCGTCGCGCACCGAGAAGCGGAGGCGCGGGCCGGCGAGCGTGACGTCCACGTGGACGCGGCCCCCGTCGGGCGAGTACTTGACGGCGTTGTCGACGAGATTCGTCAGGACCTGGCGGACCTTGTCCGCGTCGGCGGCGACCGGCGAGACGTTCTTCGGTGCCGAGAACTCGAGCCTGATGCCCGGCGGGATGTAGTGCCGGGCGGCCTCGACGACGCTGCGCGCGAGTGCGACGCCGTCGCACGGCTCGATCAGGATCCGCATTCCGCCCGACTCCAGGTGGCTCACCCACAGAACGTCGTTGACGATGCGTGCCAGCCGGTCCGATTCGCTCGCGATCACCTCGAGTAGGCCGATTCGCTGTGGCTCGCCGAGGAGGACGTCTTCGCGCCGGAGTGTCAGCGCAGCGCCGTAGATGGCCGCGAGCGGCGTGCGTAGCTCGTGCGAGATCGTGGAAACGAAATCGGACTTCAGCGTCTCGACCGTACGCTCTTCCGTCAAGTCGCGGAACGCGTAGACGCTGCCGTCGTCGAAGCCGACACCGGTGATCGAGAGCCAGAGCTCTCGGTCGTTCACGTTCACCGCCTGCGTCGACGGCCGTAGCCCGCTGGTTTGCGCGAGTGCTTCGATGGACTCCCAGCCACCGAAGACCTCGGCGGCAGGGCGGCCGACCGCTGCGCGGGCTTCCAGCCCTGTGATCAGCTCGGCGGCGGGATTCCAGAGCCGGATCACGCCCGTGTTGTCGACGAGGGCGACCCCGTCCGCGACGTGCTCTACGACGAGCGCCGCTCGGGCGCGCCGCTCGGCCTCGCGGTAAAGACGCGCGTTGTCGACTGCGACCGCGGCGCGGCGGCCGAGGTGCTTCGCGAAATCCAGGTCGTCCTCGTCGTACGGCTGCTCCGGGTCGGCGGAGACGAGCATGAGGGCGCCGAACGTTCGGCCGGCCGCCGTCAGCGGAACGCACATCGCTGACTCCATTCCGAGCTGTCGTAACACCTCGTGGTGCTCGGGCCCCAGCGTCGACGCGGCGAGCAGTTCCTCGCTGATCGTGGGGTAGAGCACGGCCTCGCCCGTGCGAACGACGCGTGCGGTGCCTTCGAGCTCGTCGGCCGCCGGAGCGAACAGATGCTGCGACTTCTCTGCCCACTCCGCCTTGGCCGGGTCCTTGTGCACCACGGCGACGCGTCGGAAGCCGCCCCCCTCGGCGACCACGTCGACGGCGTACCAGTCGGCGAACCGCGGCACGAGCAGGTTGGCAAGGTTGGCGAGCGTCGTCTCGTAGTCGAGCGTGCCGGCGAGCTCCTGACTCGCCTCGGCGAGGACGCTCAGTCGCGCACCGGATGCCTCCGCGGCGGCGCGTGCTTGTTCGCGTTCCGTCACGTCGGTGATCACGACGCCGACGCCGATCACGGCGTCGCTCGCGCCACGCACGGGGTAATAGCTGACCAGCCAATTACGCGATTCGTTCGGGGCCGCCGCGGAGTGGCCCTCGACCGGCAGGTCGAGGATCGGCTCGCCTGTGTCGAGCACATGCCGATGGTGCGGCTCGATCCTTGCGGCGGCATCGTCGCCGAGCACGCCTCGCAGCGTTCGGCCGAAGTGCTCGTCCGCTGCGAGCCCGTTGATGGTGGCGAGAGCGTCGTTCACGCGCACGTAACGGAGGTTCGTATCCATGAACGCGAGGCCGACGGGGGCGGCGCCGAAGACGGCGTCGACGACCGCGAGGGAGTCCTGGGCGTCGCGGCGGGCGGCCTGTGTCTCGCGGAACAGGCGCGCGTTGTCGACCGACGTCGCGGCGCGGCGCGCGAGGTCCTGCGCGACCGCAAGGTCGGTCTCGTCGTATCGCCGGCCTGTCTCGGCCGAGACGAACGTGATCGCACCGAGCGCCCGGTCCCGTGCCACGAGCGGCACGCACATCGAGGAGCGCAGACCGAGCTCTCGGAGGACCTCGAGCAACTCGGGTGTATCTGCCGTCGCTTCCTGCAGGAGTGCGTCGGTGATCTCGGGGAGGAGCTCGGCCCGCCGCGTCCGGATCACGTTCGGCACGCCGTGCGTGGCGTCGGGGTCGGGCGGATACTTCTCGGCGAGCTGGTCCGCGAATCGCACCTTCTCGGGATCGACGTGCGCGACGGCGAGGCGGCCGATCGAACCGTCCTCCTCCACCATGTCGATCGCACACCAGTCCGCGAACCGAGGAACTGCGAGGGCAGCGACGTTGGCGAGCGTCCGCTCGTACTCGAGCGACGACGCGAGCAGCTCACTGGCCTCCGCGACGAACCGGTGATCCTCGGCGAGGCGTTGCTGCGTCTCGTAGAGCTCTGCCGTTCCTATCGCTGCCGCCGCCAGGTTGCCGAGGAGCGAGGCGGCGTTCTTCTCGGCCTCCGTGAACTGCCTCGGGTCGCGGTAGTAGAAAGCGAGGGTCCCGACGACACGGCCGGCATAGCGGAGGGCCGTGACGAGCATCGAGCGCGTGCCGGCCTCGGCGTGCGCCTTGCGGTGGGCCGGGCTCAGCCAGTCGGCGGCCGGGAGGTCTTCGGCGACCAGCGGCTCGGCGAGCGACACCTCCGTGTCCCTGCCGCGGATCGCTGCGGTCGCGCTCTCGACATACGACTGCGGTAGGCCGCTGTGTGCGGCGACACGCCAGCTTCCGTCCGCGTCCTCGCGTCGCCACAGGGCGTACGCGTCGGCCGCGAGTGTCCGGCTCGCAAGCCCCAGGATTTCCGGGAGCATCGCGTCGACGCTGAGCGATCCGAGTAGCGTGGATGAGGCCTCGAGCAGCAGCCGGAGACGCTCGATCTCGTCGGCGAAGGAGCGGTCGTTCTCTGGAACTCGGCGTTCGACGTCCTGAGCCGCCAATGAACCCCCCACGGGTTGGGCGAACGTCTCTGACTTTACTCCGCTTAGAGCGGATTTCCTTACCGCGTGCCCAGATCGCTCAGGCTCGGTGCGGCTCGAAGTGACGGGCTGAGGGTTCAGGGTTCCCCACAGCGCGAGTGCGAGCCCTACCGCCGCAAATACTGCGACCGTCGTGCGGGCGCTCGTTGCCTCCAGCAGCAGGCCGGCGAGGAGCGGTCCGACCGGCCCGACGAGCAGTGAGATGGTTGTCCTCACGCTCTCGACGCGGCCGACCAGCCGGTCCGGCGTTACCGCCAGCCGGAAACCGATCACGACCGAGTCGGTGACCGGCGCCGCCACCCCGAAGACTGTGATCGCCGCAGCGAGCACGTAGGCATGGGGCCAGATCACGAAGAACCAACAGCCGAGCCACGTCCACAGCTCCAACAACAGGATCGTTCGAATCGAGAACGCCCTGCGGAACAGCGGTGAAGCGAGCGACCCGATCAGCGTTCCGACGCCGACAGCAGCGGATAGGGCCCCGATCTCGCCCGGCGAGAAGTCTTGACGCTTGCCGATGACGACGATCAACAGCAGCATCGCGGAGGCGACGAAATTGCCGATCCCGTAGACGAAGGCTGTCGTCCTCAGGAAAGGGTTCCCCACAGCGCGAGTGCGAGCCCTACCGCCGCAAATACTGCGACCGTCGTGCGGGCGCTCGTTGCCTCCAGCAGCAGGCCGGCGAGGAGCGGTCCGACCGGCCCGACGAGCAGTGAGATGGTTGTCCTCACGCTCTCGACGCGGCCGACCAGCCGGTCCGGCGTTACCGCCAGCCGGAAACCGATCACGACCGCCAGCCGGACGACGGAGCGGCGCGCCTCACGTGCGCCTGCCGCCGCCGCCAGCTGCGTCCTCGGCACGACGGCTCGCAATGCGCCGGGCTCGGCTCCGACGAAGAACGTCGCTCCGACTCCCTCGACGAACGCGACCGAGAGGATCGCCCAGAAGCCGACGTCGTCCGTGAGGACGAGTCCCGCGAGGATGCCGATCGCGACGACCCTCACCGCGTCGGCCGCGATCATCAAGCCTCTGCGACTCCAGCGATCGGCCGCGAGGCCCGCGACGAGCGAGAACAGCCCGAACGGAACGAGACGGACGAAGATGACGACGCCGGTTTTCGCCGCCGAATGCGTCACCGCAAGCGTCAGCAGTGGGTACGCGATCGACGTCAGCGACGTTCCGGCGCTCGACAAGAGCTGTCCCGCCTGGAGCAGGACGAAGTCGCGATTTCGCCAGAGGGGTCTCAGGCGCGACGAGGGTTCCAGATGATCTCCCAGAGGTGCCCGTCGGGATCGCGGAAGTATCCGGAGTAGATGCCCCAGGGACGTTCGTGAGGCTCGTCCGTCAGCGTTGCCCCGGCGGCCTTCGCCTGGGCGAGCAGTGCATCGACCTCTGCTCGGCTCGCGACCCGTTCGAGGTCGCCACCCCGAGGGTGACCACATCGATGCGAGGGCGCATTTAGGCTGGACGAAGAGGAGGAGAGATGTCTTACGGCATTCTGCTGGTGCGGGTCGTTGTCGGCCTCGCGTTCGCCGGGCACGGGACGCAGAAGCTGTTCGGGTGGTTCGGCGGCTTTGGGCCGAAGGGAACCGGTGGGTTCTTCGCCTCGCAGGGCTACCGGTTTCCGGTCCTGATGGCGGTCGCGGCCGGGTCGTGCGAGGTGGGAGGAGGCACGCTGCTTGCGCTCGGGCTCATCACGCCCCTCGCCGGCGCGTTGCTGGCGACCGTGATGCTTAACGCGATCGTGTCCGTGACATTCAAGAAGGCCTTCATGCTCGGCTCCGAGCTCGAGATCGCCTATCTCACGGTCGCCGTGGGTTTCGCCGCAATCGGCGGCGGTCGCTTCTCGATCGATCGCGCGCTCGGCTTGGACGATGACCTCTCGGGCTTGTGGTGCGGCGTCGGCGCCCTCGGTGCGGCGGTGACCGCCTCGTTTCTGACCCTGACGCTCGGCCGGACCCGGCCTGTCTCGCGGGATTGAGAGTCCGAGTACGTGTCGCACAGCACTTACACGATGCTCA
>VAXY01000162.1:7750-13355 GCA_005885085.1 Actinomycetota bacterium | reverse complement strand
CGCAACGCGGCAAGACGCTTGCCGCCATCTATTCCGCATCATTGCCGGCCGGAGCAGAATCGATCGGCTGGAATGCCGGCGGCTTCAAGGACGGCACGTACGCGGCGGTTCTGACGGCCACCGACGAGCTCGGAATCGTCAGGCGCTCGGTGACGTTCCGCATCGACAAGACGCCGCCCTGGCTGCGCGCTCTGTCGTTCCGGCGGTTGCGCTTCTGGGTCAGCGAGCCGGCGAAGATTCAGCTAGTCGTGAACGGCGAACGTGTCGTCGCGAGCGTCCGTGCGGGCGCGTTCTCGTTTCGACACGGTCGGGTTCGCTCCGTGCGCATCGGCGCACAGGACGCGGCCGGAAACCTCAGCGCAACGTTGCGGTACGGCTAAAGAGCCGCGCCGGCGGTTCTTGCGTTCAAGAGACCTAGGTCTGTCTGTTAGACGGACGCGCGAGCAAGGCTCACGCGTCCTCTGGGCGGCGCCGTCAAGCGGCGCCTCGGATCCAGGCGTCGTAGGCGCGCTCGAGCTGCAGCAGGATCGCGCTCAGGAGGGTGGCGCGGTCGACCGGTCCTCCAAGCTCGAGCCGGAGCGACGTCGGCTCGGTCTGCGCGTCGGCCGGCAGCTGTTCCCTCGTCTGGTTCGCGTTCACGCCGATTCCGAGCACGACGCGGCCGTCGCTCGATTCGGCGAGTATGCCGGCGACCTTCCGCCCTTCGACGAGAACGTCGTTCGGGAACTTGATTGCCGGGTCGATCCCGGTCACGTCGGCGATCGCCTGCGCGACGGCCCCGCCGGCGACGAGCGACAGCTCGGGGAGCCGCGCCGCCTCGAGCGGCGGACGGAGCAGCACCGAGACGAGGACGCTCGTTCCCGCCGGGGCCTGCCAGCTACGGCCGAGCCGGCCCCGCCCTTCGCTCTGCTCCTCGGCGACGGCGACCGCGCCTTCGGGATCGTTCTCCCGAAGCAGGCGCTGTGTCGACGGGCAGAGCTCCTCGTAGCGGTAGATGCGCCCGAAACGTCCGCCGAGCAGCGGCCGGACGACGCCGGGGGCGAGCGAATCCGCCACGCTCCTAGACTAGAGCCGCAGATGCAACTGCCGAAGAGCCGCCGCCGTCCAATTCAGCAGTCCTCCCGCCCGGAAGGGCCACTGGTCTACGCGCGCCTGAGCGATCCGATCCTGGTGAAACGAGCAAAAGACGGCGACCCGCACGCGCTCGAGGCACTGTGCGAGCGGCACGGACCGCGCGTCGAGAAGCTGGCCCTGCACCTTCTGCGCGATCCCGAGGATGCTCGGGACGCGTCACAGGAGGCGCTCGCGAAGCTCTGCATCCGGATCCGGCAATTCCGCGGCGAAGCACAGTTCGCAACCTGGCTGCACCGGCTGACCGTCAACGCGTGCCGGGACGTGGCGAACCGTCAGCGTGCGCGCGCCTGCGAGCCACTGCTCGAGGACCGCCGCGCCGCGACCGAGGGTGATCCAGCGAGCGAGGCGGCCCGCACAGAGCTGCGCACCGAGCTGAACAGATGTCTCGCGGAGATCGCCCCCGACCAGGCGCGCGTCGTCGTGCTCAAGGACGCGCTCGGCCTTTCATTCGAGGAGATCGCCGCCGCGTCCGGGATGCCCGTCGGCACCGCGAAATGCTATGCGCACCGTGGGCGGAACCACCTCCGCGACAAGCTCTCGGACGTCGCATGACCCCCGCTCGCCTCGACCCCTTCTTTAGGTCACGCCGCAGCCCGCGCGCCACTGTGATCGCCGCGTCGGCTGAGGAGAAGGTGTGGGGAAACCTCACGGTTCCCCCCGTTTCCCCTTCCCTCGCTCTTCGGCAAAAGGCGTGCCGATGACCGTCGCCCCACCCTTCGGCCGCGAGGCGATCGAGGAGATCCTCCCGCACCGCGAGCCGTTTCTCCTGATCGACGAGGTGCTCGAGCTGACACCCGGCGTCGGCGCGGTCGCGCGCAAGACCGTGCGTGAGGACGAGTGGTATCTCGCCGGCCACTTTCCCGCGCGGCCCGTGATGCCGGGCGTGCTGATCGTCGAGGCGCTCGCGCAGACCGGTGCCGTCGCAGTGCTGAGCGAGGAGGAGAACCGCGGCAAGCTGGCGCTGTTCGCCGGCATCGACGACTGCCGGTTCAAGCGCGTGGTCGAGCCCGGTGACGTGCTCGAGCTGCGCTGTGAGCTGGAGCGGGTGCGGGGGCCGATCGGGCGGGGAAAGGCGGAGGCCCGCGTCGGCGACGAGCTTGCGTGTCGTGCAACGTTGACGTTCGCGGTTGAACGATGAGACGCATCGCGTCCGTCCGCGAAGCGGACACGTGGAGGGAGTCAGGGGGGAACCGGGAGGTTCCCCCAGGGAGGCGAGTCGACCGATGATTGGTAAAGCTCGCGGCGATCCGATCTCGATCACGGGCCTGGGCGCGCACGTGCCCGAGCGCGTGCTGACGAACGACGAGCTTTCGACCATCGTCGACACGTCGGACGAGTGGATCATGGCCCGCACCGGCATCCGTGAGCGCCGGATCGCCGCGCCCGAGCAGGCGCTGACCGACCTCGCGCTTCCCGCCGCGCGCGCGGCGCTCGCCCAGGCCCACGTCGAGGCGAAGGACGTCGACCTCCTGGTCTGCGCGACGGTGACACCCGACATGATGTTCCCGACCTCGAGCGCCCTCCTCGCCGACGAGCTCGGCGCCCCGGACGCCGCCGCGTATGACCTGCTCGCCGGCTGCACGGGCTTCATGTACGCCCTGGCTCAGGCCTACGGGATGATGGCGGCGGGCCTCGCGCAACGAGCGCTCGTCGTCGGCGGCGACGTCCTCTCACGGATCCTCGACTGGACCGATCGTTCGACGCTGATCCTGTTCGGCGACGGGGCCGGAGCGGTCGTGCTCGAACGGGTTGAGCGACCGGGCTTCATCGGCTTCGAGCTCGGCGCGGACGGAGGCGGGGGGATCCACCTCTCGCTCCCGGGCAGCGGCTCGCGGCGGATGGAGGACGCGGAGGGGAACGGCTTCGTGCACATGAATGGGCGGGAGGTCTTCAAGTTCGCGACCCGGGTGCTCGTCGCGTCGGCCCAGGCCGTGCTCGGACACTGTGGCGTCTCGGTCGACGAGGTCGACGTCTACGTCCCGCACCAGGCCAATGTCCGGATCATGGACCACGCAGCCGGGAAGCTCGGCATCCCGCGGGAACGGATGATCGTCAACGTTGACCGTTATGGCAATACGTCGTCTGGTTCAATCCCGCTTGCACTCGCAGATGCCCAGCGCGAGGGACGGCTGAAGAAGGGAGATCTGGTTCTGATGACCGGCATGGGAGCAGGCCTCACGTGGGGGTCGGGCTTGATGGAGTGGACACTGTGAAGGGCGGCCTGATCGCCTTCTGCTTCCCGGGCCAGGGCTCGCTCGACGCCGGGATGGGCCGCGAGATCGCGGTGGCGGTGCCCGAGGCGATGGATGTGTTCGAGCGCGGCAGCGATGCGGCGGGCCTCGACCTGCGCTACCTCTGTTTCGAGGCGCCGGAGCACGAGGTCGTCCAGACGGAGGTGCAGCAGCCGGCTCTCGTGGCGACGAGCCTCGCCGTCCTGGCGGCGATCAAGGCGCGCGGGATCAAGCCCGACTTCGTCGTCGGCCATTCGGTCGGCGAGTTCGCCGCCCTCGCCTCGGCCGGAGCGCTCAAGCTCGAGGACGCGATCGCACTCGTGCGGGAGCGTGGGCTCGCGATGGCGGAGGCGGCCCGCACGAACCCCGGCTCGATGGCCGCGATCCTCGGTCTCGACGACGAGGTGGTCGAGCGGATCTGCCGGCGCATCCTCAATGTCTGGCCGGCGAACTACAACTGCCCCGGGCAGATCGTCGTTTCGGGGGAGAACCCCGCCGTCGACGAGGCCTGCGAGGCGGCCGAGCACGAGGGCGCGCGCCGTGCCGTCAAGCTGCGCGTCTCGGGTGCGTTCCACAGCCCGCTCGTCGCGCGTGCGGCCGATCGGCTGCGCCCCGCACTGGAGCGGGTGAAGTTCGCCGAGCCGACCGCACCGTTCATGTCGACCGTGACGGCGCGGATCGAGAACGCGAAGCGGGTCGGGCCGCTCCTGGTCGAGCAGCTCACCGCCCCGGTGCGCTTCACCCAGGCGGCTCAGGAATTGCTGCGCGAGGGCGTTCAAACCTGGGTCGAGGTCGGGCCGGGAAACGTCCTCGCCGGGCTGATCAAGCGGATCGACCGGGACGCCCGGACGATCTCGGTCTCCACTCCGGAGGGCCTCGACAAGCTCGAGGAGACGCTGGCCTCTGCCTGACGCCTTCGCGTCGCTCGAGGGGAAGACGGCCCTCGTGACGGGCGGCTCACGTGGGATCGGCCGTGCGATCGCGCTGGAGCTTGCGCGCGCCGGCGCGGCGGTCACGCTCAGCTACCGCTCGGGGCAGGACGAGGCCGAGGCGGTCGCCGGCGAGGCGGGCGCGAAGGCCGTGCGGGCGGACGTGTCCGACGCCGACGAGGCAAAGCGGCTAGTCGAGGAAGCGGGGGAGCTCGACATCCTCGTCAACAACGCCGGCGTCACCCGCGACGGCCTGCTCGCACGAATGTCGGACGACGACTGGGGCCAGGTGATCGCCACGAACCTCGGCGGTGTCTTCCACACCTGCCGCGCGGCGGCCCGCGGGATGATGAAGCGGCACTCGGGCGCGATCGTGAACATCTCCAGCATCGTCGGCCTCCACGGCAACCCCGGGCAGACCAACTACTCGGCGTCCAAGGCGGGCATCATCGGCTTCACGAAAGCGCTCGCACGTGAGCTCGGCAACCGAGGCGTCCGCGCGAACGTTGTTGCGCCGGGTTACGTCGACACACGTTTGACGCAGGTGATCGCGGACGACATGAAAGAGCTGATGCTCGCCAACACTCCGCTCGGACGATTCGGAACACCCGACGACATCGCCGGCGCGGTACGGTTTCTCTGTTCCGACGAGGCGGCCTTCATCACCGGTGAAGTGCTGCTCGTCGACGGTGGATTGGGGATGTAAGTGTCTTCTCTCAACGGCAGGCGTAGGGTCGTCATCACGGGAATCCGCGGTCACGCCGCTCGGTAACGACGCCGAGACTTCGTGGCAGAACCTGCTCGCAGGTGAGTCGGGCGCGGCCGAGATCACGCAGTTCGACTCGAGCGACTACTTCGTGCACTTCGCGTGCGAGGTGAAGGACTTCGACCCGTCCAACTGGATCGACCGCAAGCAGGCGCGCCGCATGGACCGGTTTGCGCAGCTGATCCTGGCGGCGGCGCGGCAGGCCGAGGCCGACGCAGGCATCGAGATCGCCCCCGACGCGGACCGCATCGGCGCCTCGATCGCGACCGGGATCGGCGGTATCAAGTCCTTCCAGGACTGCTACGACACGCTGATCGCGCGCGGCCCCGACCGCGTCAACCCCTTCGCGATTCCCTGCATCATCCCCAACATGGGCGCCGGCTGGGTGTCGATGGAGCTCGGCACTCGCGGACCCCTGTCGTCGGAGTGCACGGCGTGCGCGGCGTCGAACATGGCGATCGGGCAGGGCCTCGACGACATCCGGCTCGGTCGCGCGGACGTGATGCTCTGCGGCGGCACCGAGTCGGCGATCAACCAGGTCGGAA
>VAXY01000162.1:0-7661 GCA_005885085.1 Actinomycetota bacterium | reverse complement strand
CGGGCGGCGTGCTCGTCCTCGAGGAGCTCGAGCGCGCGCGGGCGCGCGGCGCGAAGATCTACGCCGAGGTTGCCGGCTACGGGTTGTCGTCGGACGCGAAGCACGTGACGGAGCCCGATCCAACCGGTCGGAACCCTGCCCGCGCGATGACGATGGCGTTTGGCGACGCGAGCATCGACCCGGCGGAGGTCGACTACATCAACGCGCACGGCACGTCGACCCCGCTCGGAGACGCGGCCGAGACCCGAGTGATCAAGCTCGCCCTCGGCGAGGAGAAGGCCTACGAGACCCCTATCTCTTCCACGAAGGGCGCCACCGGCCACTGCCTCGGCGCCGGCGGCGCCGTCGAGGCGATCTTCAGCACCCTCGCGATTCGGGACAGCAAGGTGCCGCCGACGATCAACTACGAGGTCGAGGATCCGCAGTGCGACCTCGACTACATCCCGAACGATTCCCGCGATGCCGACGTGCGCGTCGCTGTGTCGAACTCGTTCGGGTTCGGCGGGCACAACGCCTCGATCGTGCTCAAGCGCGTTGACGACTGATCGCTGGGCGACGTTTGACTGTTACGGGACGCTGATCGACTGGAACGGCGGCCTCCGCCGCGAGCTCGCTCGTGTGTTCGGCGAAGAGCAGGCCGACGGACGGCTGGAGCGCTACCACGAGGTGGAGCCCTCGCTGCAGACGGGCGGCGACCGCACATATCAAGAGGTCATGGCCCTGGCCATGAGGGAGCTCGGGGCACCAGCCGACGAAGAAGGCGCGCTCGCCCGCGGCCTTCCGTCGTGGGAGCCTTTCCCCGAGGTGCGTGGCGCGCTGGCGGAAGCGCGCGTCCGCGGCTGGAAGCTTGCCATCCTCTCGAACACGGACCGTGATTTCATCGAGGCGTCAATGCAACGCATCGGGGTGCCGTTCGAGCTGGCGATTGTCGCGTCCGAGATCCGCTCGTACAAGCCAGGGCTGTGCCACTGGGAGCGCTTCTTCGAGCAGGTCGACATCACGCCCGACCGTCACGTGCATGTGGCTCAGAGCCACTTTCACGACGTCGTGCCCGCGCAGCGGCTCGGCTTGCAGACCGTATGGATCAACCGCTACGGCGAGCGCCACGAACCTACGCCGACACGCGAGCTGCCGGATCTCGCCGAGTTGCCCGACACACTCGATGACCTCGTCGCTGCCTGACGGCTTTCGCGCGCGCGATGCAACCCCGGCGGACCTTCAGGTGGCTGCAGACATCGTTCGCGCCGAAGAGCGCTCCGTCCGCGGGGAGTCGAGGTGGGATGCCGCCGACATCGTCGACTTCTGGCGGCTCGCGAATTTCCGCGGAGCTTCCTGGATCGTCGAGCGCGGCGGCATCCCGGTTGCCTTTCTCGCCTCCCTCGACCGGAACGGCGAGACTCACTGCTGGGCATCCGTTCATCCCGACGCGGAGGGCCGTGGGCTCGGCATCTGGTTGCTGGAACGTGCTGAACACCGTGCACAGGACGTCGGTTCGCGCCGGTTGCAGGCGGGCACGTTTGCAGAGAACGCTGCAGCGCATGCACTCTTCGGCCGGCTTGGCTATCAGGACGCACGCCACTTCTATCGAATGCGCATCGATCTCGACAGCGATCCGCAGCCGCCGGAGTGGCCGGCCGGCATCGAAGCGGGGGCGTTCCGTCCCGAGGATGCGCGCGCTTTCCACCAGGCCTTGCAGGAAGCGTTCTCGGAGGAGTGGGGTTTCCACGCGCTCTCGTTCGACGAGTGGCGGCGAATCCGGCTCGAAGCTCCGGAGACAGACGTGTCGCTGTGGTTCATCGCACGCGACGGCGACGAGATCGCGGGTGTCGCCCGCTGCGAGGCGAACCGCGACGGCGGCGGCTGGATCGGCGCGATCGGCGTGCGAAAGGCGTGGCGACGCCGCGGCGTCGGCCTGGCCTTGCTGCGGCATGCGTTCCGAGAGTTCCATCTTCGCGGTGACCCGCATGTAGGGCTCGGCGTCGACGCCGAGAATCCCACGGGTGCGACGAGGCTCTACGAGCGAGCCGGCATGCGGGTGATGAACGAACTCGTTCTGTACGAAAAGGAGTTGGGATGAGCCGTCTGCGTGCCAAGTGCCCGGACTGCAAGACGTACACAGCCGTCTCTCTGGGCCCCGACTACGAGTGTCACGCCTGCGGCCGTGTGTTCCACTCGGGCCTCGTCCGTGTCCCGCAGGCATGGGGCGACGGCGGGGAGGCGATGGCGGAGGCGGCGTGGCTGGAGCTGCCGTTCCCGGAAGCCGGGATCGTCGAAGCTGCCTCCCTCGAAGAGCAGAACCTCGCGCTCGCGGCCGACCTGCCGGAGCGCCCGCTCGTGCTCGGCGGAGATTGCTGCTCGCACGTCGGCGCCGTCGAGGGACTGGCAGCGCGCCAGGGCCGGCTGTCACTGGTCTGGCTCGACGCGCACGGCGATCTCAACACGCCCAAGAGCTCGCCGTCGGGTAACCAGTGGGGGATGCCGCTGCGGATGCTGATCGACTCGGGCGCCGTCGAGGCCGCGGACGTCGCGCTCGTCGGTGCGCGCAACCTCGATCCTCCCGAGGAGGAATTCATCGGTGCGAGCGGCCTCCACGTCGGCGAGCAGGGGATTGCGCAGGCCCTCGATGGTGCCGGCTGCACCTACGTGGCCGTCGACTGCGACGTGCTCGAGCCCTCTGAGCTGTCCGTCTTCATGCCCGAGCCGGGCGGGCCCTCGCTAGAGGACGTCGGGCGGATCCTGCGCGGCGTGGCCGCGCAGACCAAGGTTCTGGGCGCGGGCTTCAGCGGCCTCAGCTTCGAGCCCTCCAACGTCGAGCCGCTCACGGGCCTTGCCGCTGCGCTGAGCCTGTAACGGCCTGCGGCCGAGGCCAGTCTAAACTCGACGTTCATGTCCTCCCGGATCGACGTCTCCATCGAGCACCGCAACGTCCCAGAGCCGCCGGGGAAGAAGCATCCGAACACGTGCCCGGAGTGCCAGTCGCATTACCGGGACGACGAGCTCGAAGCGGCGCTCTGGGCACTGCGGCCACCACTTTCCGATGCGCGCACGCTCGCGGATCGCCTCGCTGGCGGACGCCGGCTCCTTCGTCGAGGAGGCGGCCGACCTTCGCTCCGAGTACCCGTTGCACTTCTTCGACCTGCGTCCGTATACGGAGCGGCTCGCCGAGGCGGAGATGAAGACCGGGCTGGGCGAGGCGATGGTGATCGGGCAGGCCGCCGTCGAGGGAACGGCCTGCGCGCTTGCGGTGATGGACTTCTCCTTCATGGGCGGCTCGATGGGGAGCGTCGTCGGCGAGAAGTTTTCCCGCGCGTGCGACAGTGCAGCCGAGCGCGGTGTCCCGCTCGTCTCGGTGACCGCATCCGGCGGCGCGCGCATGCAGGAGGGGATCCTCTCGCTGATGCAGTTGCCGAAGACGGTCTGTGCCGTCGAGGACCTGCACGACTCGGGTCAGGCGCTGATCAGTGTGATGACGCACCCGACCACCGCCGGCGTGCTGGCGAGCTTCGCCAGCCTCGGCGACGTGATCGTCGCGGAGCCCGGGGCGTTGCTGGCGTTCACGGGGCCGCGCGTCGTGCAGCAGACGACGCGCGAGAAGCTGCCGGAGAACTTCGGCCTCGCCGAGCAGAACCTTCGGTTCGGCCATATCGACGCGATCGTCCCGCGTCCGGAGCTGAAACCGCACCTCGCTCGTCTACTGCGGCTCTTCTCGCCCGATGGCAACTGATCACGAGCTTCACCTGCGTGACCGGCTGACCCGCCTGCGCAGCCTCAACCTGCTCGGCGGCAGTCGCCTCTCCGGCGAGTTGGAGAAGCTGCAGCGGCAGCTCGACCGGATCCAGTCCGCTCCCACCGACGAGGAGATCTGGCGTTCGGTCGAGCTCGCGCGACACCAGGACCGTCCGTACACGCTCGACTATGTCGAGCGCCTGCTCGAGGACTGGGTTGAGCTGCACGGTGACCGCGGCCGCGCCGACGACGCGGCGCTCGTGGTCGGGCTCGGACGGTTCGACGGACGCACCGTTGCACTGATCGGGAACCAGAAGGGACGCGACATCAAGGAGCGCACGCATCGCAACTTCGGGATGGCGTATCCCGAGGGGTACCGAAAGGCGATGCGGGTGATGGAGCTCGCCGACCGCCACGGTTTTCCGCTGATCAGCCTCGTCGACATTCCCGGTGCGTATCCGGGTGTGGCCGCGGAGCAGCACGGCCAGGGCGGCGCGATCGCACGCTCGCAGGCGTTGATGGCGCGGCTAGACGTCCCCACGATCGCGTGTGTGATCGGCGAGGGCGGTTCCGGCGGCGCGATCGCGACGGCGCTTGCGGATCGAGTCCTGATGCAGGAGAACGCGATCTATACCGTCATCTCACCGGAGGGCTGCGCCGCGATCCTTTGGCGCGACGCCGGCGAGGCGAGGAAGGCGGCGGCTGCCTTCAAGCCCGATGCTGTACACAGCCTCGAGCTCGGCGTGATCGACGCGATCGTGCCCGAGCCCGAGGGCGGCGCCCACACCGATCCGGACGAGGCCGCCCAGCTCCTGGGGGAATCGCTGCGTGAGACGCTCGACGAGCTCGAATCCGTGCCTGCGGACGAGCTCAAGCGCAGACGCCGAGCCAAATTCCGATCGCTGGGCGTTTACGCCTGAGTCAACGGCCTGCCTGTGGATAGTTGGGAGCTTCGCTTAGCTTTCGGTAGGTTTAGGGCGTGGTCGGGTGTGATCTCTCCACAACATCCACAGCGTTATCCCCGACCCGAGAACGACTTCGGGCCGGAAATCCGGCCCGAAGAGTCGACCCCCCCGCTGGGTGGAGAAGCTTTTCAGAGGATATCAGTCCTCCTTTGAAGTAGTGCTTAGCCGATCGCCCTCCGGTTGAAACCCGCCAGGCGAGAGGTATCGGCGAAGCTCTCGTCAATGGCTCAGAAGCAGCTCTCCGAATACGAGCGCAAGCGCGATCCGAAGCAGACCTCGGAGCCCTTCGGCGCGAAAGGCAGGAAGACGAAGGAACCGATCTTCGTCGTGCAGCGCCACGAGGCACGACGGCTGCACTACGACTTCCGTCTCGAGCGGGGCGGCGCGCTCGCGAGCTGGGCCGTGCCGAAGGGCGTCCCGCTGGAGCCGGGACAGCAGAACCTCGCCGTACACGTCGAGGACCATCCCCTCGACTACGCCACGTTCGAAGGCGAGATCCCGAAGGGACAGTACGGTGCCGGCACCGTCGAGATCTGGGACAGCGGCACTTACGAGCTGCTCGAGGAGAAGAAGAACGGCGGCCTCACCGTCAGGCTGAAGGGCAACCGGCTCGAGGGAACGTGGTCGCTGATCCCGGCGCATCTCGGCGGGGACGAGAAGAACTGGCTGATTCTTCGCAAGCGCGACGAGGCCAAGCCCGTGCCGCGTGCCGGCAGCACGTACTCCCCGATGCTGGCGACGCTCACCGAGGACGTTCCTCGCGGCGCCGGTTGGGAGTTCGAGGTCAAGTGGGACGGCTACCGAGCGATCGCCATGGTCTCGCAGGGCGAGACGACCCTGACGAGCCGGAACGGCAACGACCTGACGACGCGGTTCGCGCACGTCGCCAAGGAGATCGCGAAGGCGGTCAAGACTCCGGACTGCGTCCTCGACGGCGAGGTGTGTGCGCTGGACGAGACGGGGCGGTCGAGCTTCTCCGCGATGCAACAGGGCAAGTCCGGGACGCCGCTCGTCTTCTACGTCTTCGACCTGCTCGAACTCGAAGGCGAGCCACTCGTGGACGTGCCGCTTGTCGAGCGTCGCAAGCGTCTGACGAAGCTGCTGGACAAGCGAAATCGAACGGTGCGGCTGTCCGAGGCGTTCGACGACGGCAACGCCCTGTTGCAGGCCGCGACCGAGCAGCGGCTCGAGGGGATCGTGGCGAAGCGTCTCGACTCACGCTACGCCCAGGGCAGGCGCACGCGAGACTGGCTGAAGATCAAGACCCACGGCGAGCAGGAGTTCGTGATCGCCGGGTTCACGAAGGGAACCGGGCGACGCGCGTCGAGCTTCGGTTCGCTCGTGCTCGGCTACTACCAGGGCGGCGAGCTCGTGTACGCGGGGAACGTCGGCACCGGCTTCAACAGCCGCGAGATCGACAAGCTGCTCGACGAGCTCCGGCCGTTGAAGCGTCCGACCTCGCCGTTCCGCGAAGTGCCGAAGATGCCGAAGGTGCGCAAGAGCGACGTGATCTGGGTCGAGCCCAAGCTCGTGTGCGAGGTCGAGTTCGCCGAGTGGACACACGACGGCCGCCTGCGCGCGCCGTCTTACAAGGGGCTACGCGAGGACAAGCCGGCCGAGGATGTTCGCCGCGAGCAGCCGATCGCGGATCGCGTCACGAAGGGCTCGCGCGAGCTGAAGCTCTCGAATCTCGACAAGGTGTTCTTCCCCGTTGAGGGGATCACGAAGGGAGATCTGCTCGAGTACTACCGCGCCGTGGCGTCGGTGCTGATCCCGCACCTGCGCGACCGTCCGTACACGATGGTCCGCTGGCCCGACGGGATCGAGGCGGGTCGGTTCTTCCAGAAGGACGCGCCCTCGCACATGCCGGAGTGGATCCCGACGTATCGCGCGCGCGTCTCGACTCGAGAGGCGCCGCGCCGTAAGAAATGGGTGAACTTCCCGCTCGTCAACGACGAGCTGGCGCTGCTTTGGATGGTGAACATGGGCTGCATCGACATGAACGCGTGGTACTCGCGCGTGGACAGGCCCGACCGCCCGGACTTCGTCCTCTTCGACCTCGACCCGTCGCCCGACGTCGGTTTCAAGGAGACGGTCCAGGTGGCGCTGCTCGTCAAACAGGCGCTCGACGCGTTCGGGCTGGTCGGCTTCCCGAAGACGTCGAGCGCCGAGGGCATGCACGTGCTGGTGCCGGTCGAGCGGCGCTACACGTACGAGGACACGCGGCAGTTCGCAGAAATCGTCGCCGGGGCGATCGCACGCACGAACCGCGGGCTCGCGACAACGGAATGGACGAAGGCGAAGCGCCGCGGGGTCCTGATCGACGCGAACCAGAACGGCGAGGGCAAGACGATCGCGTCCGCCTACTCGGTGCGCCCGCGCGCCGGCGCGCCGGTCTCGACGCCGCTACGGTGGAGCGAGGTGAACGAGGAGCTCGATCCGCTCTCGTTCACGATGCCGGTCGTGCTCGACCGGATCCGGAAGCACGGCGACCTCTTCGAAGATGTGCTGACGACGAGACAGCGGCTTACGGACGCTCTGAAGGCGCTCGGCTAGGAGCGCCTGCGAAATCGGGCGTCGTCGCTCGAGCTCCTGAACGCTGGCACATGCGAGTGTGCGTTGCTGCCCGCCGTGCTCAGCCCACGTACGATCCGCCGGTTCTCCGCGCAGGGCTACTCCACCCGGTGGGCAGCAGCCGCCGCTGCGGTGTCGTGATAGCTCTGGAATCGGGCGAGTTTTCCATCCCGGATCGTCCACACGTGTGCCTCCGGGTTGACAAACGCGCGGCCGGTGTCCCGAACCGTTGCCTCGGAGTAGACCAGGGATACCACCTTGTCGTTCTGGGCGATGAACTCTCGTGGCTCGAACGTCGTGTAGTCGAGAGTCGATGCAAGACCACCAAACCAGCCTAGGACTGCTTCCTTGCCTTTGAACGTTCCGGCGTTCGGGTCATCGTCGGGATCGCCGGGA
>VAXY01000161.1 GCA_005885085.1 Actinomycetota bacterium | reverse complement strand
CCCGATCCTCGCCAGGAGCGTCCGCCAGGAGCGTGCGACGCCGAGCCACGGCAGGAGACCGACGCCCGTCACGAACATGAGCGCGTTCGCGGCGAGGAGGTGCGCGACCCTCACCGGAATCTGTAGCGGAAGACCAGCGGCGCCCGGCCGACCTCGATCGCCGGGAGGAAATAGAAGGCGCTGTACGCGCGCACGACGTCCCCACGCGTCGCGAACTGCCCGCGGCCGCCGGGCGGCACATCGACGGCATAGTGTTGCCGCGGGTGCAGGCGGGCCCGGAAGGTGTCGAACGGCGCGGGCTTCAGGCCGAGGCGGTCACCGGCCGCGTGCCGGCGCTGTGCCGTCGTGAGCTTGGAGTCGTGCGCGATCCCGTCCTGGACGCGCGGAAGCACCTCGACCGCTCCGATGATCGCGGACGCCGCGAGCGCGGCGACGAAGACCGCGGCGGCGACGACGCTCAGCCGAACAGGCGGACGCTCAGGAGCACGCGGATCGCCTTCAAGCCGTCCCGCCACGTGATCTTCTTCCCTTCTGCGTAGGTGCGGCCGTAGTACGCGATCGGCAGCTCGTAGACCCGCAGCTTGCCCTTGCAGACCTTGGCGGTGATCTCCGGCTCGATGCCGAAGTCGTCCTGACGGAGCTCGAGCGCGCGCAGGACGTCCGTGCGGAACGCCTTGTAGCCCGTCTCCATGTCGGAGAGCGTCGTGTTGTAGAGCACGTTCGTGAGCAGAGACAGGAAGCGGTTGCCGAGCAGATGCCAGAAGAGGTAGGCGCGCTGGGGGCGGCCGCCGGAGAGGCGTGACCCGAAGACGACGTCAGCGACGCCGCGCTTGATCGGCTCGATCAGCGCCGGCACGTCGGCAGGGTCGTATTCGAGGTCGGCGTCCTGGATGACGGCGATGTCACCGTCCACGTGCGGGATCGCGGCGCGCACCGCTGCGCCTTTGCCGCGATTGACCTGCCGCACGAGCACGAGGGCGTCACGGCCGTCGCCCCACCTCTCCGCCAGGTCGCCTGTGCCGTCCGTCGACCCGTCGTCGACGACGACGATCTGCTTGTCGAACTCGAGCGCCCAGACCGCGTCCAGCACGTCGACGATCGTGGCCGCCTCGTTGTAGGCCGGCACGAGGAAGGACACGCGCATGGCGGCGCAGCCTAACCTGCGCGCGATGCAGTTCGACCTCGAGGTCATGATCGAGCGCCCGGTCGCGGACGTCTTCGCCTACGTCACCGACGTCGGGCACCTGCCGGAATGGCAGGAAAGCGCGGTCGACGCCGGGTGGATCGAGCCAGGCGCTCGGTTCCGCGAGCGGCGCACCTTCCTCGGGCGGACGGCCGAGCTCGAGCTCGAAGTCACGGCGTACGAGCAGGATCGCCGCTTCGACGTGAAGTGCGTGAGCGGGCCGGTTCGGTTCGAGATCCTCCACCTGTTCGAGGCCGTCGCAGGCGACACCGTGCTGCGCGTGACGGCAGAGGCGCCGATCGGAGGCGCTCTGCGCCTCGCCGCGGCGATGGCAAAGAGACAGGCGGAGCGTCAGTTCCGCTCCGACCTTGCCCGGCTCAAGGGGCTACTGGAAAGGCAGGGGTCAGACCCCTAGGGGTCTATCCAACGGCGAGACGAGGAAAGCCCCTCTGACCGACCTCCTCGCCTCGCCGACGACTAGACGCGCGCCGGGCGGTCAGTCTTGCGGTGCGCCGCGCACATTCGAGCAGTCGGTGTCGCGCCGCCGGACCTCGGCGATCGTCGCCTTGAACGTGTCATAGGACGGCTTGCGCGAGCCGTCGCGCCAGAGCAATCCCGACTGCCAGCCCCCGAGGCGGTCCTCGTCGAGCAGCTCGAAGTTCAAGAAGCCGGAGACGGCGGGCTGGCAGTACGCGAGCACGATCGCGTCGTGCAGCTGCGTCGCCTGGTCGACGGTGCCGTTCACGCCTGCGAGCCGGGGAGACAGCGCGGGCAGCGCATGCCGGTCGTTTTCGTGCCCACGGTAGTAGCGCCGTTTGTCGGCGGGAGGCACGGTCTGAAAGCCGTCCTCGACGTACCAGATCGTGATGCCGCGCTCGCCCGGCACGGGCTGACCCGTGTCGTCGAACGCGGTGTGCAGGACGTTCATCAGTGTCTCGTAGTCGCCCTCGGCGATCACGTCCGATCCCTCGTGCAGCGCCCACGGCGGCTCCGCGGAGTTCTCGGGATACGGGTTGTGCCCGAACGTGTCGAACAGCGGTCTGACGCGCCCGAGCGAGCGGTACGCGTCCCCGAGGGCGAAGACGAACCCGGCCGGGTCGTGACGCGAGGCCGTCGAGCTGATCACGTTGATCGGGAACGGGCGGCCGTGCAGCACGTCGTAGCAACGCGCGAGCAGCTTTGCGTACGAGCCGGCGCCGTCACGTTCGGGCCAGTACGTCGGGGAGTTCGCCTCGTTCCAGATCTCCACGTCGTGGATGAGCGGGATGCGCCTGACGGCGCCCTGGACGAAGGCGCAGTACTGGTTGCGGGCCGTGCGGGTCGTCGGGGCGAGCTCTGCGGTGTTGTAGACCGCGAGGACGATGCGATCGTTCAGCTGAGCCAGGCGCGCGATCCGGTGGAGGTAGACCTGCTGCAGCTTCGTCGGCCTCACCTGGCCGGGCCGCCACGGGATCGTGACCCGCACCGCCATCAGCCGCAGGTCGCGGTGGACGCCGACGATTCCGTCCTGTCGCACCATCCACTTCGCCGTGTCGTCGGTGACGCCGACGATGATCTTCAGGTGCGTCGACTGGACCGCGCGCGGCGACGCCGCCGCGACCAGGTACGCGACCCCAAGGGCAAGGACGAGGCGGAACGCGTACCGCACGGCTCTCGATCTGACCAAACAGGAGCCGCGGCGAGGTGTCCATGGGCCGAACGGCCTATTTCCTCGGTCAGATCCTCATGGTCAATAGCAGGGGCGGAGGGACTCGAACCCCCGGCCTACGGTTTTGGAGACCGCCGCTCTACCAACTGAGCTACGCCCCTGTATCGCGGCGGATTGTAGCCCCGACACCTTTCGCCGCCGTGCCGGGCTTTGCCCGGCACAGCCCGCAAACAGACCGCCGCTCTACCAACTGAGCTACGCCCCTCGGGGTGGGAGGATTGTGGCCGTGGCTCTTTCGAGGCCCGGCCGCGCGTGAGGCACCGGCGTGCTCTCGGCGCGCTCTTCACCGTGCTCGCACTGGGCTTTGCGGGCGTTGCCTACGCTGCTGCCCGCGGCGCCGCCGGCGCTGCTGGCCGCTGGATCATCGTCTTCGCCGCCGCCGCGCTCGCCGTCTGGCTCGCCTCGATGGCCCTGCGCGCGCTCAGGTAGGCCGAAACACCGCGTATCCTCTGCCGCGTGGCTGACGCCGAGGACACTCAGTCCCTCTGGCGCGCATACCGCGCGAACAGGGGCGACAAGGCGATGCGCGACCGGCTCATCCTCACCTATGCGCCGCTCGTGAAGTACGTCGCGGGCCGGCTCGGCTCGGGGCTTCCCGCGCACGTGGACGAAGGCGACCTCGTCTCCTACGGGCTACTCGGGCTGATCGGCGCGATCGAGCGCTACGACCCGGAGCGCGACGTCAAGTTCGAGACGTATGCGATTGCGCGCATCAAGGGATCGATCATCGACGAGCTGCGGGCGATGGACTGGGTGCCGCGCTCGGTGCGTGCGCGCGCCCGCGACATCGAGCGTGCGATCGCGGAGCTCGAGCGTAAGCTGCATCGTGCGCCCACCGACGAGGAGATCTCCGAGAAGCTCGGCATCTCACAGGACGAGCTCGAGGAATCGCTGACCGACATCTCCCGCTCCTCGATCGCGGCGCTCGACGAGCTCTGGACCGTGAGCAGCGGCGGCGGCGACCAGGTTGCCTTGATCGACACGATCGAGGACACCGAGGCTCCGGACCCGCAGGGCACGCTCTCGCAGACGGAGATGAAGGAGGCGATCGGCGAGGCGATCGCCCGACTCCCCGAACGGGAGAAGCTGGTCGTCACGCTCTACTACTACGAGGAGCTGACGCTGCGGGAGATCGGCGAGGTGCTGGGCGTGACCGAATCGCGCGTCTCGCAGCCCCACACGAAGGCGGTCCTGCGCCTGAAGGCCCGTCTCTCCGGGTCGACGACCAGGGCGTCTCTGGAAACGTGACCCGGGATACCATGGCGCGCGGAAACCGCGTCGTCAGGAGGGGCTAGGGAATGGCAATGGAGCCGGGCAAGATCCGCAACGTCGCCGTCGTCGGGCACCGCGGGACGGGCAAGACCTCGCTCGTCGAGGCGTTGCTGTTCCAGGCGGGAGCCACGAACAGGCTGGGGACGGTCGAGTCCGGCTCGACGGTCAGCGACTGGGACGAGGACGAACAGCGCCGGCAAATGTCGCTCTCTGCGTCGATCTGCCACCTCGAGTGGCAGGACCGCAAGATCAACCTGATCGACACTCCGGGAGACCCCGGCTTCCAAGGCGACGCGATCGCGGCGCTGCGCGTCGTCGAGGGAGCGCTGTTCGTCGTCAGCGCGGTCATGGGCGTCGAGGTACAGACGTCCCGGCATTGGGCACGTGCCGAGGCGGGCGGCCTCTCGCGTGTCGTCTTCGTGAACATGCTCGACCGCGAACGTGCCG
>VAXY01000160.1 GCA_005885085.1 Actinomycetota bacterium | reverse complement strand
CGCGTCGGCCCGCAGAGTGCGGGCGCCGATCCGGGGCCGGCCTGTTACGGCCGCGGCGGCACGCAGCCGACGGTGACAGACGCGAACCTGCTGCTCGGGCGCGTGCCGGGACGCCTCGCGGGCGGCGTCGAGCTCGATCGCTCGGCTGCCGAGCGCGCGCTCGGGGGGATCGACCCCGCGGCCGTCGTCGAGGTCGTGAACGCGGAGATGCTGCGTGCCCTGCGCGTCGTCTCGGTCGAGCGGGGTCACGATCCTGCGGACTTCGCGCTCGTCGCGTTCGGCGGCGCCGGCCCGCTGCACGCCTGCCAGCTCGCCGCTGAGCTCGGCATGCGCACCGTGCTGGTGCCGGAGATCGCCGGCGTCCTCTCCGCGCTCGGGCTCGTCGCGGCGGACGAGCGTCGCGACTCCGTGCGCTCCTACCTCCTTCCGCTCGCGCAGGCAGGGGAGCTCCCGGCCGAAGGCGAGGCGGAGCTCCGTTACGCCGGTCAATCGTTCGAGCTGTCCGTGCCGCTGCAGCACGATCTCGCCGAGGCCTTCCACCGTGCGCACGAAGCGCAGTACGGCTTCGCCGAGCGTGACCGCGAGATCGAGCTCGTCGCCGTCCGCACGGCGGAGGTCCGCGGCGGTCCCGTCTTCGAGCTGCCCGCGGCCGCACCGACAGGGGTCACCGGCCCTGTCGTCCTGGAGCTTCCCGGCGCCACCTGCTGGATTCCCCCCGGGTGGGTGGGGGTTCGGGATGGTCGCATGCTGAGGCTCACGCGCTCGTGACGATCGAGCTCCAGATCACCGGCAGCCTCCTACGCGCGATCGCGGAGGAGATGGGCGCCGTGCTCGTGCGCTCGGCGTTCTCCGCGAACATCAAGGAGCGCCGCGACTGCTCGACGGCGCTCTTCGACGAGCGCGGCCGCATGATCGCGCAGGCGGAGCACATTCCCGTCCACCTCGGCGCGATGCCCGACGCCGTCGCCGCCGTGATGGCCCACGATCCCGCCGCGGGCGAGGTCTGGGCCGTCAACGATCCCTACACCGGCGGCACGCATCTACCGGACATCACGCTCGTGTCGCGAACCCAGGTCGGTTTTGCGGTCACGCGCGCGCACCATGCCGACGTCGGCGGGCGCGAGCCGGGCTCGATGCCGGCCGATTCCCGGACGCTCGCGGAGGAAGGTGTCGTGATCCCGCCGACGCGCCTCGACGACCCCTTCCTCACCCGGCTGATCGCGCGCATGCGCAACCCGGACGAGCGTCGCGGTGACCTCCGCGCACAGCTCGCGGCGCACCAGCTCGCCGAACGACGCGTCGCCGAGTTGGCCGCCAAGCGCGGGCGCGATCAGGTAACGGCGGCGATGGACGAGCTGTACGCCTACTCGGAGCGCGCGATGCGGGCCGGGATCGCGCGCCTGCCCGACGGCCGCTACGAAGCCACGGACGTGCTCGAGCCGATCGAGGGCGAGCTCCGGCTGCGCGCGACCGTCACGATCGCGGGCGACTCGATCGCGATCGACTTCACCGGGACGTCGCCGCAACACGACGGCAACCTCAACTGTCGTGCTCGTCGATCCCGACGTCCCGGCTTCCGGTGGCGCGTTCGCGCCCGTCGCGGTGACGGCCCCGGAGGGCTGCCTCGTCAACGCGCGGCCTCCGGCGGCGGTGGCCGCCGGCAACGTCGAGACGTCCTCGCGCATCGTCGACGTAGTGATGCGCGCATTCGGAGAGGCGATCGACGTCCCGGCGGAAGGGCAGGGAACGATGAATAACGTCACGCTCGGCAATGACCAGTTCACGTACTACGAAACGATCGGCGGCGGCCAGGGCGCGTGTCCCACCGCAGACGGTCCGAGTGGGGTGCACGTCGCGATGTCGAACACTCTCTCCACCCCGGTCGAGGCGCTCGAGCTGCAGTACCCACTGCGGGTCGAGCGGTACGGGTTGCGGCTCGGCTCCGGCGGCGCGGGTCGGCACCCCGGCGGCGACGGGGTTGCACGCGTCCTGCGGGTCCTGGAGGACTGCCGCCTGTCGATCATCAGCGAGCGGCGAGCCCACGCGCCGCAGGGCGAGCACGGCGGCGCGCCCGGCTCGCCCGGTCGCAACCTGCTCAACGGCGAGCGGCTGCCCGCGAAGGTCACGCGCGACCTGGCCGCCGGCGACGTGATCACCGTCGAGACGCCGGGCGGCGGCGGGTGGGGAAGCTAGTGCCCCTCCCGGCAATGCACGGCTGCTTCTGGCCCGCGATCACGCGGCGCCAGAATCCATCCTCGCCCGGCAGCATCACTGGCAGGGGCACTAGGCTTGAACGCATGCCAGGCCGCGTGGAAGGAATCTTCGTCACGCCCGAGCACGGCGAGCTGCCGGAGCCCGTCGAGTCGGTGCGTGCGCTCGCGGGGCGCGGGCTCGAGGGCAATCGCTACTTCCACGACGAGGCGGCGCCGCCCGGCGTGGCGCTCACGCTGATCGCGGCCGAGGCGGTGGAGGCGCTGGAGCGCGAGCACGGAATCTCGCTCGAGGCGCGCGCGACACGTCGCAACGTCGTCACGCGTGGCATCGACGTCAACGAGCTCGTCGGCAAGCGCTTCCGTGTCGGCGACGTCGAGTGCGAGGGCGTCGAGCTCTGCGAGCCGTGCGCGCACCTGCAGTCGATGACGAAGGAGGGCGTGGTCAAGGGCCTGGCGCACCGGGGCGGTCTCAACGCCGACATCCTCAGCGACGGCGAGATCAGCGTCGGGGACGCCGTCGTCCCCGACGACTGAATGGACGGCGCCGTCAAGGTCGCCTGCATCCAGGCCGAGTCGGTTGCGTTCGACCGGGCGGGCACGATCGACAAGATCGAAAGCATCGCCGCGGAGATTGCGCGCAACGGCGCGCGGCTGGCGCTCTTTCCCGAGGCGTTCATCCCGGTCTATCCGTCCAACCGGTGGGCCCGGTACCTGGCCGGGTGGGCCGACGCGACGGATGTGTGGGCGAGGCTCGCGCAGGAATCGGTCGCCGTCCCAGGACCCGACTCGGACCGGCTCGCCGCGATCGCGAAAGCGCACTCACTCTGGCTTGCGGTCGGAGCCAACGAGCTCGAGCGCGGGACGATCTACAACTCGCTGCTCCTCTACTCGCCGCAGGGCGAGCTCGCGCTGCACCACCGGAAGCTGATGCCCACGAACCACGAACGCCTCGTCTGGGGCCTCGGCGACGGGCAGGGGCTCGAGCCGGTGAAGACCGAGATCGGCGCCGTCGGCGGCCTCATCTGCTGGGAGAACCTGATGCCGCTCGCCCGCTTTGCCCTCTACGAAGGCGGTGTCGAGATCTATCTCGCCCCAACCGCCGACGACAGTGAGGCGTGGCATGACTCGATCCGGCACATCGCGCGTGAGTCGCGCGCGTTCGTGCTCAGCTGTTGCGTCTTTCAGCGAGCCTCCAGCTACCCGGAGGAGATCCGGCTAGCTGAAGGCGACGAGGTGATGGGGAGGGGCGGTTCCGCCATTCTCGCGCCGGACGGGAGCTATCTCGCCGGGCCGCTGTGGGACGAGGAGGGCGTCCTGTATGCCGACCTCGATCCGTTCCGGCTGTATCAGGCCCGCCAGCGCTTCGACCCGGCCGGTCACTATCACCGGCCGGACGTCTTTCGCTTCGGGCTGACTACGAGCCGATCCGCAGGCTGAGATTCCCGGTCGGGAAGCCGCGAAGCTTTCGCTTCAACGCTTCTGCCATTGTGGTGCCGCCTTTCCGCAGTAGAGGACTTACGCCACGCTCAGGATCGGCGGAGGCGGCCGGCTCCTGAATCCCTCGTTCGTCGCAAGAGGCGTTCGTCGCCGGTGCGGCGGGTGAGGCCGTCGGCGTCGAAGCGTTCGAGCAGCGCCTGGGCGGTTTTCCGCGAGGTGCCGAGCAGGTCGCGGAACCGTGCGAGCGTGATCCGGTCCGCCTGCTCGAGCTCGTGCACGAGCACGGCGCGGGCATGGTCGTACGCACCGGATGAGATCGCGTAGCCGTCGCCGACACGGACGAGCCGGCCCTGCTCCTCGAGAAAGCGTGCGAGCTGCGCGTCGTCGACCCTGACCGGCTCTGCGCCGAGCCGCGCCTCCAGTTCGGCCGCGTCGGCCGCTCGTTCACCGAGGCTGCCGCCGGCGCCAGGCCGGTAGAGCCTGGAGCCCCGCCGTTCGAGCCCTACCAGCGGGACGACCGCCGCAGCCCACGGCTCCGTCGGCGCCGGCACGCCTGGATCGAGCGGGTCCGCACGGTCGAGTTGGAGCTCCAGCGAGCCGCGGAGCTCTGCGAGCCACTCGGCCGACCAGGTCCAGGTTCCGTCCTCGGACCGCACCGGCGCATGGACGAGGACCTCGCCGCGCGAGCTCCGCTCGAAGCGGTCCGGATCGGCGTGACGCGGCGGTGCGGGGTCGATCACGCGTCCGCCGCCGACAGTCGTGCCGGCGCGCAGCACGAGACGATCGTCGCGCGCAGCAACGACGGGCGCGGCCAGGCGGAGCTGCGCGAACCGGCCGCGGCGCACGATCCGCGCGAGCGTCGCCGACGTGCCGTGATGCACGATCGCGCGCGGTGGGATCGGCGCGAGCTCTTCGAGCTCGACATCGAGCCGGTAGCTGCGCGTGTAGGCGCCCGGCCGAACGAGAACATCACCCCGGCCGAGCTCACGTCGCTCGATGCCCGGCAGAGCGACGGCGACCCGCTGACCTGCCTCGGCCACGCCGACGGCCTGATCGTGAACCTGCACGCTGCGCACGCGCACGTCGCGCCCCACAGGCTCGGCCCGAAGCATGTCGCCAATCGCGATCCGGCCCGACCACAACGTGCCGGTCGCGACCGTGCCGATGCCGCGCAGCGTGAAGACGCGGTCGACGTACAGCCGCGTCGGTGCCTCGTCGCGTTCCGTCTCGGAGGCGGAGCGCGCGAGCGCCGCGCGCAGGTCGTCGAGGCCGGCACCGGTCTTCGCGCTCACCGCGACGACCTCGGCCGCGGGCACGAGCTCGCGCGCCTCCTCGACCGCGAGCTCGAGCGTCTCGGCGTCGACGGCATCGGCCTTCGTGACGGCGATCACGCCGCGCTTGACTCCCAGCAGTCGGAGGACCGCGAGGTGCTCGTGTGTCTGCGGCCGCGCTCCTTCGCCGGCGTCGATCACGAGCAGGAAGAGGTCGATGCCCGTTGCGCCGGCGACCATTGTCCGCACGAACCGCTCGTGCCCCGGCACGTCGACCAGTGACAGCCGCCGCCCGTCGGGAAGCTCCAGCGGCGCGTAGCCGAGGTCGATCGAGATGCCGCGCGCCTGTTCCTCCGGCAGCCGGTCGGTGTCCTTGCCGGTCAGGGCGCGCACGAGCCACGTCTTGCCGTGGTCGATGTGCCCGGCGGTGCCGACGGTCAGCGGCATCGTGCCTGGATCAGCCCGTCCTCGACACTTTCGACCTGGAAGCCGGCGCCCTCGATCAACCTGCGCCACTCCTGTTCCGTTCGCTCCCGACCGCCGGCGAGCACGAGCATCAGCAGATCGAGCCATTTTGACCCGTGCGGCTCGTTGCCGGGCGTGATCACCGTTTCCAGCACGAACAGGCGCGCTTCCGGCGGCGCGGCCGAGCGGATCGTGCGGAGGATCGCGCCCGCGCGCTCGTCGCTCCAGTCGTGGAGGATGGCCGACAGGAGGTACGCGTCGCCAGCCGGCACCGCGTCGAAGAAGCTTCCGGCCACGAACTCGATCCGTTCGCCGAGGCCGGTCTCGTCCCGGACCGTCTCGGGCAGGTCGAACACGGTCCCGTGGAGCTCCGGCCGCCGCTGGATCAATTCGCGGAGGAGCGCGCCGTTGCCCCCGCCGATGTCGACCACCGTCTCGTCCGCGCGCCAGTCCAGCTGGGCCAGCCGGTCGGCGCCTCGTTCCTTGCCGGCGGCCATCGCGGCGTCGAACGCGGTGCGCTCCTCGGGGTTGGCCGCGAGCCACGACCAGAAGTCGGTGCCGAACTTGTGCGTAAAGGTCTCGGCGTTCATGCGCGGGTCGAGGGTGTTCGCGGCGTCCGCGAAGACTGAGCCGAAGAGGTGCGCGAACTCGGTCCAGCCGTCGCGCCGGAGGAGCTCG
>VAXY01000154.1:5675-9572 GCA_005885085.1 Actinomycetota bacterium | reverse complement strand
GCTCCGACTTCTCCAGCCCGTCGAGGCCCAGCGCCCGCAAGACCTCGTCGGTCTTCGTGAACTGGATGTCGCGGTAGTCGACGACCTGGATCTGGTTGCCCCACGGATCGTGGAAATCGAGCCCGTGTCCGAAGACGCGCACACCGAGCTCCTGCAGCCGCTCGCGCACCGCTTCCTTGTCGTCGACGACGAGGCCGAAATGCCGGGCCTGGTCCGGCGGTTGCGTGCGTCCTTGCGACAGCGCGATGAACTGGTCGCCCATGTCGATGAACGCCATCCCGCCCGTGCGTCCGCGCAGCTCGAGCGGCCCGAAGATCGACTCCCAGAACCGCAGCGCCTCGTCGAGGTCGCCAACCTCGAGCGCGATGTGGTTGATCCCGACGAGCTTTGGCATTCGCCCTTCAGCGTAGTCGCGCGGAACTTCCCTCGGCCAGACGGTGTAGAAAGTCGGTGGTGGGCCGACCACTCGACGAATCCGACCTGATCGAACGCGCGCAGCGCGGTGACACACACGCCTACGAGGAGCTCGTGCACGCATACCAGGGCATTGCTTTCCGTACCGCCTACGTGATCGCGCGCAACGCCGCCGACGCGGAGGAGGCGGCGCAGGACGGATTCGTCAAGGCCTGGCGGGCGCTCGGACGCTTTCGCCGGGGCGCGCCCTTTCGGCCCTGGCTGTTGCAGATCGTCGCCAACGAGGCTCGCAACCGCGTCCGCTCGGCGGGCCGGCGCGCGAGCCTGGCCCTGCGCGCGGCGGCCGAGGAGCCCTCGGGGGACGCGGCCCCGTCCCCCGAGGCGATGCTGCTCTCCGCGGAGCAGCGCGAAGGCCTGCTGGCCGCGGTCAACGAGCTGCCGGAGGAGCAGCGCACGGTGCTGTCGCTGCGCTACTTCCTCGGCCTGTCGGAGCACGAGGTCGCCGAGGCGCTCGACGTGCCGCAGGGGACGGTCAAGTCGCGCACCGCGCGTGCGCTCGAGCGGTTGAGGGAGTCGTATGACTGAGCTCGAACACGCACTTGTCGCGCTCGGCGGCGAGCTGGAGTTTCCGCCGACCCCGGATCTCGTCCGCGCGGTGAGCGGGCGCCTGCAGCGGCGCCGGTGGCGCCGGCCGCTCGTGCTCGCGGTCGCGGTCGCCGTTGTCGCTCTTGCGATCGCGATGGCGGTGCCGCCCGCGCGCAGCGCGATCCTGCGTTTCTTCCACCTCGGGTCGGCCACGGTCGAGCAGGTCCAGACGCTGCCGCCCGCGCAGCAGCGTCCAATTACGGCGGGGCTCGGCCCGGCGCTCGTACGGGAGGACGCCGAGATGGCCGCACAGTTCGGGATCAGGCTGCCGAAGGGCGTGGCGCCGCAACAGTTCTATGCGCAGCCGGGGATGATCTCGACGGTCCTCCGCGCCGACGGGAAGCCCGTCCTGCTCAGCGAGCTGAAGGGCGACCAGACGGTGCTGTTCAAGAAGTTCGCGAGCCCCGCCACGAGCGTCCAGCCGGTCGACCTGGGCGAGTTCGGGCTGTGGCTCCACGGTGGTCCGCACGTCCTGATGTGGCAGTTCAACTTCGGCCGCGTCCACAGGGTCGAGACACGGCTCGCCGGCAACGTTCTGCTCTGGCTCGACCAGGGCATCACGTACAGGCTCGAAGGGGACTTGGACAAGAGTCAGATGCTGCAGTTGGCCGGTCAGATCACCCGGTAAGGGGAGAACCGGCGGTGCGTTTTGTCCGAATAGAGAAGCGTGATGACTGCGGCAGAGACGGAGCTTCGAGACGAGACCGAACAGGTGGAGGCCTGGCGGGCCGAGCAGCTCGAGCTGGCCGGTTACGGGGCCGCAGCGGCGGCCGAGCTGGCGGCGAGGTTCGACGTTGATCTCCACGTGGCGACGGAGCTGCTTTCCAGCGGCTGCGCGCCTGAATTAGCGCTGAAGATCCTGCTGTAGACGCAGGCTCGAGCGCGTGCGGGCAGAATCTTCTGTCCGGTGACCTTGCTCGCGTACATCCCCTCGCCGCACAGCGGCACGATCGACCTCGGCCCGTTCACGATCCACATGTACGGCCTGATGCTGCTGCTCGCGATCGCGGCGTCTGTCGCGCTGACCGGGTGGCGGTGGGTGCGGTGGGGCGGCGACTGGGATCTCGTCTTCCGCGTCGCCGTCTGGGGCGTCGCGTTCGGGATCGTCGGCGCGCGGGCGTACCACGACCTCACGAGTTGGAGCGAGGTCAAGGCGATCAACGCCTGGTGGGCGCCGTTCGCGGTCTGGAAGGGCGGGCTCGGCGTTTGGGGCGGAATCTTGTTCGGCGTGCTCGCGGGCGCGTGGATCGTGCGCCGCTCGGGCCAGAGCGTGCGGCTGTTCATGGACGCCGTCGCTCCGGGGCTGCTGCTGGCGCAGGGGATCGGGCGCTGGGGCAATTGGTTCAACCAGGAGCTCTACGGCAAGCCGACCAAGCTGCCCTGGGCGCTGAAGATCGACGAGGCGCATCGCGGCAGCTACATCCAGTACGCGACCTTCCACCCGACGTTTTTGTACGAGTTCATCTACGACCTCGTCGGGGTGGCGATCCTGCTGCTCGTCGACCGGAGGTTCCGGCTCAAGCGGCCGGCGTTGTTCGCTTTGTACGTCTCGTTCTATACCTTCGGGCGCTTCTTCGAGGAGCTTCTGCGCATCGATCCCGCGCACAAGTACTTCGGGCTGCGGCTCAACGCGTACGTGTCGATCGTGATGTTCGTGCTGTCGACGGCGTTCTTCATCTGGTGGCAGTTCATCCGCAAGCCGACCGGGGCGGAGCGCCCGCGGGCGAGCCGCGTCGTGCCGCAGGGGCCGGCCATGGCTGTGCCGAAGGGCCGCGTCCGCTCCGGGCGCTAGCGTCCCCGCGATGATCGTGCGCGAGCTCGAGCTGGACCTCGACGCCTTCGAGGGCCCATTCGACCTGCTGCTGACGCTGATCCTGAAGGAGGAGCTCGACCTTGCGGACGTCGACGTCGCCGGCATCGTCGTCCGCTTCGTGGAGCGGCTCGCGGAGCGCGAGGCGCTGGATCTCGATGTGTGCGGCGAGTTTTTGGTGCTGGTCGCGGCGCTGCTGGAGCTGAAGGCGCGCGGGCTGTTCGAGGACGAGGCGGCGGAGCTTTCGGAGCTCGAGCCGGAGGAGGCAGCGGAGGAGCTGGCGCGCCGGCTGGCCGAGTACCGGCGGATGAAGGAGGCGGCCGGCTGGCTGTCGGAGCGGCTGGCGGGCGAGCGCGACCGGTTCTTCCGGCTCGGCCCGGCACCGCTGGCGCCGGAGCCCGAGCGGCGGCTGGCGCCGCAGGATCCAGAGTCGTTGGCGGGCGTGCTGCGGCTGCTGGCGGCGGAGCCGCCGACGGTGTCGCTGAAGCACATGGAGCTGCGCTTTCCGCCCGTGGCGCAGTTCGTCGAGCGGTTCCGCGCATTGTTGCGGCGGCGCTCGCGGTTCGACTTCGATGCCGAGCTCGGTGCGTTGTCGCGGGCCGAGCAGGCGGTTGCTTTTTTGGCGCTGCTGGAGCTGCGGCGCGCCGACGAGATCTCGATCAGCCAGGCGGCGCCGTTCGCCCCGATCCGTGTGACTAGGGTTGGGGAGGAGAGCGCCGCCGCAGACGAAAGGACCACCGCGTGGAACGTCCGCTCCGCCTAGTCACCGCCAACCCGCTCGACCAGCTCGCCCGGACGCTCGAGGGGCTGCTGGTGGTCGCGAGCGCGCCGCTGCCCGTCGAGGAGCTCGCCGCCGCCGCGGACGACGACCGCGAGCGCGTCGAGACGGCGCTCGGGCTGCTGTCGGAGCGGTATCGCGAGGGGCGCAGCGGGATCGTCTTGGAATCTGTGGCGGGCGGCTGGGCGTTTCGTGCGTCGCGTGAGGCGGCCGACGCGTGCGGCCGCTTGTTCGAGCGGCCGGTGCAGCG
>VAXY01000154.1:0-5602 GCA_005885085.1 Actinomycetota bacterium | reverse complement strand
CCGACTCCGCTGTTGCGGGTCTGATGGAGCGGGGCCTGATCACCGAAGCGGGCCGCGACGACGGCGCCGGCGGGGCGATCAAGTACCGCACGACGGCGATGTTCGAGCGAGTCTTCGGCCTGCAGTCGTTGTCCCAGTTGCCGCGCCTGGACGACGTTGCCGGCGACGTCGACGACCTGCGGGAACGCCTGCACGCGGTCGCCGGCCAGCGCACGGCGTAGCCAAGCGACCACGCCCAAGGGACTGTCCCTGGGACCTGGCGTCACCGGACACGTCACCTGCCTGGCACCGGACGCGTCCTCCGGATCCAAGGGCCGGGGTTCGGGGTGTCACGAGCGCGCGGGTCTCGACGGCGGGCCCGGTTTGCCGTCGAGGTTGTACGGGATCACTCGGTACCAGGCGCCACGGACCGTCCGGAAGCCGTTGCTGCGGTCGGTGACGCAACGCTCGCAGACGGTACGCCAGGGGCCATTGGCGCTCGGCGCCCGCTCGATGCTGTAGTCCTTTGCGCCCGCCGAGCCCAGCCAGAACAGCCGCCCGCGCGCCGAGGTGATCGTTGGACGCGGCGGCAGCGCATGGGGTGGGACGCGGCGTCCCCAGAGCGCGTAGTTGTGCGCGCGGATCAACTGCGCGCGTGCGGCCATGTCCGCCGCGGTGTTCACCAGCGTGCGGATGCCGGTGTAGTAGAGCGCCCACCACTGCCCGGTCTCGATGCGCGCCGCGGCGGCTCGGTCGGTCGTGTCCGCCGGGATCGGCATCCAGCCGTGCCCGTCCTGGTGCGCCTGCAGCGCCCAGAACGCGTCGCCGGCGACGAGGGGATTCTTCGCGAGTGTCGCCAGGAAGCGCCTGAACGCGCCGACCGTCGGGTAGTTCGTGCGATCCCAGCCGTACTCGTACGCGACGAACGGACGCCTTGCCGACTTGCACGCCCTCAGCTCGTCACGCAGCGACGACCAGGGTTGCCGCCAGTGTGGATACACGAACGCGACGCAGATGTCGACGCCGGGAATCAATGCGTTCGACGCGCGCGACAGGACAAGGTGCCGCCGGTCGACGCTGCGCAGGTGCGCGACGAGGGCGCGCGTCCAGTCGCGTGGACTGCCGCCGCCGTTCAGCAGATCCCAGCCGAAGATCGTCGGGTCGTTCTTGTATGTCACGCGCGTGTAGCGGTTGACGTGGTTCACGACCGCGTCGATGTGCTGCTCGACGTCGCCGCGCACTGCAGCATCAGTCCAGAACGGCGCCATGTTCACGAGCGAGCACGCGGGAACGTCGATCCCGCGCCAGCGCAGGTAGACGCAGCCGCTTCCGCCGGCGCGCGCGTCGTCGCCGACGATCGTCGGGATCAGCTTCAACCCGCGCCTGCGCGCCGACGCGAGTGCGTAGTCGATCGGCTCGAACGCAGCCTCATTGAACTGCCCCAAGGACGGCTCGATGCACAAGGTGCAGCCGACCGAGTCCGCCAGCGTTTGTGCCCGCACGACCCGCGCCCCCATCTCCTGCACCGTCGCGAGCGCATCGTCGATCTCGTAGTGGCTCGGATAGCGCGGTCCGCCCGGATCGAATGGCCCGTAGCCCTTCAGCCCGAGCCACTCGACGTTCGCGCCGCCGAAGCGAAACGGCCGCCCGGCCAGCTCGAGGTGCGCGCCCGAGCGCGTGACGAATGAATCATGTGGAGGCGCCAGCATGAGAGCCGCCGCGAGCACGAGCCGGAGCATCAGCCACCTTTTACCGGCTACTGTCACTCGATTCGCGGCGCAAAGAGATTGGCGACCGGCTTGGGGGTGCTCGCCGCCCTCTCACTGGGAATCTCCGGCCCGCCGGCCGGCGCAGTCGCAGGCATCCGTTTCGCCGACCTCCCGCGCAAGGGCCAGCTGCGGATCACGACGTCCGCCTACCAGCTGGTCCTCAGCCGTAAGAACGGCGCCATCCTGTCGCTCGTCGACCGCGCGGCGAACAAGCAGCTGGTCGCGGGGCAGGGAGGCTGCATGTGGGGCGCGCACGCCGAAGGCGGCACGGAGTACATCGGCGGCTGCTCCTTCTCGCCCAAGGGCTCGCGGCGTTTCTCGTACCGCTGGGATCCGCGCAACGCCCGGCTGACGCTCAAGTACACCCGCTCATCGATTACGGCGACGGCCGTCGTGTCCGCGTCGACGAACTACTTCGATGTCGTCGTCACCGTCACGAACACGCTGCAGAAGGTGCTGACGAGCATGCTCGTCCCGGACGACCTGGCCGGCAACAGCGCCGACGTGACCGCCGGCTACTGCCCGACCTTCCTGCCCGGGATCCGGATCCCGCCGAGCTTCTTCAAGACCACGAAGATCAACATCTACAACTACCCCGGCCGCTACATCTGGGCCGACTACCTCGCGTTCGACGAGGGGACGGGGCACCTCGCGCTCTACTCCGTCAACCCCGATCCGAGCCCGATCCGACCGGTGGAGATGGGCTTCGTGCGCACGCAGCCGGGCAGCTTCTGCTCGGACAGCCACTTCTGTATCACGCACTACTTCGACACCCAGATCTCGGACGGGGCGAGGTGGACGAGCCCGCTCATCCGCATCCGCATCGGCGAAACGGTCGACAGGACGCTCCGCGACTACCGCACCGACAACGGCATCGACGACTGGCCGTCGGTGGCGGACAAGCTCGGCGCGAAGGCGCAGCAGTACGAGCGCTCGCCGCTGATCAAGGCCGACCTGCGCAAAAACATACCGCCGTTTGCGGACTGGGGAGCGCAGCTGCACCGCCTGCCGTCACCGGTGCTGCTGCATCCGGTGCGCTACCAGCCCGGCCGCTTCGACGAGTTCGCGCCCGACTTTCTCCCGCCCGACCCGAGCGTCGGCACGATGGCCGACCTGCGGACGATGATCGCCGACGCGCACGAGCACGGCGACCTCGTCATGCCGTACCTCAACGTCAGCTGGTGGAACTTCAACTCGCCGACCGTCCACCGCCTGCTCGCCGACGGCGGCCCCGCGCAGTTCGCGGCGCTGAAGAAGGACGGGACGCCGCAGACCGTCACGTACCCGCCTTTCACCGGCTACGTCGTCTCTGCGTACACGAAGGCGGCGCAGGACCGCGTCCACGACCTCATGGACCAGTGGCAGCAGCAGGCGCCGACCGACTGCTACTTCATCGACCAGCTCGGCGCGCGGCCCTGGCTCCGTGACTACAACCCGGCGTCGCCCGACTCACTCTCGTACTACGACGGCTGGCTCAAGCTGATGGCGCCGTACGCATCGCGGTGTCTGATGGTGGAGGACGGCTGGGACCGCCTGGCCAGGGTCTTCGCCGGCTTCCACGGCGGCCTGCTCGACGTGCAGCGGGAGTCAGCCGAGGCGGACAAGGTCTTCGGCCCCGGCAACTGGGAGCCGTACCCGATGGCTGACTACATCTTCCACGACAAGGTGCTGATGTACCAGCACGACCTCGCCGACCAGACGATGACCACCGACCCGTACACGCTGACATTCAACGTCGCGTACGGCTTCATGCTCTCGTACACGTGGGACGGGACGACGGATTCGCTCGAGTCGCCCTGGCTCGACGTCGTCGGCAGCTTCCAGCACGCGCTCGGGCCGCTGTACGCCGGCCAGCCGCTGCAGGACTTCCGCTCGCCCGCCGCCGGCCAGACGGTGACCGAGTTCCCGAACCTCACGGTGACCGCGAACTGGGACAACACGAAGCCGACCTTCGTCGCGCAGGCCAAGGACGACAGCGTCACCGCCGGAATCGTGACCGGCAGCTTCGACGGCTCGGCGCTGTCAGCCGGGACGCACTACCTCGTCGTGACGCGCACGAGCAACGACGTGACCGTCCACCAGCCGCTCGGGCCGGATACCCCCATCTCCGTGCGCGTGCCCGCAGGCTGGACGGCGGCGCAGGCGACGTGGCTTGGCGCCGACGGTCTCACGCACACGCAGAGCGGCTCCGTGCAGGGCGGCCGCTTCACCTTTACGTGCGCAGGCCCGCAGCCGGGGCTGCCGGCGCCGACCTACCACCTCACGCGCGGCTAAAGGCGGCCGAACGACTGCCGGCGGGCGAGATCCCGCTCTGGATCGACGAGGTGGCCGTCACGCTCGACGTAGCCGTCCTTGCCGCCGAGGACCAGCAACACGAGCTGCTCCGTCTCGCTCGCGTTCGACACCCTCCGCGGCGTCTTCGCCTCGGCGTGGAACAGCCCGCCCTCTCCGAGCTCGCGCACCTCGCCACCGACCTCGACTCGCGCGCGTCCACGGTGGACGAAGTAGAGCTCGTCCTGCGTGTCGTGGAAGTGCGCGAAGCCCTCGTAGCCCGGCTCGAACACGATCCCGTTGACGCCGAACGCCGTCACGCCGAGCGCGGCGCGCACCTTCCGGAACCCCGGTCCGTCGCCGAGCTCGTCAAGCGACCCGAACGCATAACCCGTCACAGCTTGCGGACGATCTCCTCGGCCTCTTCGCGCGTGAACGCACGCAGCGTCTCCGTGTGCTCGGCGCCGTACCGGTTCAGCTTCATCAGGATCTCGATCGCCACCTCGTCATCGGGTGCCTCGAAGATCTCGACGACGTCGTAGCGCCCGAGCGTGACGTAGACGCCGACCAGCTTGCCGCCGGCGTCGGCGATGATCTGCTCGCCTTCCTCGATCCGCTCACGCCACTTCGGCAGGCCCGCGTAGCCCTGCGTCGTCCAGCGCATCAGCGTGACGTAATGCGCCACGGGGCGAATATATGACGCGGTGCGCCTGAACGCCTATCTGGCCCGGGCCGGGGTCGCCTCACGGCGCCGCGCCGACGAGCTGATCAAGGCCGGCCGGGTCACGGTCAACGGTGACCCGGGCCAGCTGAACACCTTCGTGGCGGCGCGCGACCGCGTCGAGGTCGACGGTGAGCCCGTGACGGCCCAGAAGCTGACCTACGCGCTGCTCTACAAGCCGGCCGGAACGGTCACGACCGCCAGCGATCCGCAAGGGCGTAGCTGGTCGACGTGCCGGAACGCGTCGTCCCGGTCGGGCGGCTCGACGCGGACACGACCGGCGCCCTGCTGCTCACCAACGACGGCCCGCTCGCGCACCGGCTCGCGCATCCGCGCTACGGCGTCGAGAAGGTGTACGAGGTCGAGGTGGAGGGCCGCCCCGGCGACGCCGCCCTACAGGCCCTGGCGAAAGGCGTCGAGCTCGAGGACGGCCTGACCGCTCCGTCCACCGTCCGGCGGCTGGCGCCGTCGCGGCTCGAGCTGACGCTGCACGAGGGCCGGAACCGGCAGGTGAAGCGGATGCTCGAGGCCGTCGGGCATCCCGTCCGCCGCCTGCACCGCAACCGCTACGGGGGTCTGACGCTCGAAGGGCTCGAGCCCGGCGCGTGGCGCGAGCTCGAGCCCTCCGAAGTCGAACGGTTGCGCTCGGCCTAGTGGCCGGCCAGCCCTGCGGCCCGCCCGAGCAGGCCCTCGGCCCGGTCGAGGAGCTGCGTCGCCTGGGTGTGGTCGATCGTCTGCCCCAGCTCGGCGCCGGCGAGCAGCGCCTTGATCCCGTCGACCACCTGGTCACGCTGGGCGGTGAGCTGGGCGATTGATTTCTCCAGGGTCGTGTAGCGGTTGTCCTGGTTCGTGTCGCTTGCGA
>VAXY01000153.1 GCA_005885085.1 Actinomycetota bacterium | reverse complement strand
CGCGCGAACGATCCCCGCGCGCCCCGGCCCAAGCCGCATCCCGATCACGGCCTCTGCGGCGGAGAGGCTCGGCCCGAAGCCGGTCACGGCCGGGATGAACGCAGCGCGGTCGAGCGCATAGAGGACCGCATCCGAGCGGGCGGTGACGGACGCGGTACGCGGTACGCCTCGCAGCAACGCGATCTCGCCGAACGACTCGCCCGGACCGAGGTCCTGCACGGGACGCCCGTCGACGGCGACATCCAGAGTTCCCTCACGGACGAGGTAGAAGCGGTCACCGGCCTCACCCTGGCGGACGATCTCGTGTCCGGCCGCGACCCTCACTTCCTCGAGACGGTCGGCGAGCTGCTCCACCGTCGCTTCTGGAAGCGGCGTGAAGATCGGGCTCTTGCGGAGCAGCTCGACGCGCTCGGCCGGGACGTGTCCGGCGCGGTCGAGCGCGGTCAGGTGCGGCCACGCCGGCACGAGGAGCACGGGCAACAGGGCGCCCGCGGTGATCAGCGCTCCGCGCGTCCCCAGCCAGTTCAAAAGAAAAGGCGCGACGAACGCGCCGAGGCCGACGGTGAGCAATAAGAGGCTCTCGAGCACGCCGAACACCCGCGCCAGCACCTCGTCCGGCGCCGCGCGCTGCAGCAACGTCATCCCGGAGACGTCGACGAGGGTGTTGCCGATCCCGACGATGCCGAGCAGGACGAGCGCGAAGACCTGGTTCGGCCAAACCGCGACGAGCGCAATCGGCAGACCCCAGATGAAGATGCCGAGGCCGAAGTCGGCCGCGAGGCGTCGGCGCCCGACGAGCGCCGCAGCAGCGAGCGCGCCGAGCAGGCCCCCGATCCCGATCGCGGAGTTCAGGAAGCCGACTCCGGCCCTGCCCGTGTCGAGCAACTTCAGCGCGACGACGACGATCAGGACGTTCAGCATCCCGTCTACGAACGTCTGCGCTGAGAACAGCCCGACGAGCAGGCGCAGGCGCCGCTCTCCAGCGATCGTCCGAAAGCCGGCCAGCAGCTCGTGGACGACGGACACGGCCTCATGTTCCGTGGCCTCCCCCTCCGATACCGGGACGACCCGGGCGATCAGGAACGCCGACCAGAGCAACAACCCCGCCGTGACGACGAAGACGGTCCCCGGTCCCGTGGCGGCGAGGAGGAGACCACCAAGGGCAGGCCCGCCGAAGATGCCGATGCTTTCGATCGTACTCGCGGCCACGTTCGCAGCAGTGAGCTCCTCTGGCGTGCGCGCGAGCGTCGGAACGAGCGCCGCCTCAGCCGGCCGGAACGCCGTCGCCGCGACGCCGACCATTCCGGCGATCACATAGATGACGATCGCCGGCGCCGAGGCCCAAACGGCCGCCGCCGCGCCGGCGATCAGCACGACACGCGCGAGGTCGGAGAAGACCATCACCCACCGGCGGTCGTACCGGTCTCCCAGCAGCGCCGCGAACGGAGACGCGAATGCCGCAGCCAGCCAACGCGCGAGCCCGACGACGCCGACGGCCGTCGCGCCTCCGTGGTCGTAGGCGTAGACGACCACCGCGATCCCATAGGCCCACGTGCCGAGGATCGAGGCGGCCCAGGCGAGCTCGATGCGGCGCAGGGCCGGGTTGACAAAGACCTCGCGCAAAGCCCTGCCGGACTCGGTTAGCTGCTGGAAGAAGCGCCGCACTGGCCCAGGATCTCAAGCCGACTTGAGTATTTGAAGAGGAGAAGGGAAGATTCCTGGGCGCAGGACCGTCTAGTGGAACGAAAACCGGCAGGATGCCGGATCCCTTCCGGAAGGAGGAGTTTTATGTCCGAGGAGCGCATCGATCAGGACACCGAGGCCAAGGACGAAGAGGACGTCGAGGCTCACAAAAAGAACCTCAGGAACGTCGAGGCCAGTGACGAGCCGGGCAACGACGAGTCCGACGATGTCGAGGCCCATATGCGGCGCAATCTCTAAGCCGCATCCTCTGACTTATTGACAAAGCCCGGGCCAGGTGCCCGGGCTTTCGTCTTTCTAGAGGAGCTTCTCGAGCTCGGCCAGCAGGCCGAAGGCGCTGTCCTCCGAGCCTTCCTCACGGCGCCCCTCGAGCGCAGCCGCAAGCCGCGCGAGCACCGCGAGCTCTCCGTCCCCGGCGAGCGCCGCCTGCGCGCGCCGCGCCCGCTGCAGAAGGTCGAGTGCGATCGCGGCCTGGCTTGCGAACAGGCCGAGCAGCTCCATCTCGGCCAGGGTGAAGCGCGCATCGCTCGGCCGGTCGAGCACCTCGAGGACGCCGAGGGCGCGCTCCTCGTGGAGGAGCGGCACCGCCATCAGGCCCTTCGGGACGAAGCCCGTGCTCTCCGCCGTCTCGCGCGAGAAGCGCGGATCCTCCAGCACGTCCTCGATCACGAGTGGCTGGCGGCTGACGAGGACGAAGCCGGCAATGCCAGTGCTCGAAGGAAAACGCCGGCCGACGAGCGATTCCGACCCCTCACCGGCAACCGCCTCGAAGACGAGCTCGTCGGCCGCCTCGTCGAGCAGGAAGACCGAGGATGCCTTCGCATTGAAGATCGCCCGGGCCACCTCGACGATCGACCGCAGCAGCGCGCGGTAATTCTCCTCGGCGCCCAGGACGCCGGCTGCAACCGCGCCCCGCAGCTCGTCGCTCACGATCCGTCTCCGACGTTCGACGCGGTCAGATAAAGGACGCTCTTGAGCTGAAACGGCGTCAGCTCGCGATGCTTGGAGAGGACCAGCGCCGCGATCCCGGCGATGTGCGGCGTCGCGAAGCTGTTGCCCGTGCAGACGAGGCGCCCACCGCCGAGCCAGGCGACCTCGACATCCACGCCCCGCGCGAAGAACTCGACCGGCGGCGTCGGGTTGTAGTAGTAGGCGAAAGGATCGGATAGCTCGTGGCTACCGACGGAGATGACACTGGAGAAACGCCAGGGATAGCTATCGACCGGCATGTTGTGGGCTGAGGCGACGACCATCGTGCGCCGGAAGTATGCGGTGTCGGCGAGCTCGTGCAGGAGCGAGGCGAATTTTTGCTTCGTCGTCGACAGGCTCATGTTGATCACGTCGTAGCCCTGCGCCACCGCCCAGCGCAGCCCCTCCAGGAGGATGGCCCCGCTGCCGGTGAAACCCGCGCCGAGCACGCGCACGCTCGCCACCTCGCAATCCGGGGCGAGCGAACGGATCACGCCCGCGCAGGCCGTTCCGTGTCCGCAGAGGTCGCCCGCGGTGTCCTCGTCCTCGACGATCACGGTCTCGCCGTCGAGCGAGATCGCGATCGACTGCTGAACCTCTCCGACCTGTGGATGGTCGGTCTCGACGCCGCTGTCGAGGACGCAGACGCGCACCCCGGCTCCGGTCGCCCCTCCCCACGCCCACTCCCGCGTAATGCGGCCGGGCCAGGCTTCGGGCAGCGCGATCCGCTCGACCGCGTCTGCGGGGAGGCTCCAGGCGGGCAGTGGCTCTTCCGTCACCTTCGACAGCGTAAGCCCCGGAAGCAGGGAGCGTGCTGGGCCGTCTTGTGGCTGAAGTGTTTCCTCTATCCCACCAGGAGATTGCCCGGGACCGTCACGCGGATCTGCTCCGCGAAGCGAAACAGGAGCGGCTCGCCGCTCTGTTGCGAGAGGAGGCACCCGCCCGGACCTCGTGGCTGGGCGAGAAGGCGCTTCGCTGGGCGAGTTCCGTCACTCGACGACAGCCGGCGGTTCACACCGCCTGATCTACTCCCGGGCTGCCCGTGCCTCCTCGGCGGTGCGGGCAGCCTCCTCGGCGAGCCTGTCTGCGCGGCGGACCCGCTCGTCGTCGGTGGCAGTCGTCAGGTTGACGGCGACGAGCTCGGCGGCCGCTCGTGCGCTGCCGGCGGCGAGCAGCCCCGCGACAACCGCGTCCGGTCTGAGGGCGGGATCGCATTGCTGCGCGACGAAGGCGGCCAGTGCAGCCACGTCGGCGGCCGCCGCGGCGATGCGTAGCGGAGGCTCCGCCGCCTCTGCGTACTTGCGCCCGACCTCGTAGTCTCCGCCTACGGCGTTGAGTGCCTCCTCGTAGGCGCGAGCGGCGAGCTCGGCGAGCGGCACCGCCCGGTCTCGGAGGGACTCTGCCTGCGCGGCTACCCCGGCCGCCTCCGGCCAGGCGTCCCTCGACGCACGGGCGACCTTGGCCAGCAGCTCGGCCGCGGATGCCGTAACGAGGGCCGCGAGTGGACCACCACCCGAAGCCGTCTGCATGAGGGGATTCTGCTACTTCGACTTCAAGCGCAGGCGCAGCGCGGCGAGAACGGCCGTGGTCCGCTCATAGCCCTCGGCTTCGAGGGCGGCCTCGAGATCGGCGACCAGACGCTCACGGAAGGCTGCGTCGGCCTCCGCGCGGGCGACGATCTGGTCCAGCTCGGCCCGCGCCAGCGGGAGCTCCTGGGCGGCCCGCACCCAGCCCTCCGGCGCCGGAGGGAGCGCCCGGATCAGGCGGGCAAGCTGCTCTTCGCCGAAGACGGTCATCGAACTCCAGACGGGCGATTGGGGTCGCTTCTTCCCTCGAGCAGCTCCCGCAGGCGTCCGAGGCACCGGGAGATGCGGCTAGCGATTGTTCCGGCCGGGAGGTCGAGCGCCTCCCCGATCGTCTTGTAGCTCTCGTCTCGCGCGAAGAAGCGGTCGAGGATCTCCCTGCAGTGCTCCGGCGTCGCGGCGAGCGCTTCGTGCACCGTCAGGGCCTCGTCGAGCAGCGCGAGAGTCTCCTCCGAGCCGGCGATCAGCTCCTCGTCCGCGACCGGCAGTTCGCGTGCCGCTGCGCGGAGCCTGTCTATGCACAGCCGGCGGGTGAGCTGCGCGAGCCACGGCCGCACCGCGGCGTCGTCTCGGAGCTTGTCGAGGTGCTGGTACGCACGGGCGAAGACTTCCTGGAAGACGTCCTCCGCGTCCGTCTCGGAGAGCCGGAACGCCTGAACGGAGATCGCATACACGTAGCGCGAGAACCGTTCGACAAGCTCGTTCCAGGCCTGCTGGTCGCCCGCCCGACAGCGTGCGACGAGCTCGCGATCGCTGAGGGTCGAGGCCATCACGCAGATTCTGACGCGTAAGGCTGGGGTCTGACCCCTCTTGGGTCAGACCCCGGCAGTCGCTCTACGCCGCCGGAGGTTGCTGCGCGTTGCCGCCGAGCTGCTTGGACCACCACTCCGCTTCGCGGCGGTCGAAGTTTTCCTGCAGCTGCGCGACGTACATCGACAGGTCGCTTTCTCGCGTCGACAGTTGGGCTTCGAGCTCCGCGCCGGCCTTCTCGCGCTGCTCCAGGCGCTGCTCGCGCACTTCGAACTCGGCCTCGAGCTGTGCCTCGCGGAGGTTGAGCGCGGCCTCGCGCTCCTCGAGCTCCTTCGCGCGGCCGGCCAGGACATGCTCGCGTTCGTCGAGGGCCTTCTCCTTGCCCTCGTAGCGGCTGCGTGATGCGAGGATCGCCTGCTCGGCCTTGTTGAGTGCTGCCTCGCGCGATTCCAGCTCCTCGTCCCGCTGCTTGAGCCTGCGCTCCGCGAGCTCATCCACTTCCGGCTTCCGCGCCTCCTCGGCCGCACGGCGCAGCGCCGCCTCCTGGCGGTGGAACTCGGCCTCGCGGGCGATCAGCTCCGCCTCGCGCTGGTCGAAGTTGGCCAGCCGCGAGCGGGCGTCGTTCGCAGCCTCCTGGCTCTCGTGCGCCGCGCGCTCGAGCTGCTCGATGCGTCCGCTCAGCTCCGTCGCGCGCGTCGAGAGCTCCAACTCGCGCTGATCGAGCTCGCGCGCGCGCTCCATCAGGCGCTCGTCGCGGCCGTTGGCGCCGGCGAGCTCGGCCTCGTGCTTCGCGAGCATCTGCTCGCGGGCCTCGAGCTGTGAGCGTCCCTGTGCCAACTCGCGCTCCGTTGCGGCCAGCTCCCGCTCGCGGTTGGCGAGCGCTTCCTGCAGGGAGCGCGCCTCGGCTTCCTTCCCGCGCGCCTCCTCGAGAGCCGCTGCCCGCTCGTTCGCCTCGCGCTCGAGCTGCTCCCTCCGAGCGGAGAGGTCGCTTGCGGCAGTGGACAGCTCGAGCTCGCGCTGGTCGAGCTCCCGGGCGCGCGCAACCAACTGCTCGTCCCCCTGCCCCTTGTTGCTCCCCAGCTCGGCCTCTCGCTTGGCCAGCTGCTTCGCGCGTGCCTCCATCTCGGCGCGCAGGTGCGCCGCCTCTTGTTCGACGGCCGCCACCTTCGCCTCGCGCTCCTCCAGCTTCTGCTGGAGCGCGCGAGCCTGTTCTTCGTGCCTGCGCGCCTGGTCGACGGTGGCGGCATGTTCCTTCGCCTCCTGCTGGAGCTGGTCGAGCCGCGCCTTCAGGTCGCCTGCTTTGGTCGACAGCGCCAGCTCGCGCTCGTCGAGCTCGCGTGCCTTCGCGACGAGGCGGTCCTCGCTCTTGCCGCTCTCGGAGGCGATCTCGGCTTCGCGCTTCGCGAGGACCTTCTCGCGCGCCTCCAGCTGGACGCGTGCCTGTGTCGTCTCCTGCTCCGCCTTCGCCAGCTTCCTCTCGAGCGAGCGCGCTTCGTCTTCCGCCCTCCGCGCCTTCTTCTCGCTCTCCTCGAGAGCTTGGATCAGCTTCTCGTGTCGCGCCTCCGACTCCGTGCGCGCCGTTTCGATCCGTGCCTCCGCGTGTGCGAGCTCCTTCTCACGCTGCGTCAGGTCTTCGACCTTCTCCTGCCACCCTTTCGCCTCGGACGCCCGCTGGTCGTCGGCCTGCTTCAGCTCCTGGATCTTCAGGTCGACGAGCTGCTCGCGCTCCGAGATCCGCGACTCGAGTGTCGCGAGCCTCTCCTTCTCCTCGAGCGCGCCGTCGAGCTCCGCCAGCCGCTGCGCGATCTGGCGCTCGCGCTCCTCGAGCTCCGCCTCGGTGGCGGTGAGAGCGGCAGCGCGCCGGTCGAGCGCAGCCGCCTGCCCGGCGACGTCCTGTTCGAGGCCACCCTCGCGGCCCGAGACCTCGACCTGCTCGTGGAGCGAGGCACGCAGATCCTGCTCGCGAGCGAGTGACGCGCTCAACTCGGCGCGCAGAAGCTCCAGGTCGGGGAGCGCGGCCGGGTCTGCGGCCGCGATCGCTTCCGCGGGAGAGCGAGGCTCTTCGTCCTTGCCAGCGAGCTTCGCCCGCAGGCCGGACCCGAAGCCACCCTCCGTCTTGCTGTGGTCTGCAGCCACGGCCACTCCGCGCCCTAGAACTGGAAGATCTTGGACAGGTTCAGGAATGCCGGCCCGAGGATGACGATGAACATCGCCGGGAAGATGAATGCGACCGTCGGGAAGAGCATCTTGATCGGCGCCTTCATCGCCTTCTCCTCCGCCAGCAGCTGGCGCTTCAGGCGCGTGTCCGCGGCCTGGATGCGCAGGATGCGGCCGAGGGAGATACCGAGCTGGTCGGCCTGGACGATCGCGCGCACGAAGCTCGACATTTCCTGTGACGCGCTCCGCTCGGCCATCTTCTTCAGAGCCTCCTGGCGTCCCTCGCCGATGCGCATCTCGCCCAGCGCGAGCTCGAACTCCTCGATCAGCGGGCCCTCCATGTGCTCGGTCAGCTTCTGCACTGCGCCGTCGAAGCCGAGCCCGGCCTCGACGCTCACAGACAGAAGGTCGAGCGCGTCGGGCAGCTCAGCCGCAACCGCGGCCTGCCGTGAGCGCACGCGGCCGTTGAGGTAGAAGCTCGGGCCCATGAAGCCGAGCACGGCGAGCAGGATCGCGAACACCGGTGCGCGCGCGGGCGAGACCGCCCCCAGGACCACGAGTCCGGCGAAGCCACAGCCGATGGCGAGGATTCCCTGCGTGGCGATGAAGCCGTTCGGCGACGTATTGCGCATGCCGGCCGCCATGAGCTTCATCGCGACGGCGTTGGTCGACGCCTTCGGATTCACCCGCAGCACCAGTCGCGCGACCTGCGTCGTCAACGGGGAGAACACACGCTCCCGAAACTTCGGCAGCTCCTTCCCCCCAACCTTGACTCGGCCGTAGTTCGCCGCACGATGGACGAGGTTTCTGCGTGTGCGCATCGGCGTCGTCGCAAGCTCGGCGAGGAAGTACACAGCGAAGCCGATCGTTGCTATGGCGAGAAACAAGAGCATGGCATCAACCTCTGAAGGAGACGATCTTTTTCAGGATCAGGGAACCGAACGCCATCATCACGAGCGCGAGGACGATCATGAAATGGCCGGCTTTCGTGAAGTAGAGCGGATGCATGTAGCGGCCATTCAGCAAGGTCACCGTTCCCGCGATGAAGAATGGAATGCCGATCAGTGTGTATGCCGACATGCGCCCCATCGCAGTCAGCGCGCGGATCTTGCGCGCGAACTGCTGGCGTTGCCGGACAGTGTCCGCAACCATGTCGAACAGCGTCGCGAGCGAGCCGCCGACCTGGCGCTGAATCGTGACGGCCGTGATCGCGAACTCGAAGTTCTTGGATCCCACACGTTCCGCCATCTCCGCCAGTGCGTCGTCCATCGGGCGGCCGAGGGACGTCTCCGTCAGCACCCGCCTGATCTCCTGGTCGGCCGGCGGATGGCCTTCGTCGACGACGGCCTGCAGGCCCTGCTTGAAGGAGTGCCCCGCCTTGAGGGCTGCCGCGATCGTGATCAGCAGGTCCGGCAGCTGGTCCTCGAAAGCGCGGATGCGCTTGCGCATCTTCAACCAGACGACGCAGAACGGAATCGATCCGCCGATCACGAGCGCGCCGACCATGAACGGCAGCGGCGCCCCCATCACGACGGAGAACATGAACACGACGACGACCGCCACAACCTCGATCCAGAAGAACTCGACCGTTTTCAGCGGAACGTCGCCACGCTCGAGCATCTTGCCGATCCAGCGCCACTGCTTCAGGTTCCCGAACGTCTTCTCCGTCGCGCGGAAGACATTCCCGAGCGCCTCGAGGCGGCGTTCCTTGCGGGCCTTCTTCGAGTTGCCCTTCGTCTCGCCCACATGCACGGAGATGCGGCTGCGGACCCACGATCCCCGTAGGCCCGACAGCATGAACAGGCACG
>VAXY01000291.1:1423-3484 GCA_005885085.1 Actinomycetota bacterium | reverse complement strand
ACGCACCGGCGCCGCCGAGCGAGTGCTTGGCGATGTACGGGCCGAGCACGAAGAACGGCGCATAGGTGATCAGGAAATAGAAGGCGACCCAAGCCGTCAGCAGCCAGACCCACGTGTGCTCGGTGAACGCCTGCCAGCCTTCGCGCAGCTCGCGGAGGAAGTTCGGTGCGGCCGCTGCGTGCACACGGGCCGGCAGCTGTACGCCGCTGAGCAGCAGAGCGCTCGCCGCGTACGTGCCGCCGTCGACGAGCAGGGCGGTCCCGCTGCCGATCGTCGCGACGATCGCACCACCCGTCGCGGCACCGAGCGGGAACGCGAGGTAGCGCGCGACGCCCATGAACGAGTTCGCCTGCTGCAGTTGCCGTGCGTCGACCACCTCCGGCACGAGCCCGCTCGAGGCCGGGGAGTAGAAGGCGGTCGCGGCGCCTCCGAGCGCCTGCAGGACGAAGATCTCCCAGACGTGCGCATGTCCGCTGATCAACAGCACGCCCATCAGAGTGCGCACGCAAAGGTTGCCCGCGTCAGAGCCGACCATCACGAGCCGGCGCGGTAGACGGTCGGCGACGACACCGCCGACCATCAGCGTCGAGACCTGGGCGAGTGTCCAGCAGGCGAAGGCGATGCCGGTGTCGCTGGCCGACCCGGTCAGGTCGAGGACGGCGAACGCGACCGCGATCGGCGCGAGGTACGTCCCGAAGTAGGAGATCGAGCGGGCCGCGAAGAGCAGGCGGAAGTTCCGCACCCGCAGCGGCCCGGTGTCAAGCCGCACGCCGCTTCTCCCAGTAGCGCCGAAGGCCCGCGTATGACTGCCAGAACGGCATCGCCCGCTCGTATTCCTCGAGCCCGCTCTCCACGTCTGCCCGCACGGACTCGCTGAACTCCTCCTCCGTCACACCCACCTCGGTGCGCGCGACCCAGTCGGCGAGTCGTCCGCGCAGCTCGTCGAGGTGGCGCTCAACGTCGGCTGCTACGCCGAAATGGATCAGCGCAAGCCGGGCCGGGGTGCGGCGCTCGATCTCGTCGAGCGTCCGCAGCCAGACGTCGAGGTCGAATTCCGGCGGCGGTGTCGGAGGCAGCACGGTCGGGTGAGGCTGAATGCGGACGCCGGCGGCGTCGCCTGCGTACAGCGTCCCATCCTGGCCGAGGTAGCAGACGTGATGGCTCGCGTGGCCCGGCGTCGGAAAGCAGTCGAAGCCGAGCACACGCTCGCCGACCACGTGCACGTTCTCCCGGGGGACCGGGGCGAGCTCTCCCCAGAGCGCGTCGAAACTGTCACCGTAGAGCCGTCTCGCGCTGGCCTCGAGCCGTTCCGGGTCGACGAGATGGGGTGCACCGACCGCGGAGACGTGGACCTGGAGAGCCGGATGCTCGCGGACGAGCACTCCGTCGGCCCCGGCGTGGTCGAGGTGGATGTGAGACAGGAGCAGGTGGCAGAGGTCGGTCAGCTCGAGCCCGCGCGCACGCAGCTCCCGCTTGAGCGTGCCGACGCGCGGCGAGGGGCCGCAGTCGAACAGGGCCGGGCCGTCGTCGGTCTCCAGTAGGTAGACCCCGACGACGCGTTCGGCGTCCTCGTGGCGGAGGTCGATCGGATCCGGGGCCATGGGCCCCGGATCCTCCCATGGCCTAGCGACGGCGTCGCCGCAGCACCGCGAACCCTGCGCCGGCGAGAACGACGCCCGCCGCCGCGGCGATCCCGATCCCCCGCAAACCGCCGATGCGTACGCGGTCAGAGGCCGGCGCCGTTTGGGGCAGGCCGGCCTTGATCAGCATCGTCTTGAGCGCACTCGTCCCCCGGTACCACCCTCCGACCGTCGACTGTGTGCCCCAGAAGCGCTGGCCGGGACGCATGTAGCTCGCAGGGCCGCCGGCTGCGTACGGGTAGAGGTCCTGCTCCATCGTGCTGGTCGTCGGGCCGGGGACGGTGTAGACGACCGCGTAGCGTGGGCCGAGCCCGGTCGGCTTCGTGCGTAGGATGGGGCTCGGCGACTGGCCGTACACCTCCGGGAAGAAGCCGGCCTCGGTGACGAGCAGGCCGAGGTCGGTCGAGGTGTCGCCCTCGCC
>VAXY01000291.1:0-1369 GCA_005885085.1 Actinomycetota bacterium | reverse complement strand
CGGTCGCCGGCAGCACGAGCGCGGCGGCTGCAAACGCGGTGAGTACGAGTCTCTTCATGCCTCCCCTACACCACCCGCGTGGGGTGGGTTCCCGCTATGCGCCGGCGGAGGCGGTCGAGCGCACGAGGGCAGCCTCGAGGTCGTCGACGAGGTCCTCGGCTGACTCGAGGCCGACCGAGAGGCGGATCAGGTTCTTGGGTGCGGCGAACGGCGCGTCGGCCGTGGACGCATGCGTCATCCGCGCCGGATGCTCGATCAGGCTTTCGGCGCCGCCGAGCGACTCCGCCAGCTGGAAGATCTTCGTCTGCGCGACGAGGTTGACCGCCTCGTCCTCGGACTCGACGAGGAAGGAGATCATCCCGCCGAAGTCGCGCATCTGCCGCGCGGCGATCTCGTGCCCGGGGTGCGTCGGCAGGCCGGGGTAGAGCACCTGCTCGACGCGCGGGTGGTGCGCGAGCCGCAACGCGACGACGTGCGCGTTCTCACAGTGCTGCCGCATCCGGACCGCCAGCGTCTTGATCCCGCGCAACACGAGCCAGCAGTCGAATGGGCCGGGCACGGCGCCGAGCGACTTCTGCAGGAACTGCAGGCGCTCCGCGACGGTGGGGTCGTTCGTGGCCGCGAACCCGCCGACGACATCGGAGTGGCCGCCGAGGTACTTGGTCGTCGAGTGCACGACGATGTCCGCGCCCAGCTCCAGCGGTCGCTGCAGATACGGGGTAGCGAACGTGTTGTCGACGACGACCATCGCGCCCGCGGCGTGAGCGGCATCGGCCGCCGCGCGGATGTCGATCACGTTCAGCAGCGGGTTGGTCGGCGTCTCGAGCCACACGATGCGTGTGCGCTCGTCGAGGTGCTCTGCGAGACCGCCGCCGAGCTCGGCGGCGGGCAGCCAGGTGAACTCGTAGCCCTTGGGCTCGTACACCTGCGAGAACATCCGGTAGACGTCCGGTAGACGCCGCCGTAGACGTCGTTGACGGCGACGATGCGATCGCCCGGGGAGACCAGATGCATGATCGTGGTCACGGCACCGAGCCCCGATGAGAACGCGAGGCCGTGCTCGGCGGATTCGAGCGAGGCGAGGCAGAGCTGCAGCGCGGTGCGCGTCGGGTTGGCGACGCGCGCGTAGTCGTAGCCCTTGTGCCGGCCGACCGCCTCCTGGACGTACGTGGAGGTCTGGTAGATCGGCACGGTGACCGCGCCTGTCGCCGGATCCGGCTCCTGGCCGTCGTGGATCGCGCGTGTCTCGAAGTCCATCAAGCCAAGTCTAGAGACGGGATTCCCTGACCAACGTGGAGCGAGGCTCGGTCACACGTTCGAAGGCTGTGCGCTGGGCGCGCATCGATTCCGCGAACGACGAACTCACGGG
>VAXY01000152.1 GCA_005885085.1 Actinomycetota bacterium | reverse complement strand
GGCCTCGTCGTCCCGGTGATTCGCGACTGCGAGCACAAGACGATCGCCGAGATCGCGGCCGACCGGGCCGCTGTGGTGGAGCGTGCGCGCTCCGGCAAGCTGCAGCAGGCGGACCTCGAGGGCGGAACGTTCACGATCTCGAACCTCGGCATGTTCGGGATCGAGCGCTTCATCGCGGTGCTCAATCCACCGCAGGCAGCGATCCTGGCGGTCGGGTCGACAGAGGAGAAACCGGTCGCAGTCGACGGCGAGATCGTCGTGCGACCGCGCCTGGAGCTGACGTTGACGTGCGACCACCGCGCCATCGACGGAGCGACCGGCGCGCAATTCCTCGGGGACGTGAAGGCGTTTCTCGAGGAGCCCGGCCTGGCGCTGTGACCGTCTGGTACCAGGTCCGCGACTTCGACGCTGCGCGCGCGTTCTACAAGCAGAAGCTCGGGTTCACGGAGACGTTTGTCGACGAGGGCAACTGGTCGAAGCTCGAACGCAACGGAATGGAGATCGGCCTCGCGCTCGGTGAGCCGCAGGAGGATGGCGGTGTCGCGCACGTCGACGTCGACGACGTCAAGGCGGCGGCGGAGGAGCTACGGCGCGCCGGTGTGGAAATCGGCGTCGTGTTCGAGCTCCACGGCGAGATCCGGCTCTTGGATGTGTTCGACCCGGATGGCAACCGGGTCCAGTTTGCGCAATCGCTCTCCAGCGGCTGAGCTCGAGCAGCTGCTCGGCCTACGGGCGGCCCGCTGGGACCGCGTCGAGAGTGGCGGCTACGGGCGCGTCAACGCGCACTGGCGCGTGCGCTTCGACGACGGAGGCTCGGTGTTCGTCAAGCAGGCACTCGACTCCGACGCGGCAGTCTGGCTCCGCAAGGAACGCCTCGTTTATGAGCGGGTCGCCGGACTCTTCATGCCGGCGTACTTCGGCGCGTACGACAGTGGTCAGTGTTTCTTTCTGGTGCTCGAAGATCTGGGTGCCGCCGAGTGGCCGCCGCCCTGGACGCGCGAGCGCATCGACGCCGTGCTCTCGGCACTCGAAGCACTGCGGGCCACGCCGCCTCCGGCGGGGCTCGGCTTCCTCGCTGACCGGCGCGACAGCATCGTCGGCTGGCCGGGCGTGCGCGAAGATCCCGAGCCGCTGCTGTCCACGGGTCTCTGTTCCCGACGTTGGCTCGAGGAGGCCCTGCCCGCGCTCCTGTCTGCCTGCGACGACGCCGAGCTCGGCGGCAACGACTTGCTTCATCTCGACGTCCGCAGCGACAACCTCTGCTTCAAGGGAACAGATGCAGTCCTGGTCGACTGGAATCTGGCGTGCGTCGGGAACGGGCGATTCGATGCCGCGTTCTGGCTGCCGAGCCTGCGCCTCGAAGGCGGACCGGAGCCGTGGGAGGTCCTGCCCGATGCCGGCCCGCTCGCGGCCGCCGTCGCGGGCTTCTTCGCCGTGCGCGCCGGGTTGCCGGCGCCTGCCGGCGCGCCGACCGTGCGTGAGTTCCAGCGGCGCCAGCTAGAGGTTGCGCTTCCCTGGGCCGCTCGCGAGCTCGGACTGCCTGCGCCGAGAGGATGAGGGCGCGTTCCCTCCGGACGGAAACCCGTCCCGGTGTGCGCAAAAGCCCTCTAGGGATCTAGAGAGCCGACGGCCGTTGGACGAGCGGCGCGGGCAGGCGGACGCGTCCAGGACCGAATCGCAGCGCGCGGCGACGAAGCAGGCGGGCCCTCAGGCCCGTGCCGAATTCGGTCCGCTGTTCATCGTTCCTTTTCACGCACGTTGAGATGCCGGACGAGCCTCCTTCTTGCATCCGGCGCTGGCGAATCACTCCTTCGAGCGAGTCGTAGACTGCCGAGGTGATCCGCCAAGCGGGGCCGCAGGACGTGCGTTTCCTTCGCGACATGCTCAAGCACGCCTACCACTGGCGCCTCAACGAAGACCCTGACCTGCCGGTCGCACGCTACGTGAACAACTGGGGCCGCCCCGGTGACGCGGGCCTCGTCGCTTGGGAGGCCGGGCCGGTGGGCGCGGCGTGGTACCGCGTGTTCCCGGCGAGTGCGCCAGGCTTCGGCTTCGTCGACGAGCAGACGCCCGAGCTGACGATCGCCGTCGTCCCGAGCCGGCGTGGCGGCGGCCTCGGAGGCCAGCTGATGGACGCGCTGCTCGACCGCGCCCGAGAGCAGGGTCACACGGCGATCAGCCTCAGTGCCGAGAAGGGCATGACGAAGCTGTACGAGCGTTTCGGCTTCCGCGGCGTGGAGGAGAAGGACGGGACGGTGACCATGAAGGCTGAACTAACCTAGGAGCGTGCCCGTGTACCCAATCGTATTGACGGGGTTCAGGCGGACGCACGGGCAGAGCCCGGGCGTCCTGAGAACGGCGCCCACAAGCGGCGGCTAGGTCCGATGGAAGTCGACGTCGCAGTTCTCGGAGGTGGGCCCGGCGGATACACCGGCGCGATCCGCGCTGCGCAGCTAGGCGCGAAGGTGGCGTGCGTCGAACGCGAGCCGGAGCTCGGCGGTACGTGCCTGCGCATCGGCTGCATCCCGACCAAGGCGTGGGTGCAGACGGCCTACGCGTTGAAGGAGGCCGAGCACACCTTCGACAAGCTCGGCGTCAAGCTCGGCGGCTTCCAGCTCGAGTTCGGCAAGGCGAACGAGTGGAAGGCGGCCGTCGTCAAGCAGATGACCCAGGGCGTCGCATCGCTCTTCAAGGCGAACGGCGTCGAGTGGGTCAAGGGCAACGGCACCTTCACGGATGCGAACACGATCGCGGTCGAGGGTGGGGAGGACGTCTCCTTCAAATCGGCGATCATCGCGACCGGCTCATACCCGCTCCGCCCGCCGATCGAGGGGCTCGATTCCGAACGCTGCGTCGACTCAGAGGGGTTGCTCGCGCAGACAGAGGTGCCGAAGCGGCTCGTCGTGCTTGGCGGCGGCATCATCGGCTGCGAGTTCGCGTCGATCTTCCGGCGCTTCGGCAGCGAGGTGACGATCATCGAGATGCTGCCGTCGCTGATTCCGCAGGAGGACGCGGACGCGTCGAAGGAGCTCGCCAAGCAGTTCGGGAAGCGCGGGGTCACGCTCCACCTCGAGAAGCAGTGCACGAAGGTCGAGGAGCGGGGCGGGGCCCTCACCGTCCACTTCGGCGACGGTGAGACGGTCGACGCCGACCTGATGCTCGTCTCCGTCGGGCGCGGCCCGTCCGTCGACGGTCTCGGCCTCGAGTCGATCGGCGTCGAGTTCGACAAGCGTAAGGGAATCGCCGCCGACGAGCACCGCCGGACCACCGTTCCTCACATCTACGCTGTCGGCGACTGTGCCGGCTACTGGCAGCTCGCGCACACCGCCTTCCGCGAGGGTGAGGTTGCGGCCGAAAACGCCTGCGGGCATGAGGCGGTCGTCGACAACCGAGCGGTACCGCGGCCGATCTACACGGATCCGGAGATCGCCGGCGTCGGGTTGACCGAGCTCGAAGCACGATCGCAGTACGGCGACGATGTCGCGACCGGAATGTTCCCTTGGGTGGCGAACGCCCGCGCGGTGATGCAAAACGAGATCGTCGGCTGGGTGAAGTCGATCCACGAAACGCGGTACGGGGAGCTGCTCGGGGTCGTCATGGTCGGCCCGCACGTCACGGATCTGATCGAGGCCGGTGTCGTCGCGATCGACGCCGAGGCGACCGTCGAGACCGTCGCCGACGGAATGGCGGCGCACCCGACGCTGTCCGAGGCGATCAAGGAAGCAGGCCTGGTCGCTCTCGGCCGCGCGATCCACGTCCCGAACCGCAAGCGCGCGAAAGCAGCCGTCTAGCGTTCCGCACGAGCGCGTGACCCGGCGTCGGCAGGCAGACGCCGTTTTACCGTTTTCAACTGATAAGTTACGCGTACCTGCCGCCAGGCAAGGATCGTTCATACGGTAATGGCAGCGATCGCCCCCGAGCTCTCGGTGCTGGCGCGGGACGAGGCCTTCGAAGCGCTCTACCGGCGCTACGTCAAGGACGTCTACCACTACGCGCTCGCATTGCTGCGGAATCCCGCCGACGCGGAGGACGTGACGCAGACGACGTTCATGAACGCGTACCGCGCCTATTGTCGCGGTGATCACATCGAGAGGCCGCAGAACTGGTTGATCAAGATCACGCACAACGTCGCGCGCACCCGCTACGCCCGGTCGAGCCGGCGCGTGAAGGAAGTCCCGCTCGAAGATCACGTCGACCGGCTCGCCGTCCCGGAGGACGAGCGCCCGAACGTCGAAGGAGTGCTGCGCGCGCTCGGCCGCCTCCCGTTCAACCAGCGCGCCGCGCTCATCATGCGCGAGCTCGAAGGCCGGTCGTACGGCGAGATCGCGGAGACCCTCAACGTCTCCGTCGCGGCGGTGGAGACCCTGATCTTTCGCGCGCGGCGCTCGCTGCGGCTACGGGCCTCCGCGCTGCGCTCGCTCGGGGCCGTCCCGCTGCCGGCCTCGCTCGCGCAGCTGGTCGAAGGCGGCGGGGTCGTAGCCGGCGGCGGCGTGCTCCTCGGGAGCGGCTTCATCTTCAAGGCCGCCCTCGCACTCGTGGCCGGCGCGCTTGCGACCGGACTCGGCGGCGGGCAGCAGACCAATCGGGTAGTCGCGGCGCGGCCACACGTCGCCTCGAACGCGGTGCGCGGGGCCTTGCCTGAAACCCGAGTCGGTCCCGCCGCTGTGGTCGACGCCCGGCGCGTTCCGACAGCCCGTGCCGCGGGCGCCCAGGTCCTGTCTCCCAGTGCTCGGCACGCGGACCCGGTTGCGACGGGTGGCTCGAGGCAGGTCACCGCACCGTTGGCCGGCTCGAGCTCGGCAGCCGCACCGGCCGGCCCGGCTTCGCCGGCATCCGCGACGGAACCCACCGTGGAGACGACCATCTCGGCGCCCAGTTCCTCTCTTCCGGTGCAGGCTCCCTCGGTGCCGGACCTGCCGGTTCAGCCCCCACCACTGCCGAAGTTGCCTTAAGTCCAGGCCGCAAGATTCGGCTGGACCGGGTATCTACTAGGGCATGACGCCCCTGCTGGCGCAGCGGCCTCGCTCGGACCGGGCTTTCGAGCGCATGTATAGGCGGCACGTCGGTGACGTGTATCGCTATGCGCTCGCGGTCATGCGCAATCCCGCGGATGCCGAGGACGTCACCCAGACGACCTTCCTCAACGCGTACCGCTCATACGTCGAAAAGGGGAACCGGCCGGAGAAGCCGCAGAACTGGCTGATTGCGATCGCGCACAACGTCTGTCGGCAACGCTTCCGCCAGTCGGCCCGCCGGCCGTCGGAGGTCGCCTTCGAGGACGACATCGCCGACACGATCGTCGACGACGACCTGCCCACAGGCGAGGACATCCGCCGCGCGCTCAGCCACCTGGCGTTCAACCAACGCGCCGCGCTCGTCATGCGCGAGCTCGAGGGGCGTTCGTATACCGAGATCGCCGAGATCCTCGACGTCTCGACGAGCGCGGTCGAGACGCTCATCTTCCGTGCGCGCCGCGCCCTGCGCGAGCAGCTCGAGGGGTCGCTCACCTGCGGCGAGGCGGAGTTTGCGATCTCACGCCAGCTCGACGGCCGTCTGCCGCGACCGGAGCGGGGCCAGCTCCGGGCGCACCTGCGTGAGTGCTCCGAATGCGCGGCGTTTGCGCGCCGGCAGCGTGCGCAGCGTGGCGCGCTCAAGTCGCTTGCACTCGCCCCGCTTCCGGGGTCGCTGAGCTCGTTCTTCGGCGGTGGTGGCGCGGCGGTCGGCACCGGGTTGGCGGTCAAGGCCGCCGCGGCGGTCACGGCCGGGCTCGTCATCGGCAGTGCCGGGTACGAAGGTGCCCGGCATGCACCCTGGCGGCCGTCGCAGACACGCTCCGCGAGCGCGCAATCGCCGGCCGTACATTCGCTTTCCGCATCCGGGATCGTTCCGGCGCCGCGCGAGCACATCCCGCTCGCGTCCAGCGCACACGGGAATGCGGCCGCCGCACAGGCTCACGCGCGCGGCGCTTCGGCGCCCGCAAAGCAGAAGCAGGCCGGGCGGGGCCACGGCTCGAACGCGAGCGCGAAAGCCCATGCCTCGCGCGGCCACGCCTGGAGACGGCAGAAGCAGTACACCGATGCGAGCGTCGCATCCCGGCACGTCAACGTGAGCCACCCGGTGCATCCGTCACATCCGACGACGTCGCACCGCGTGCACGTGAAGGCGAAGAAGCCGAGGCAGCTCCCGGGCCCGTTCGACACGCGGGGCAACAAGCCCTAACGCGCCGCAAGGAATCAGCGTGTCCGGAGTCTTCTAAGACGGACGTGCCCTCGTCCCACTCGTGGGGGAGCCACGGTTCCCCCACGAGCCCCTTTCTCTTTGGATCGAACAGCTGGGGTCAGACCCAGAAGTTGGAAGACACCTTGGTACGCTCATTTCGAAAGGAGAGAGGACTATGGGGATTGTCAATCGACGCAACGCCGTGCTCGGCTGGGGTGTTTGGAAGGTCGCGAAGCGGTTCGGAAAGCAAAAGGCGCGCGCGGCCGTACCGGGGAGCGGAGAGCACGCCGGACTGAACAAGTCCGCGATCGCTTCGATCTTCGCCGCCCTCGGCGGTGCGCTCTGGTTCTGGCGCAAGAAATCGGACGAGAGTCCCAGCTCCTAGGGTGGCGGACATTCCGGCCGGCTTCGTCCGGCCCGCGCTGACGGGGCTGACTCCCTACGAGCCGGGCAAGCCGGTCGAGGAGGTCCAGCGCGAGCTCGGTCTCGAGCGCGTCGTGAAGCTCGCGTCCAACGAAGGACCGCTCGGCCCGTTTCCGCAGGCGCTCGCGGCGATGGAGCGGGCGGCGGGCGAGCTGAACCGCTATCCGGACGGCGGTGCGTACCGGCTGCGGACGGCGCTCGCCGAACGGCACGGCGTGCGCTTCGAGGAGATCGCGGTGGGCTCCGGCGCGGACGGCCTCATCGACGGCCTCTCGCAGGCCGTGCTCGACCCGGGCGACGAGCTCGTCTGCGGCTGGCCGTCTTTCCCCAGCTACGTCATCTACGGGCTCAAGCTCGGCGCGAGCCCGGTGCGTGTCCCGCTGCGGGACCACCGTTACGACCTCGACGCGCTGCTCGCAGCCGTCACGCCGCGAACCAAGCTCGTCTACATCTGCCACCCGAACAACCCGACCGGCACGATGAACACCCGTGCGGAGCTCGACGACTATTTCGAGCGCGTTCCGGAGCACGTGCTGACCGTGCTCGACCAGGCCTACTTCGAGTACATCGGCGATCCCGACTACGGCGACGGGATCGAGGAGTACTTCAAATCGGGCCGCCGCGTGATCGTCGTGCGCACCTTCTCCAAGATCTACGGTCTGGCGGGGCTGCGCGTCGGTTACGGCGTCGCCGCGGCTGAGCTCGTGACCGAGCTCACGAAGACGCGACGCGCGTTCGACCTCACGACTCCGGCGCAGGAGGCCGCGCTCGCGAGCCTGAGTGCGACCGGCGAGCTCGGGCGCCGGCGCGACGCAAACGCGCAGGGACGCGCGAAGCTCGAGCGGGTGCTGCGCAACGCCGGTTACAACGTCGTTGGTCCCGCCGTCGGCAACTTCCTCTACGTCGACGTCGGCGAAGACGCGCAATCTCTGTTCGACGCGCTGCTGCGGCAGGGCGTGATCGTGCGGCCGCTCGCCGGCTTCGGTGCGCCGACCGCAATCCGCGTCACCGTGGGGACCAGCGAGGAGCACGCCTTCCTCGCGGACGTGCTCGCGCGGCTGAAGACGACGGCGCCGGCTTCCTGACAGACTTTGGGCGGGGTGAAGGGCCTCCGCCGTCAGCTGAGTCTTCTCGGCACCGCGCCCGGCTTTCGCTTGCTGTTCCTCGCCACGATGGGCTCGAGCCTCGGGACATTGCTCGCGACCGTGGCCCTGGTCGTGGACGTGAAGGACCGCACGAACTCGGGGCCTTGGGTGGGCGCCCTGATGTTCGTCGAGTTCCTGCCGGCGGTGGTGGTCGGCCTGTTCTTCGGGCCGTTTCTCGACCGACTACCGCGCCGTGGCGTGATGATCGTCTCCGACCTCGTGCGGTTCGGGGTCTTCTGCGCGCTCCCGTTCGCGACGTCGGCCGGCCAGATCGTCGTGCTCGCGGGCGTCGCCGGCTTCACGACAGGCTTCTTCCGGCCGGCCGTCTACGCTGGGCTGCCGAACCTCGTCGCGGAAAGGGAGCTCGCACGCGCGAACTCGCTGATCCAGACGAGCGAGAACGTGAGCTGGACGCTCGCGCCGATCATCGGCGGCGCGCTCGTCGCCGTCACCAACCCGGATACCGCGTACTGGGTGAACGCGGCATCGTTCCTGCTCTCGGCACTGCTGATCTTCCGGATCCCCGCCGAGAAGCTGCAGGGAATCGTCGCCGCGAGTCGCGGACATCTGCACGATCTCGCCGACGGGTTTGCGCGCGTCGTGCGCACGCGCCCGCTCCTGACGGTGCTCGTCGTGTGGACGATCGCGCTCGGCGGCTTCGCCGCGTCGAACACGGCCCAGGTCTTCCTGGCGAAGGACGCCTTCTCTGCCGGAGACTTCGGCTACGGCCTCGGCTTCGGCTGCATCGGGCTCGGGCTCGCGATCGGAAGTTTCGGCGCCGGCACCTGGGTCGAGCGACGGTCGGTCGGCAGCGTCTACGCGCTCAGCATTCTCGTCGCCGCGATCGGTCTCGCCGCGGCGGCGGCGATGCCGAACATCTGGCTGGCGCTGCCGTGCTTCGTGCTCTCCGGCATCGGCAACGGGACCGCCGTCGTCTGCAACTCGTTGCTCGTACAGCGCGGTGCGAGCGACGAGATCCGCGGCCGTGTCTTCACGGTGATCATGAGCGTCAACTACGCGATGTACGGCGTCGGCGTGCTCGCCGCGGGCCCGATCACCGACGCCTTCGGCCCGCGGTGGGTCTTCGGCGGCGTCGGCGCGGTGCTGGTGCTCGCCTCGCTGGTCGCGTACGCGCTGGGCCGCGAGGAAATCCCCGAGCGCACCCCCGAGGTCGAGGCTGCGTAACCGCCGCGACTGGACGCGCGAGTCGCTCGCGGCCGGCGTACGCGCGGGGGACAAGCGCGCGCTGGCGCGTGCGATCTCACTCGTCGAGGATTCCGACCCGCTCGCCTACGACGTCGTGCGCGATCTCTATCCGGAAACGGGCCGCGCCTACGCGATCGGCGTCACTGGGCCCCCAGGAGTTGGGAAGTCGAGCCTCATCTCCGCTCTGATCCGCCACCTGCGTGAGCAGCAGCGCACGATCGGCGTCATCTCGGTCGACCCGTCGAGCCCGTTCTCGCAGGGCGCCCTGCTCGGAGACCGCATCAGGCTGGCCGACCACTTTCTCGATCCCGAGGTCTTCATCCGCTCGATGGGCACACGCGGTCATCTCGGTGGGCTCGCGGAGGCGGCGCTGCAGGCGCTGCTCGTCCTCGACGCGGCCGGCAAGGAGCTCGTCTTCCTCGAGACGGTCGGGGCCGGGCAGAGCGAGGTCGAGGTGATCGGGATCGCGGACACCATCGTGCTCGTGCTCATGCCGGGCTCGGGCGACTCCGTCCAGGCGCTGAAGGCCGGGATCATGGAGATTCCGGACGTGATCGCGATCAACAAGATGGATCACCCGGCGGCGAAGACGATGATGAGCGAGGTGCGATCGATCCTCTCGCTC
>VAXY01000151.1 GCA_005885085.1 Actinomycetota bacterium | reverse complement strand
CCGACATCCTCGACCACGCTCGCGCTCCAGGGGTCGTACAGCTCGGCAATCGCGTCGTACGGACTGGACACCCCCGCTATCGTTCCAGCATGGCAGTGACGCATGCGCGCTTCGCCTTTAGCCCGCCCCGGCTCGCCGGGGACGGGCGCTAGCGCACGCGTAGCCGCCGATCCCTCCAGACGAGCCGGGGCGTTGCAAACGTTCGGCCCTGGACCCGTTGCAAGGAGGAGAGATGGAGAAACGATCCGTTACAGTCGCCGCCGTGGACGTCGAGGCCCTCGAGCGCGAAGCTCAAGGCGCGATCGCGGCCGCGTCCACGCGGGCGGCGCTGGACGAGGCGCGCATCCGCTATCTCGGCCGCAGGAGCGAGCTGAAGCAGGCGTTGCGCGGTGTCCGCGACCGCGAGAGCGGTATGGCCCTGAACGCCGTGCGGGAGCGCCTCGAAGCGGCGATCGACGCGCGGGAAGCCGAGCTGGAGCTGACCGAGCTGAAGCGGCTCGACGAGGCGCTCGACGTGACGCTCCCAGGCGCGCCGCTGCGCCGGGGGCACCTGCATCCCCTGACCCAGATCATCCGGGAGGTCGAGGACATCTTCCTCGGGCTGGGATACGAGATCGTCGACAGCCGCGAGGTCGAGACGGTCTGGCACAACTTCGATGCGCTCAACCAGCCGCTGACGCATCCGTCGCGCTCGCACCGCGACACCTTCTACATCGACGCCGAGACGCTATTGCGCGCGCACACGTCGACCGGACAGATCCGGACGATGGAGACGCGGCGGCCGCCGCTGTACATCGCGACGATCGGGCGGGTGTACCGCCGCGACACGCCGAGCCCACGGTCGACGCCCAACTTCCACCAGGTGGAGGCACTCGCCGTCGACCGGGAGATCACGCTCGCGGACCTGAAGGGGACGTTGATGCATTTCGTGCGCGCGATGTTCGGCGAGGACCGGCAGGTTCGCGTGCGCACGAACTACTTCCCGTTCACCGAGCCGTCGGTCGAGTTCGACGTCACCTGCTTCCTCTGCGGAGGCACCGGCTGTGTCTTTTGCAGGTACTCCGGCTGGTTCGAGATGGGCGGCGCGGGCGTCGTCGATCCGGCCGTGTTCGAGAACGTCGGCTACGACCCGGAGGAGTGGTCCGGCTTCGCCTGGGGCCTCGGCATCGACCGCATCGCCGCGCAGCGCCACGGGATTCCGGACATCCGCATGTTCTGGGAGAACGACCTGCGCGTGCTGGAGCAGTTCTAGCGATGCGCGTGCCGCTGAGCTGGCTGCGCGAGTACGTCCCGGTCGAGGTCCCCACGCGCGAGCTCGCCGACCGGCTCGTGATCTCGACCTGCGAGGTCGACCGGATCGAGACACGGGGCGTCGCAGACGTCGACGGCAACCTCGGGCTCTTCCGCGTCGGGCGTGTGCTCGAGGCGGCGAAGCATCCGAACGCCGACCGGTTGCAGCTCTGTCACGTCGACGTCGGCGAGGAAGACGCGCGCCAGATCGTCTGCGGCGCGTGGAACTTCGGCGCGGGCGCGACCGTTGCGGTCGCGTTGCCCGGCGCGGTGCTCCCGAACGGCCTCCTGCTCGAGCGCCGCGAGGTACGCGGACAGGTGAGCGACGGCATGATCCTCGCCGAGGACGAGGTCGAGCTCGGCATCGATCACACCGGCATCATGGTGCTCGAGAACGGCCTCGAGCCCGGGACGCCGCTCCGCGACGTGCTGCCGCTCACGGACGAGGTGCTCGAGCTCGAAACGTTCCACAACCGTCCCGACCTGCTGGCGGTGTACGGCATCGCGCGCGAGGTGGCCGCGCTCTACGACCTCCAGCTCGCTCCGCAACCCGGCGCCGATCCCGGCCGCGACGGCGACGAGCAGGTCGATGTGGAGATCGACGACTTCGAAGGCTGCCCTCGTTACGTCGGCCGGCTCTTCCGCGACGTCACGAGCGGGCCGTCGCCTGTCTGGCTCAAGGCACGACTGCTGGCGGCAGGGATGCGGCCGATCTCGAACATCGTCGACGTCACCAACTACGCGATGCTCGCCCTCGGCAACCCGCTGCACGCGTTCGACTTCGCCAAGCTGTCCGGCGGCAGGATCGTTGTCCGCCGCGCGCGTGCCGGCGAGCAGCTGAAGACGCTCGACGGGATCGACCGCGACCTCGAAGGGTACGACCTGATGATCGCGGACGCCGACCGTTCCGTCGCGCTGGCCGGAATCATGGGCGGCGAGGAGAGCGAGATCGGCGACGGCACGACGAGCGTCCTGCTGGAGGCCGCGAACTTCGAGCCGTACACGATCTTCCGCACCTCCGAGCGGCTGCGCCTGCGGACCGAGGGATCGACGCGTTGGGAGAAGGGCGTCGACCCGTACCTCGCGGAGCAGGCCGCGAAGCTCGCGACGCAGCTGATCGTCGAGCTCGCAGGCGCACGTTGGACCGGTGAGACGGATGTCCACCAGCGCCTGCCGGCGCGTCCAGTCGTTGCCTTCCGCCCCGAGAAGACGGATGCCGTCATGGGTGTCGAAACGCCGCCGGACGAGCAGCACGCAATCTTGCGCAGGCTCGGCTTCGAGGTCGACGGCGAGAAGGTCGTCGTCCCCACTTGGCGGGCGCGCGACGTGACGCGGGAGATCGACCTCATCGAGGAGGTCGCGAGGTTCCGGCTCGACGACGTCCCGTTCCGTCTGCCGCGTCGCCGGGCGATGTTCGGCCGCCTGACGAAGCTGCAACGCCTCCGCCGGAAGATCCAGGACACGCTCGCCGGCTTCGGCTACACCGAGGCCTACACCTGGAGCCTTCTGGCCGTGGAGGCGGAGACCGATGCGGTGCGCCTGCAGGAGCCGCTCTCGAGCGAGCAAGCAGTCCTGCGAACGTCGCTGCTCGACGGACTCGTCGCCTCCGCGCGCCGCAACGTGGACGCCGGCAACGAGGGCGTGGCGCTCTTCGAGCTCGCACACGTGTATCTGCCCACCGGCGCACAGCTGCCGGAGGAGCGCTGGCACGTGGGCGGCATCATCGCGGGCGGCTTTGCCCAGGCGAAGGGCGCGGTCGAGGGCCTGTACGACGCGCTTGCGGTCGAGGTGGTCTTCGAGCCTGTGGACGACCTGCGCGGACGCGGCCGCGGTGCGCAGACGCAGGACGGGTGGGTGCTCGCGCTGCGAGATCCCGATTTGCCCGGCGACTGGGGCGCCTTCGAGCTCGACGTCGACGCCCTCGCTGAGCGCGTGCCGGATGTCGTCGTCTACGCGGACGTGATCACGTACCCGCCGGTGCGGCAGCACCTGGCGTTCGTCGTCGAGGAACAGGTGCCGGCCGGGGAGCTCGTCGCGGCGGCGCACGAGGCCGTCGGCCCCGAGCTGCGTGAGATGCGAGCCTTCGACGTCTACCGCGGCGACCAGGTCGGCACCGGGAAGAAGTCGGTCGCCTTCTCGGTCGTCTTCCAGTCCCCGGAGCGGACGCTCACGGACGAGGACGCCGCGGAGCTGCGAAACCGGATCGTGGCCGCCCTGGCGGGCCAATTCGGCGCCGAGCTTCGCGCCTGAGCAGGGGAAATATCGCTTGGAAGCCGTATCCGTACGGCTTGTTTCTCCGTTATTTCTGCGTTCAGCCCTGCGGCATAAGGAGTGAGTGATGACGAAGCACACTGCGGCGTTCACGAGCACGATCGTGCTCGCGCTGGGGATTGCCGCATTCACGGGCTCGGCTCTCGCGGGCAACGGCACTGACCCCGCTTCCCAGGATCACGGGAACTCGGCGAACGCTCCGGGACAGGTCAACAAGACCGCCACGACGCAGTCGAGTGCCAGCAGCATGGGTGGCGCGGGCGCGAACGCCACCGCCTCCACCTCGGGCGTCAAGCCGAACAACTCGACGGCACACGGGAACCACAACACGTCGTGCACCACGGGCGGCGGGACCGGCTCGACTGCGACCTGTACGTCGACCGGCTCGAATGCCGCCACGACGCAGACCGCGGCTCACGCTGACGCGTCGAAGCGCTACGGGAGCGGCTCGACAGCTGCCCGGGTCGCGAACGGCAACGGTGCGCCTGCGGGCACCACGCTCACCGGGCCCGGCAACAGTCAGCCGCACAAGGTGACCAACTGCCTGCACAAGCACGCGGTCGACGTCCACGCCGTGAAGACCTACTCGACTGCGGCCTGCACGACGCAGACCAGGGGCACGACAACCACGTCCAGCACCACGCACGTACGTGTCACTGGGAACGTCGCCGGCGTGACGGCGACCACCCCAACCGTGACCGCGGCCACGACGCCGCCGGGGAGCGTCCTCGGCGCGACCGCATCGGCCCGGCACGGCAACGCCGCGCCTCAGGGCGGCGTCCTCGGCGCCATCCA
>VAXY01000108.1:4880-8779 GCA_005885085.1 Actinomycetota bacterium | reverse complement strand
AGGGCAATGGCCAGGGGCAGGGGCAAGGGCAAGGGAAGGGCAACATCAAGGGCGGGAACTAGATCGGGTTGTACTCGGCCGCCTCGACATCCAGACGTTTGCTCCTGCCGAAGCGCCTGACGCGCTCGCACACGAATCCCTCGGGTGTGCAGCGACCGCCGCGCCTCGTCTTGCGCTTCGCCCTCTCGACGGCAGTGCTGCTGTCGATCGGCGCTTTCGTCATCCTCATTGTCGTTCGCGAGCACGCGATCTCGCAGGCCGAGAGCGCGGCGGTGTTCCACTCCCGCTTCGTTGTCCGCTCGGTCCTCGGAGATAGGCTCCGGCCTTCCGACTTCGCAGGTCCAACTGCGAAGGACCGCGCTCAAGCACTCGACAGCGTCGCCGAGGCCGACGTCCTCTACGGCGACACGGTGTCGCTCGAGCTCTACAGCCCGGGCGGACGCATCACCTATGCCACCAACCATCGCCTGGTGGGAACGACGCCGGGGGATGCAGCGCAGGCGCGCGGGACGCTCGGCAGCGGCAATGTCGGCAAGGCGGTTGAGATGTTGAACGGACGGAAGGTGTTGAAGGTATTCGTGCCCGTGCCGTTCGTCGGATCGGAGGAGCCGGCCGGCGTGCTGGCGTTGGCGCAGGACTATCAGCCGATCGCGCGGGCCGGCAGGCGAGGACTCTTGCCGGTGCTCGGTGTCCTGCAGTTGGTGTTGCTGACGCTGTACCTCTCGCTCTTCCCGCTCCTACGTCGCGTGACTGCTCGCCTCCGCGGGCAGGTCGAACAGATCGAGAAGCTCGCCCTCTACGACGCACTCACGGGGCTCGCGAACCGCAGGCTCTTCCATGATCGCCTCGAGCAGGCGTTCCTCGCGTCGCAGCGCAGCGGCGCGGGGTTCTCGCTGATGCTTCTCGACCTCGATCGCTTCAAGGACATCAACGACACACTCGGTCACCAGGCCGGGGATGCCGTCCTGGAGCATCTCTCCGAGCGTCTCAGAAGCGTTGCGCGCGCCAGCGATACCGTCGCGCGTCTCGGCGGTGACGAGTTCGCACTCGTTCTTCAGGGTGCACAGGACGGCGCGAGTGCGCTGTTCGTCGCGGAACGAATCCGCCGCGCGCTGGCCGAGCCGTTCGATATCCACGGGCACACGCTGAAATTGGAGACGAGCATCGGGATTGCCCTCTTCCCGCGGCACGGCGACGACGCCGAGCAACTGCTGAAGCGCGCGGACATTGCGCTGTACACGAGCAAGGACTCGAATGTCGACGGGCTCGGCCTCGTAGCGCAGTCGGGCCAGGAAGCCCGTCGCGGCGTAGCGTCCTAGGCGCGCAGGACTACTTCGAGCGCGGTGCCGAACCCCGGCCGCGACGTGAGCCTGAAGCCGCCCTCGATGTTCTCCGTCCGCGCCCGGATGTTCTTCAAGCCCTGGCCCGCGGCGGTCGACTGACCGTCGAAGCCTTCGCCGTCGTCACGGACCGAGACGAACCGCTCATCGGCGCGCATGCCAATCAGGACCTCCGCCCGTCGCGCATTCGCGTGCTTGCGCACGTTTGCGAGTCCCTCCTGGACGATGCGGAAGACCTCGATCTGCTCGTCGGGCGCGAGCCGGACGGCGGGATCGATCTCGAGGTCGACCTCGAGGCTGCCGTCGGCCGTAAGGAAGTCGATGTACCGACGCAGTGCTGCGTCGAACGGCGCGTTCCCGGCTGCGGTCGAGAGCGCCAGGATTGCGAAGCGGGCCTCCTGCTGCGCTGCGTCTGCCGCCTCCTTCAGCTTCGCGATCGTCTCCTCCGGCGGAGCGCCGTGTTGCAGCATCGTCGCGTGGGTCGAGACGGCGAAGAGGTACTGCGCGAGCCCGTCGTGGATCTCGCGCGCGACTCGGGCGCGCTCCTCGGCGACCGCGCGCCCGAACTCCGCGAAGCTGATCGCGCGCCACGCACCGACGAGCAGCAGGCCGTAGGCGAGCAGCCGCAGGAAGTCGCCGCGCGAGACCGAGCTCGTTGCGAGCAGTGGTGTGAAGATGTAGTGCAGCGACGCGAAGAGCATCAGGGTCGAACCGAGGGCGAGCCAGCGGTCCATGTCCTCGCGCCGTTCGTAGAACCGCTTGCCGAAGCCCACGAGCGCGAGCAGGTTGAGCAGCGCCAAGGCCGCGAGTGAACCCGTGAGCAGCCCCGGCGCATCAGAGCTGGGATCCAGCACGGGCAAAGCCGATGCCGACGATCTGAGCGCGAGCCAGCCTAGGAAGACGACGATCAGCGATGCGACGATCGTGTTTGCCAAGGCTCGCCGGCCCGAGCGCCCACGGACAAACGGCGCGCTTGCGATCAGCACCCACGAGAACAGCCGGCCGACGACGGCCGCCCACTCCTCAGGCCGCTGGATTGGGTGGCCATTGAGCGCCGGGACGATCGAGAAGGCGGCGGTCGACACCGACGCGACGAGGAAGCCGGTGCAGAGCAGGAGGTCGAGCCGCCGACCTTCGACCGAGTAGCGAACCCCCGCGAGGAGCGCGATGATCCCAGCCGCAAAAGCCGCAATCGTCTGGAGCACGAGCCGAAGCTCGGGCAGCGAGACTGCCGTCTGGAGGTCGCTTCGTGCTACGAACAGCGCTAGCGAGGCGCCGAGCAGCCCGATGAGGAGGATCTCTCCTCCGAGCCAGGCCTGGAAATCGTCCTTGCCGTCTTGCCGCACGTTCACTCTTGTCGGCAGATCGCAGCCCGCCGATAAGGGCTGCAGGGCCCATGGCTGAGCGAATCCTGCTTGTAGACGACCACCCGCTGACGCGTTCGGCCCTTGCCGGGCTGCTCAGGCAGCACGGCTTCGACGTCGTCGGGGAGGCCGCGGACGGTGAAGAGGCGATCTCCTCCGCCGAGAGCCTTCAGCCGGATCTGATCCTGCTCGACCTCTCGATGCCGGGCCTCGACGGCCTCGGCGCTCTCCCGCGGCTCCGTGAGGCGGCGCCCCACTGCGAGGTCGTGGTGCTGACAGCGTCGGGCACGGAGGAGAACCTGCTCGGCGCGATCCGCGGCGGCGCCGCGGGCTACCTCCTGAAGAGCGAGCCGCCCGAGCGCATCGTCGACTTCCTCCGCGGCGTCGCGAACGGGGAGGCCGCCCTCTCCGGCACGGTTGCCCGGCGGCTTCTCGAACAGGTGCGGGCGGGCGGCGGTCGCGGCTCCGGTGTGCCCGACTCGATTGCCGCCGTGTTGTCGGCGCGCGAGCTCGAGGTTCTGCTCCTCCTCGACGAGCACCTCGGGACGGACGAGATCGCGAAGCGGCTGTTCATCTCCGAGCACACCGTTCGCTCCCACGTGAAGAGCCTGCTTCGAAAGCTGGGCGTCTCGTCCCGCCGCGATGCCCTCGAGGCGCTCGCGACCGCCCGCGGCTGACTCACCCAAAGCGGGTGAGTCGGACGTCGTGGTTGTTGTGCCGAATCCATCCAGCGCGGCGGTGACGAGCCGTGGCAGGGTCTCGAGGTTGTAACCACCTTCGAGCACCGCGGCGACGCGCGGTCCAAGCGCGGCGCATCTTCCTGCGAGCTCCCGGAATCCGTCCGCAGTCACGTGCATGTCGACGAGGTAGATGTCCTCGGCCTCGTGCGCGTCGAAACCCGCCGAGACCAGCACCAGCTCCGGCGCGAACCGCGACACGGCCGGCTCCACGTAACTCTCGAACGCGTGCACCCATTCGTCGTCGCCGCACCCGGGACGCAGCGGAACGTTCACGATCGTGTCATCGCCCTCGCCGCTGGCGCCCGTGCCCGGATAGATGCCCTGCTGGTGCAGAGACGCGTACAGAACCGAGTCGTCACCCGTGAAGACGTCTTGCCTCCCGTTGCCGTGGTGGACGTCGAAGTCGACGATCGCGATATTGCTGATGCCGTGCTAGGCCGGCATGTGGCGCGCCG
>VAXY01000108.1:0-4797 GCA_005885085.1 Actinomycetota bacterium | reverse complement strand
CGGCCGCCTCCCAACTCGTCTCGGACGCGATCGTGTTCGGGTAGTCGAACCAGGTCGCTTCCGTCAGGCCCTCAAGCACCTCTAGGTACTCGTGCGCGTGTACACGTTCGAGCGCCGCGCGCGGCGCGGGCCGTCCTTCCCGCGCATCGGGGAAGGCTGCGAGCAGAACGGCGAGTCGCTCCTCTGACTCGGGGTGCCCGAAGGTCGGGTGCAGCCGTGCGAGCGCTGGGTGGGTTACGACGTCGATGCGAGCGCAGCGACCCGGTCGGCGAGGGCATTCAGGCCAAGGTCGCGGACGAAGGAAGACGCCCCCGCCCATGTCGGTGTCTGGTCTTTCAGGGGAGGTAGGGGGGCGGAGGCGTCCAGGGTCGCCATTCGCCGGTACAGCCGGAGTTCCTCCGCCTGGGCCTCGAAGCGTCCCTCGTCGAGCATCGCCTCCAGCGTGCCGTACTGGGCGAGCAGGTTGGCGGCTGTCTTCGGACCGACGCCGCGCGCGCCCGGGATCCGGTCGGAGGGATCGCCGCGCAGGGCGATGAAGTCGGGAACCTGCTCCGGCACGACGCCGTACCGGTCGCGCACCTCGTCCGGGCCGACGCGCGCGAGCTCGCTGACGCCGCGCGTCGGCTGCAGGATCGTCGTCTGCTTGCTCGCGAGCTGAAACGAGTCGCGATCGGACGTGACGACGAGGGCCTCGCCTCCTCGCCCTTCCTCCTCCCTCACCGCGGCGGCGAGAAAGTCGTCCGCCTCGTAGCCGGGCGCCTTGGCGGCCCCGAAGCCGAACGCGCGCACGAGCTCTGGCAGGAGGTCGAGCTGCTCGAGCAGCTCGTCGTCGAACTCGCGGCCGCTCTGGTAGCCCGAGAACAGCTCGTGTCGGTAGGTGGGCGTGTCGAGCGAGTCCCAGCCCACCAGAACCGCGCGCGGCTCCTCCGCCTGCCAGAGCCGGACGAGGAAGTTCGAGAAGCCGAGCAGCGCGTTGCCGGGCCTGCCCTCCGCTCGACGGAAGGTCTTCGGCAGCGCGTGGTAGGCGCGGTGTGCGAGCGAGTCGCCGTCGACGACGAGCAGCGGTCGCGTCATAGTCCTGCACCCAGCGTTTCGATCTCGGCCATCAGCCGGTCGGTCGCCTCGCGCGGATCGAGGCCGTCGACCGCAAGCGGTGTGCCGTAGCGCACGCGCAGCGGCCCGAGGCGCGTAAGTCGGTCGGCGCCTGCGATCGCCGCCGGAACGAGCGGTACTCCTGCTTCGAGGCTGATCCGCGCCGCGCCCCTATGCGATCTCGGCTGATGCCTCTTCACGAGTCCCTTTCGTTGTCGCGTGCCGTGCGGAAACATCACGACGATGTGGCCCTCCCGCACGAGCCGCACCGCGGTGTTGATCGCCTCGACGTCGCGTTCGCCGCGGCGGACCTTGAAGGCGCCGCCGGCGCGGATCAGCGGTCCGAGCGGCCACCAGAACAGCTCCGACTTGGCCATGAACCGAAGGTAGCGCCGCGGCCAGAGCGGGATCCCGAGCAGCCAGGGGTCGAGGTTCGAGACGTGGTTCGCCGCGAGCACGAAGCCGCCGCTGGAGGGCAGATTTTCCACACCCTCGGCGCGGAGCCGGAACACCCACCTGAGGAGCGGCCAGGAGATGCCGCCGACGAAGAGATAGAAGGGGCTGGGACGCACGCGGCCAAGTATCTCCGGCGGCCCCTCGCTATGGTGTTTCGGATGGCTAAGACCCTCGTCATTGCAGAAAAGTCCTCTGTCGGCCGCGATCTCGCGGGCGCGCTGGACGGTCCCTTCCAGCGGCGCAAGCTCGAGGACATCAAGCCGAAGCGGGGCAAGAAGAAGGCCGAGGAGACCGCCGAGGAGGTCGTCGAGAAGGCGACGTCGAAGCCCAAGTCGCGCACGGCGCGCGACGAGCCGGTCTTCCTCGAGTCGGACGAATACGTGATCACCTGGGCCGTCGGTCACCTCGTCCAGCTCGCCGAGCCCGAGGAGTACGACGAGAAGTGGAAGAAGTGGCGGATGGCCGATTTGCCGATCGTGCCGCCGAACGGTTTCAAGCTCGTCCCGCGCGACGCGAAGGCGAAGAAGCAGCTGAAGCTGATCGAGACGCTGCTCAAGCGTGAGGACATCGACCAGGTCATCAACGCCTGCGACGCCGGCCGAGAGGGCGAGCTGATCTTCGCGTACGTGTACGAGTCGGTCTTCGGGTCGTCGGCGACGAGTGAGAAGCCGCCCAAACCCGTCGAGCGGCTCTGGATCTCGTCGATGACGAAGCAGGCGATCCGCGAAGGCTTCGAGAAGCTGCGCCCCGGCCCGCAGATGAACTCGCTGGAGCTCGCCGCGCGTTCACGGTCGGAAGCCGACTGGCTCGTGGGCATGAACGCGACGCGCGCCGCGACGATCCGCGGCCGGGCGTGGGTCGGCGGCGTCGTCTCGCTCGGCCGCGTGCAGACACCGACGCTGGCGATGATCGTCAAGCGCGAGCGCGAGATCCAGGCGTTCGTCCCCGAGCCGTACCGGCTCGTGCACGGGACGTTCCAGCCGCCGTACCAGGGCATCTGGTTCGAAGGCGACGAGACGCGCATCTTCGGCGACCTCGAGCGCGCCGACCGGATCGTCGCGAAGGTGTCCGGACAAGACGGCACGGTCGAGAAGGTCGAGCGGAAGGAACAGTCGGAACGTGCACCGCTGCTGTACGACCTGACGTCGCTCCAGCGCGATGCGAACCGACGCTTCGGCTTCTCCGCGCGCCGCACGTTGCAGGCGGCGCAGTCGTTGTACGAAGCGAAGAAAGCGATTACGTATCCGCGGACGTCGTCGCGGTTCCTGTCCGGGGACATGGTTCCGCAGCTGAAGCCGACGGCCGCGACGCTGCAGCCGATCGCGGACTTCCGCAAGGCGGCCGAATACGTTCTCGCGCTCGACCAGCTGCCGCTGCAGCGGGTGGTCAACGACGCGAAGGTCGACGACCACCACGCGATCATCCCGACGGACGTCGACCACGACGTCGCGGCGCTGACGCCTGACGAGCGCCGCATCTTCGATCTCGTCGCGAGACGTTTCCTCGCGGTCTTCCATCCACCGGCGCGCTATGCGCGGACGACGGTGATAACGGTCGTCGAGGAGGAGCGCTTCCGCACGCGCGGCAAGATCACGCTCGAGGCCGGGTGGCGTTCCGTGTACGGGCTCGAGCCGGATCACGAGCGGCAGTCGGAGGACGAGGAGAAGGAAGGCGGGGAGATCCCCGCGCTCCAAGAGGGTCAGACCGTGCGCTGCATCGCGGCGGAGATCGAGGACAAGATGACGAAACCGCCGCCGCGCTACACCGAGGCGACGCTCCTCTCCGCGATGGAGACCGCGGGCAAGCTGATCGACGACGAGGAGCTGCGCGAGGCGATGAAGGAGTCGGGACTCGGCACGCCGGCAACGCGCGCGGAGACGATCGAGACGCTGATCCGGCGCGAGTACATCGAGCGCGTCGGCCGGGACCTGCAGGCGACGCCGAAAGGTATTCAGGTCGTGACGATGCTCGAAGAGCACAAGCTGACGTCCCCGGAGCTCACGGGCGACTGGGAGCACAAGCTCGCCGACATCGAGCGCGGGCGCGGCGACCGCCAGGCCTTTATGAACGGGATCGCCGACTTCGCCAAGGAAACGGTCGAACAGATCGCGGCGCTGGACAAGGAGAAGCTCCGTCCCGAGCGCGTCGAGCTCGGCCCGTGCCCTCGCTGCGGCGCGGTGACGGGCGAGATCATCCGCGAGAACTCGAAGGCCTACGGCTGCACGAGCTGGAAGAGCCGCGAGGAGACCGGCTGCGGTTTTGTGATTTGGAAACGGGTCGCGAGCCGGACGCTCACACCGGAGATCGCACGCCAGCTGATCGAGGAACGTCGGACCCGGGAAGTACTCTCTGGCTTCCGCTCACGGAACGGCAAACCTTTTCGTGCGCGGCTCGTCTTGAACGACGAGGACAAGATCGAGTTCGAGTTTCCCGTGCGTGCGCAAACCAAAGAGCCTGCGGCGACGGAATAACAGAGGGCACGGTCTCGTTCCAGTTTCAGAACCCCCGTGGGGCGGTTCTCCCTGGAAAGAAAAGGGAAGGCCGCTTACAGTGCGAAGGTTGGCCGCAGATCACAAAGTAAGAGCCGAAAGGGACAGTTGACACAGAACCAGCTTCACGAACTGCTTGATTCCGACCAGGCCAAGGCGCTCGTCGAGGGTGCCGAGGAGCGTGGGTACCTCGAGCCCGCAGAGCTCGAAGCGTTCTCCCTCGAGCACGACCTCAACGAGAACGAGGTCGAGGAGCTGACCCGCGAGCTCGAGCGGATCGGGCTCGAGGTGCGACAGCCTGCCGCCGAGGCCGAGAAGGAGGCGGAGAAGGAGAAGGCCCCCGAGCCGGCCGAGCAGCACGTCCTCTCGGGCTCCGCAGACAGTCTCCAGCTCTTCCTGGCCGACGTCGGCCGCCACAAGCTGCTCACCGCCGCCGAAGAGGTCACCCTAGCCAAGGCGATCGAGCGGGGCGATCCCGTCGCCAAGCGGCGCATGATCGAGTCGAACCTGCGCCTGGTCGTTTCGATCGCCAAGGGCTACCGCGGGCTTGGTGTCCCCTTCCTGGACTTGATCCAGGAGGGCACTCTCGGCCTCAACCGAGCAGTCGAGAAGTTCGACTGGCGGCGCGGATACAAGTTCTCGACGTATGCCACCTGGTGGATCCGCCAGTCGGTGCAGCGCGCCGTGGCGAACCACGCCCGCACGATCCGCGTCCCCGTCCATGTCGTCGAGCGGCAGCAGAAGCTCTCGCGCGCGGCGC
>VAXY01000143.1 GCA_005885085.1 Actinomycetota bacterium | reverse complement strand
TCCTTACGACGTCGCCGGTTTGAGGCGCGTGAATGAAGGAGCCGTCGCCGACGTACATGCCCTCATGCTGCGGGACGCCGGCCGAGTTCGCATGGAAGAAGACGAGGTCGCCGGGCTCGAGGTGGTCCCGGGAGACCCGTCGGCCTTCGTAGTACTGGAAACCGGTGTAGTGCCCGAGCTTGATCCCGAGCTGACCGTAGACGTACATCGTCAGGCCCGAGCAGTCGAACCCGGCCGGCGTCGCGCCGCCCCAAACGTAGGGGATGCCGAGGAACTCGTAGGCAAGCGCGACGGCCTGACCGCCGAGCGTGTTCATCGGGACGTCCGGCAGCGGTACGTCGCGACCGACGAACAAGGGCACGCCAGCGAGCGAGGCTTGGGCGGCCGGCATCTGCGGGAGCCCGAGCACGACGGAGGCGCGGTTGGGCGGCTCCGCGGGATGTGCAGCGCGCGCGAGGCCGACGAGGAGCTGAGTGCCGGGCGCAAGACCGAGCGACGGGTCCGAGACGAACGCCCGCAGCGCGACCAGACCTGAGCCCGTGCGCCCGGGCGACACCGCCTCCTGCAGGGCGACGACATAGCTGCCGCCACCGAGCGAGATGAGGGCGTTCGGGCCGACGACGTAGTCGGTGCCGTCGACGACGAGGCCGTCGATCCGGGCGCCCTTCAGGCCGCGAGCCGGCACGAGCAGCCGGCGCACGGTGATACGTCCGTTGAACATCGACACGTCCCGGAGCTCAACGCGGGCCGACGTGGCTCGCGAGGAGCCGATCCGAAGAACCGACCCGTCGGCCGGATAGGCGAAGACCCCCGCATTTGCCTTTCCGAGCAGCGTTCCGTCGGGCGCGCGGACCTCGGCGAGCCCCAGCGTCCCGGCCCGCGCAGGCGCGGCGAAGACGAGAAGAAGTGCCGCTACCCCCGCCGCACGACGCAACATCGAGCTTGCGATTCTACTCGGCGCCCGAGCAGGCGACGAGTGCGGATGAGAGGACCTGAACCTCCACTGGCCTTCGCGACATCTACGGCCCGACAAGTTGATCGACCCGTCGTGCGGATCGCCGCTGCACGTGCGGGGATCGGACGGCGTTGCTGCGGGAAGAGCCAGACGGGCGAGATCCCGACGCGCCAAGCCGCGCTCCGGCAGTGCCGGAGCGCGGCTCGAGGTTGGACTAGCCGGTGACGGGCGGCGTGAAGACGCCCACGACGCCGACCCGCTGCCGGTTGCAGGTGGCGTGCGTCGGCACGCGGATCTGCAGGATTCCGGGCCGCGACGGCGTGAGGGTGATGGTCGCCAGGCCGGCGTTGTTCGTCCGCGCCCGCCTGGTTACGCCCTTGCCGGTCACAACGACCTGCACCGCTCCGACGGGCTTGCCCGCCTCCCGCACGGTCACGCGGATGACCGAGCGCCGTCCGACGGTGAGTGACCGCGGCGTCACGCGCAGCGAGTAGCACACCGACGGTGGCGTGAACGCGCCCTGCACGAGCGTCGCCGCGGATGCGGTGTTGTCGGACGCATCCTGCTCTGCCTCGCGTCCGGCGACGATGGCCGTGTTGATGATCGTGCCTGCTGCCGTCGGCCGCACGACGATCGTGATGGTCACGAGCTCGTTGTAGGCGACCGAGTCGATGTTGCACGTGATCGCGATCGACCCCGAGCACGTGCCCTTCGTCGACGCGACGGAGACCAGCGTCACCTCGGAAGGCAGCGAGTCGGTGACGACCACGTTGTGCGCGGTGTCGCCCTTCTTGTTCGTCACCGTCAAGGTGTAGGTCAGCAGCGCGCCCACCGAGACGGGGTCAGGGCTGTCGGTCTTCGTGATCTTCAGATCGGTCAGCGGTGCCCCCGTCGGCGTCAGCGGCGGCGGCGGCGCGACGTCGTCGTTCGTGACTGTGCAGGTCGCCGTGTCGCCGTAGTGGGCAAGCGTCCCGCTGCAGCCTGCGGACTTCGACGTTGCGTAGCCGCTCACTGCGGCTTCGTTGATCGCGTACGGGCCCGGCTGCTGCAACGTCACAGCCGTCCCGGCCTCGGAGCCCGGGAACGACGCGGGGCTCGCACCGGATCCGCTCGCCGCCAGCGTGAAGTTGTCCGCGCTCTTCGTTCCGCCGTCGTTGTTGATCACGTGCTTGACGACAGTCACATTCGGAGCGGCCTTGAGCCTGTTCGCGATCGTGCAGCCGGCGGTGTCGCCGAAGTGCGCGAGCGTGCCGGAGCAGCCCTCGCTCAGCGTGGTCGTGTAGTTGGCGAGGTCGGTCGTGCCGGCCGCGCCCTCGGTGATCGCGTAGGCCTGGCCCGCAGTGACGGTGACGTCCGTGCTGTCGCCGCAGTCGAGCGCGTCGCCGGCGCTGGTTCCGTTCCGCTTCGCCTGGAAGCGGTCGCCGGCGGCGGCCTTCCCGCCGGGGCAGGTCTTCGTCACGGTGACTTTCGCCGCCGCCTTCAGCGTGTTGGTGAGAGTGCAGGCGGCCGTGTCGCCGTAGTGGGCCAGCGTGCCGGAGCAGCCTGCGCTCAACGCGGACGTGTAGTTGGCGGGATCCGTCGTTGCGGCAGCCGACTCGGTGATCGCGTAGGCCTTGCCGACGCTGACGGTCACATCGTGGCTGTCTCCGCAGTCGAGCGGATCGCCGGTGGCGGTGCCGTCGAGCCGGGCCTGGAAGCGATCGGTCGAGCTCGCCTTCCCGTTCGGACACGACTTCGCGACGCTGACCTTTGGCGCCGCCTTGAGCGTGTTGGTGATCGTGCAGCTGGCGGTGTCGCCGAAGTGGACGAGCGTGCCCGAGCAGCCGCTGCCGAGCGTCGTGTCGTAGTTGGCGAGGTCGCTCGTCCCGGCGGCGGCCTCGGTGATCGCGTACGCCTGGCCGGCCGTGACGGTCACGTCGTGGCTGTCGCTGCAGTCGAGCGGATCGCCGGCGGCGGTGCCGTCGAGCTTCGCCTGGAAGCGATCCGTCGAGTCCGCTTTCCCGTTCGGGCACGACTTCGTGATCGTGACCTTCGGCGCCGCCTTGAGCGTGTTGGTGATCGTGCAGCTGGCGGTGTCGCCGAAGTGCGCGAGCGTGCCCGAGCAGCCGCTGCCGAGCGTCGTGTCGTAGTTGGCGAGGGCGGTCGTGCCGGCCGCGCCCTCCGTGATCGCGTAGGCCTGGCCGGCCGTCACGGTGACGTCGAGGCTGTCGCCGCAGTCGAGCGGAGCACCGACGCTGGTGCCGTTCCGCTTCGCCTGGAAGCGGTCGCCGGCAGCCGCTTTGCCTCCTGGGCAGGCCTTCGTCACGGTGACCTTCGGGGCTGCCTTGAGCGTGTTGGTGATCGTGCAGCCGGCGGTGTCGCCGAAGTGGGCGAGCGTGCCGGAGCAGCCGGTGCCGAGGCTCGACGTGTAGTTCGCGAGGTCGGTCGTGCCGGCCGCGCCCTCCGTGATCGCGTATGCCTGTCCGGCGGTGACGGTGACGTCGAGGCTGTCGCCGCAGGCCAGTGCGGTGCCGACGTTGGTTCCGTCCCGCTTGACCTGGAAACGGTCACCTGCGTTTGCCGCCCCACCGGGGCAGTCCTTGGTGACTGTGACCTTCGGAGCGGCCTTGAGCGTGTTCGTGATCGTGCAGCCGGCGGTGTCGCCGTAGTGGGCGAGCGTGCCGGCGCAGCCGGTGCCGAGGCTCGACGTGTAGTTCGCGAGGTCGGTCGTGCCGGCCGCGCCCTCCGTGATCGCGTACGCCTGGCCGGCCGTCACCGTGACGTCGAGGTTGTCGCCGCAGGCCAGTGCGGTACCGACGTTGGTTCCGTCGCGCTTGACCTGGAAGCGGTCACCGCTCCCTGCCGCACCGTTCGGGCACGACTTGGTGACCGTCACCTTCGGCGCCGTCTTGAGCGTGTTGGTGATCGTGCAGCTGGCGCTGTCGCCGAAGTGCGCGAGCGTGCCGGAGCAACCGGTGCCGAGCGACGACGTGTAGTTGGCGAGGTCGGTCGTGCCGGCAGCAGCCTCGGTCATGGCGTAGGCCTGGCCCGCGGTGACCGGGATGTCGAGGCTGCCGGAACAGGCGAGCGCGGTGCCGGCGTTCGAGCCGTTGTTCTGCACCTGGAAACGGTCGCCGGTGTTGGCGGCTCCGTTCGGGCACGACTTCGTAACGGTCACCTTCGGCGCCGCCTTGAGCGTGTTGGTGATCGTGCACGAGGCCGTGCCGCCGTACGTCAGGTTTCCGGAGCAACCCGAGCCGAGCGACGAGGTGTAGTTCGCGAAGTCGGTCGTCCCGGCCGCAGCCTCCGTGATCGAGTACGCCTGTCCGGGCGTTGGATTGACGTCGAGGCTGTCGCCGCAGGCGAGGGCGGTCCCGACGTTCGAGCCGTCCAGCTGGACCTGGAAGCGGTCGCCGGAATTTGCAGCGCCGTTCGGACACGACTTCGTCACCGTGACCTTCGGCTGGGCCATGAGCTTGTTCTTGAACGTGCACGAAGCATTCGTGGCCGTCGTACCGCTGGCCACGGTCGCCGTCGCCGTGCTCCCGGAGAAGACGCAGTTCGTGCCTGTCCCTGAATCGAAGGTGTAGCCGGCGTGGGCGAGGTTGCTGCTCTCGGTGATCGTGTGCGGGCCGTCGCTGACGGCGGCGAACGTCACCTGTCCGCTCCCGTCGATCGCCGCGCACGTTCCGGAGTCGAGCGTGAAGCAGTACTCGCCGGCGTCGGCGGGGACGAAGGTGCCCGTGCCGCGATCGACGAGCTTCGTCACGGTGATGCTCGGCAGCTCGATGATCTGGTTGGCGGGAACCGGGACGTTCTGCTGCCCCGTTTGCGAGACGCCGTCGAGAGGGCTGAGGCGGCTGTGCTGCGAGGAGCCGTTGCAGTCGCCGGCCACTTGCGAGAGCTTGAGCTGATAGTTGACGACGGCTTCGCCGGCATCCGCGAAGGAGACGTCGAGCGTGACGACCCACTCGCCGCTCGACGTGCCGAACTGATCTTGCACCGGGGCGCTTGCGCCGACGTTGGGAGACGTGCCCGAGACGTTGTCGATCGAGCCGAGGGCGAAGTAGTTCTCGAAGAAGAGGCACGTGCCGTCGTCGCCCGTGAAGCGGATCTCCATCTGACCGGATCCCGCGCCGGAGCTCGCGAGCGTGAAGCGGAAGTTGATCGTGTCGCCTTCCATGTACTGCGTGATGTTCCCGGACGTGTAGGTGAGTGCCGGGAAGCGTTGGCCCTCGTGCTGCTTCGCCGTGATGCTCGCTGCGGCCGCGAGGTGACGCGTCGTTCCCGTCCCGTACGTCATAGCCGCTGAGGAGCAGATCGCGAGTACAGCGAGCCACGCATGCCGGCCCCTCTGCGATTCGTTCATTCGATGTGCCCTCGCCCTCTCGAATTGGCTTCCCGACACAGCGGTGCCGGACGTCCCGATCTCCCCACGCTTGTGATAGCGGTGCGTTGCCGCTCGCAGGACTGGCGAGAGGGCTAGTTCGTCTAGGTCATTCGGTGAAAAAGCCCGGTTACAAGTTGGAAAACGGGCGCGACCATCCCTCATTCGAGGTACGGCGTCGGGGGTAACACCGGCCGATGAACGAGCCAGGGAACTCGAATGCCGCTTCGCCCGGAGGCAATCCTGTCAACGCGCTGCATGCGAGTGCTGGCAGCAGCCCTCGCGACATCTGTCTGTTACGTCGCGTCTCCCGCGGTCGCGAGCGCCGCCTGTGGGTCGAGCGGCTACGCCTATGCGGGTGTCGGCTCGACGTCGCGCGCCTACGGGATCTCGACGCGTCTGCAGGCGACGACTGCGCCCCAGGTGCTGAACGGCCATGTGGCCGGCTGGGTGGGTGTCGGCGGGCCGGGCGCGGGGCCGAACGGGACAGACGAGTGGCTCCAGGTCGGCTTCAGCGCCTTTCCCGGCAGCGCCTTCAGCAGCCTCTACTACGAGGTCGCACAACCGCACCAGGCACCACGCTACTTCGAGGTCAAGTCCGGGCTTCCGCCCGGCACGATGAGCAAGGTCGCGGTCGTGGAGCTGGCGGGCCGGCGCGGCTGGTGGCGCGTCTGGGTCGACGACAGTCCGGTGGGCGATCCGGTGTATCTGCCCGGCAGTCACGGGGCCTGGCGGCCCCTTGCCACGACCGAGACGTGGGGCGCGGGCGCCCCGGTCTGCAATCGGTTCCGCTACCAGTTCGGCTCCGTCAGCGTGGCGACCCATCCCGGCGGCGGTTGGCAGCTGCTGCGGCGGGAGTACACGTTCCAGGACCACGGCTACCGCATCAGACGCATCGCGCGGGCGACGTTCGTCGCCGGCATCGTGTAGGCGCTACCGCGCGACGATCGAGATCGGGGAGCCGAGCGGCACCAGCCGCTCCAGTGCGAGGGCGGTGGCATTCGAGACACGCACGCAGCCGTGTGAGACGGCCTGTCCGAGCAGCCACGGTTTGCTCGTTCCGTGGATACCGACCACGCCGCCGCCCGGCCATTCGGTAAGCCGCGAATAGGCGCTAGTCTCGAGTGCGAACACGCCGAGGACCGGGTCGTCCGGGTGGAAGCGGGCGGTCACGTAGAACTCGCCGAGCGGCGTCTCGCGTCCGGGCGCGCCGACCGCCACCTTCGCGCTCAGCACGCGCCGCGTGCCGCGCAGCACCTCGATCCGCCGGAGCCCGCGGTGGACGACGATCCGCATGTGCATCGCCTGCAGCGCGACGGAGGCCGCGGGAATCCAGCCCATCGTTCCGTTCGGTCGCATGGGGAGGCTGACGTGGAACCAGGTCTTGCCGTCGACGCCCGTCGTCTGTCCGGTGGCCAGAACGATCTGCGGACGGTAGTCGCTGCGGAACTGGTGCAGCCTGCGGACGACGCTCGCCGCGGGATCGGGGTTCGCGCGCGCTCCCACCTGTGTGGCCACCAGCTCGCCCGCCGCGGGATACGACGCCGGCACCGTTGTGTCAGCAGCACTCGCGACGCCGGCGAGCAGCAGCGACATGAAGAGAGTGGTGAGCGTGCGACGCGGCATCTTCTG
>VAXY01000142.1 GCA_005885085.1 Actinomycetota bacterium | reverse complement strand
TCGTCGTGCGGTGCCGGCTCGAAGCGTTGGACTGCTCCGCGGGTGCGCTCGATGTTCATCGTCACCGTACGCCAGAGACCCCAGTCGGCGGCGCACCGTTCGGCGATGTAGGTCGCGTTGACGCCGTCGCCATCCTGCTCCGCGAGCTTGTGACCGTGCAGGAGGTTGAGGATGTCGCGCTGGTCCTTCTCGTTGAGCGCGAAGATCTGCAGCTTCGTGAGGAGCAGGTCCGCGAGCGGGATCGTCCGCGCGGTGACGGTGAGCCTCCGCTCGAGCGCCCACATGTGACACATCTCGAACCGGCCGACGAAGACGTCGACGCGCCGCTCGTTCTGCAGGTCGTAGAACAGCAGTCGGCGGTGACCGTTCAGGCCATTGAACTGACGGTCGCCCTCGTACCCGAGCTCCTCGAACAGCTTGGCGACGATCGGGCCTTCGCCCTTCGCGGTGATGAAGTCGATGTCGTTGTACGGCCTGGGCAACAGCGGCTCGCCCGGTAGAGAGACTGCGATCGCCACTCCTCCGAGGAGCCGCAACGGGACGTCTGCGGCGGCGTCGAGCACACGCATTGCCTCGGCGACGATGTCGGCCCTGACCGTGCGGGCCTCGATCATCGCACGCCCTCCACGACGTGAACGGGCGTCTGTGCGTCGAGGGCGTCGGTGAGGCAGCGGGCACCCTCTACGACGCCCTGTTCTGCGGAGATCGTCGGATCCTCGTGCTCGATCGAGATCGACTCGACGCCGCGCTCTGCGAGCGCCGTCAGGAACGAGCGCCACCAGTCGACCGCATGACCGCGACCGACGGTCGCGAACGTCCAGGGGGCTCGTGCCTCGGTCGGTGTCCAGCGCCAATCGAGCAAGCCGTTCAGCGCGAGCGCATCTTGGTTGAACACGACGTCCTTCGCGTGGGCGTGCCCGACACGGGAAAGGGCGCCGGCGACCGCAAGCGGATCCATGCGTTGCCAGAAGAGGTGGCTCGGATCGAGATTCGCCGCCAGGTTGGGCGCGATCTCCGCGAACCGCTCGAATGTCTCGACGTTGTACACGCATGTTCCCGGATGGAGCTCGATGCAGATCGACAGCTCCGGGTGCTCGCCGTGCGCGAACTCCGCGAGCTCGCTCCAGTACGGGACGAGTGCGTCGTCCCACTGGCGCTCGTGGACACCTGCCAGGTACGGCAGCCACCCACCGGCGTCGAAGTGCGCCGTGCGATCGCCGTCTAAGCCCGGCGGGCATCCCGCCATGGCGACGACGCGGTTGACTTCCAGCAGTGCGGCGAGCCGGACCGCGTTCCGGAGATCCTCGTCGTGCCGCCGTGCGGTGTCGCCGTCCGGATCGAGCGGATTCCCGGACACGTTCAGCGCAGAGACATGGAAGCCGCGATCGTCGAGGCGTTCGGTCCAACGTCGCCGGGCAGCCGGGTCGCGCAACAGCTGCGCGACATCACAATGTGGTGTTGGCGCGAACCCGCCGACGCCGATCTCGAGGTCCGTGATCTGCGGCGCGTCCCTCGCGACAAAGTCGAGGGTGTCGTCGAGCGTTCGGTCCAGGAACGCTTCGAGGACCACACCGAGCCGCATGGCACGCCGAACGTACCACTATGCGGACGAGCTGTCTAGATAGTGGAACAACCGTCAACAGCGCGTTACGCTCTCCGCCGTGACGAGCGGCGATCCGGTGCGCATTGCGGTCGTCGGCGCGGGGCGCATGGGGCGCACCCATCTCCGCGCGCTCGCTGCGGCCCGGGGGGCGGATCCTGCCGCCGTCGTCGAGCCGGTCGCCTCCGTCCGAGAGGAATTGGCCGCGACAGGGTTGCGGACGCATGCGAGCGTCGAGGAGCTCCTGGCGGCCGGAGGCGCCGACGCGGCCTTGATCGCGGCGCCGACGGATCTGCACGTCGAGCTCGTGTCCGAGCTCGCCGCGTCCGGGTTGCCGATCCTCTGTGAGAAGCCGTGCGGCCTTCGCCCGGACGAGACGGCGGAGGCGATGCGCTCGGCGGCAGCCTCTGGAGTGCCGTTGCAGATCGGCTACTGGCGCCGGTTCGTGCCCGAGCTGGTCGAGGTGCGGGCCAAGGTGGTCGCCCGGACATTCGGCGAGCTCTCAGCCATCTCGTGCTGGCAGTGGGACGCGCATCCGCCCTCGCCCTCGTTCCGCGCGCGAAGCGGTGGGATTCTGCTCGACATGGGCGTGCACGAGTTCGACCAGATCCGCTGGCTCACGGGCCAGGAGCTCGAGGAGGTCTACGCGCTGCCGGCCACGGCGACGTCCGAGGAGCCCGTGCCCGGGGATCCCGAGAGCGTTGCCGTGCTCGCACGGCTCTCAGGCGGGGCGGTTGCGACGGTGTCGCTGGGACGGCGTTTTCCGCACGGCGACTGCTGCTGGATGGAGCTGATGGGAATCGACGGCTACGCGCGCAGCCTCTTCATGTGGGGGGAGGATGGGACGCAGGTGTTCCACGCCGCGCTCGTCGCCCAGGCGGAGGCGTTCGCTGCGGCGGTTCGGGGTGAGGCGCAGCTCGGCGCAACCGGCGAGGACGCGTTGCGGGCGATCGAGGCCGCGGACCGCGCCGCCGAGTCGCTCTCCGTCGTCGCGCGCGGATGAGCGCCAAGCCCGAAGTCGGCATCGGGATCGTCGGCTACGGGCTGATGGGCCGGGCGCACGCGTACGGGTACGCAGTCGCACCGCGCGTGCGCGACCTGCCCTGTGCGCCTCGGTTGCTCGTCATCAGCGGACGCGACGAAGGGGCGGTCGCGCAAGCCGCCGGGAGGTACGGCGTCGAGGAGTGGACGACCGACTGGCGCGAGATCGTCGAGCGGCCGGATGTCGACATCGTCGACGTCTGCACGCCCCCGGGCACGCATGCCGAGATCGTCGAGGCCGCCGCCGCCGCGGGGAAGGCCGTGCTGTGCGAGAAGCCGCTCGCCGTCGACTACGCGTCGGCGGCAGCCGCGGCGAAAGCGGCGGCCGACGCAGGCACTCCAAACGCGATCGGCTTCAACTACCGTCGGTTGCCCGCACTCGCCCTGATGAAGCAGCTCGTCGACGAAGGACACGTCGGGGAGGTGCTCCTCTGGCGCGCGGTCTGGCTCTCCGACGAGTTCCTGGATCCGGAGATTCCGTTCGACTGGCGCTTCGAGCGGGCGATGGGTGCGTCGTCGATCGCCGATCTCGGAGCCCACCTGATCGATCTCGCACTGTGGATGGTCGGAGAAATCGCGGAGGTCGCGGCGCAGTCGGAGACGTTTACGCGCGAGCGAAGCCGTCGCACCGTCGATGTGGACGAGGCCTCGTCGGTGCTGGCCCGCTTCGCAGGCGGGGCGCGCGGCGTGTTCGAGCTGGCGCGCGTGTGCGCCCGTCGCCCATGCGACTTCTTCGTCGAGGTGAACGGAACCGCCGGGACGCTGCGCTTCGACTATCCGAGCTTGAACGAGCTGTGGTACGGCGACGCGCATGACGACGCCACCCTCTACGGTCTTCGTCGTATCCGCGCGGAGCACCCGACGCATCCGTACGCCGCCGATTGGTGGCCGATCGGACAGGGCATCGGTTACGGCACGACCTTCGTGAACCAGGCGGCGGACCATCTGGAGCGCTGGCCGGACGGGCCCTGGCAACCGGATCTGGCACAAGGCGCACGAGTCCAGCTCGTCTGCGACGCAATGGAGCGCGCCGCAGCCCAGCGGCGATGGGTCACGGTCGAAGAGCCTGCCTAGGCGCCGACTCGGCGGCGCCGCATAGAGGCCGGCCAGGCTTTGCCTGGGCGGCCGTCCCTAAGCGCCGTTGTCGTAGCCGAGCGCGATCGAGATCTCCCGCGCGCCCGTCGTGATCAGCTCGACCGCCTCGTCGCGGATCTCCTCGAGCACGAATTGACGCATGCCGCCGACCGAGATCGCCGCGCGGACGCAGCCCGTGTAGTCGAAGATCGGTGCGCCGAGTGACGCAATCCCCGGCGTGACGTCCTCGTCGCTGACCGCATAGCCCTGCTCCACAGAGCGTTCGAGCTCGGCGAACAGCGCCTCTCGTGTGACGGGAGTCTTGTCCGTGATCGCCTCCAGCTGCACGCGCGCGACGTACGCTTCCCACTCGGCCCGAGGCCCCCAGGCGAGGAGCGCACGCGGCCCCGCGCCGACGTGCAGCGGGAGCGAACCGCCGAGACGCAGCATGAGCGACTGCACCCGCAGTCCGTCGAGACGCTCGATGCACACCGCGTCGTCACCGCGCTGCACGCACAGGAAGACGGTCTCGCCCGTGCGTTCGTGAATGCGCTCCATCACAGGCAGTGCGGCCTGCCGCTCGTCGAGCCGCGCGATCACCGCGCTGCCGAGCCGAAGCAGCCGCCAACCGAGCCGGTACGTGCCCGGACGAGAGCCTGCCTCGACCATGTCGAGCGCCTGCAGTCCGGTCAACAGGCGGTAGACGGTCGTCCGCGGCTCGTGCACGCGCTCGGACAGTTGACGCGGCGTCGCCTCGCGTTCGTCGGCGAGCGTCTCTAGCAGCAGGACCGCTTTGGCGAGCGAACGGACAGGATTGTCCCGGATGATCGCCTTGTTCGAGCTGAGGACCTCGGGTTGCGCCACGTCCCCTCCGTCGCGGGATTCCACATCCTAGACAGCCAGTCCGCATATTGGTACTGTCGCGCCACCCGATGGCCGTGACTGCAACACCGGCCTCACGCCCATCCGATGCGGGGCCGGGGAGCGCCGGGATCGAGCTGCGCGGAGTCACGAAGCGGTACGGCGACAACGTCGCGCTGAAGGCCTTCGACCTCGACATCCGCGACGGCGAGTTCTTCTGCCTGCTCGGCCCGTCCGGCTGCGGCAAGACGACGACGCTGAACCTGATCGGCGGCTTCGTCGGACCGACGCAGGGAACCATCTGGCTGCGCGGCCGCCGAATCGACAACCTTCCGCCGCACAAGCGGCCGGTGAACACGGTGTTCCAGTCGTACGCCCTGTTCCCGCACATGTCCGTGCGGGAGAACGTTGGGTTCGG
>VAXY01000145.1:11942-26251 GCA_005885085.1 Actinomycetota bacterium | reverse complement strand
CTTCCATAAGCCGACCTACGGGCTCGACCTGCGGACGACGACGACCGTGCGAGACATGATCCGCGGCCTGGCCCGCGGAGGCGGTGCCGCGCTCGTAATCTCGACCGATCTCGACGAGCTGCTCGATCTCTGCGGGCGGATTCTCGTGCTGTCCCGAGGACGGCTGATCGGCGAGGTCGAGAACGGCCCGAACGCGGGTGAGCGCGTCGGCGAGCTGATGATCGGAGCCGGGGACGTCGTGGCGGCATGACCGGCGTCACGACCAACACCGCCCTCTCGCCGGAGACACGGACGCCGGTCGAGCGGGCGGCGCCGTCACGGCGGCTCGTGGTCGACGTGCTCGACGTGGTGATTCGATCGATCGTGCCCGTGCTCCTCGCCCTGGGGGCCGGCGCGATCCTTCTCCTTGCGCTCGGGCGCGATCCGATCACGTTCTACTCGAACATCTGGAAGGGCGGGATCGAGCTGACCGCCTGGCAGGACAGCGCGGTACGGGCCGCACCGCTCCTGCTGATTGCGGTCGGCCTCGTGGTCGTGTTCCGCGCGAACATCTGGAACCTCGGCTACAACGGCCAGTTCCTTCTCGGCGCGGCCCTCATCTCGGGGTTCGGACCCCGCCTTGTCGGGAGCGAGCCTCGCTGGTTCGCGCTGGTCACGCTCACACTCCTCGCGGGAGCGGCGGGCGCGGTATGGACGCTCGTCCCCGCGCTTCTGAAGGCCCGCTACGAGACGAACGAGATCATCACGACGCTGATGATGTCCTTCATCGGTGTCGGCGTGGCGAACATCCTGATCAAGGGGCCGTTCCAGGACCCGACCGTCAATATCCCGCAAACGCGGGTGCTCCCGCTGGACAAGATGCTGCCGGCAATTCCCGGCACGCGCATTCATGTCGGCGTCCTGTTGGCACTCGCCGCGGCGGTGATCGTTCACTTCGTCCTGACGCGCACGTCATTCGGCCTTCGCCTCCAAATCCTCGGAGCGAATCCGCGCGCCGCCCGGCACGTCGGCCTGAACGTGCCGCGGCTGATCCTGATGAGCTTCCTCGTCAGCGGCCTGCTGATCGGAATGGCCGCCGCCGCCGACATCCTCGGGACGTGGGGCTACGTCCGGGCGAACTGGAACCCGGCGTACGGCGACACCGTCATCCCGTTCGTGTTCCTGGCGCGGCTGAACGCGCTGGCCCTGATCCCGTTCGTGATCTTCTATGCCGTCCTCTCGACCGGCGGTGATCTTGCGACGCAGCAGGCGAGCCTCCCGACCGACTTCCTGCTCGTGCTCGTCGCGCTGATCTTGCTCTTCATGACGGTGATCGAGTACCTCGGGCGCCGCCGCGCGCTCGGTACGAGCTACCTCACGCCCGGCCTCGAACAGGCGTTGCGCTACTCGAGGCGCCGGCGAAAGACGAGCGAATGAGCGAGCTCCTCACCCGTACGTTCATGACGGCGCTCATCTCCGGCGGGCTGCTCGCAGGTGTGCCGCTCATGTTCACGGCAGTAGGCGAGACGATCTCGGAACGCGCGGGCGTGTTGAACATCGGTCTCGAGGGGATGATGCTCGTGGGTGCCTACGTCGGGTTCATCGGCGCCTACTACGGCCATTCCTTCTGGGCCGGCTTCGCGGCCGGCATCGGCGGCGGCGCGGCTACCTCGCTCGTCATGGTCGTTCTCTGCGTCCGGCTCGGCCTCGACCAGATCGTCGTCGGAATCGCAATCACGCTCGCCGGCGAGGGGATCACCAGCGTCTTACAGGACTCTCAGTTCGGGGGAACCTACCCGCGCCTCGGCTCGCCGCCGACGATCGCGATCCCGGGCCTTTCCGGCATCCCGATGGTGGGCAAGAGCGTCTTCGATCAGCCTCTGATCGTGTACCTCGGCTTCGCGGGAGTCGCGGCGGTCTCCTGGATCTTTCGCCGGACCAACGCGGGGCTCAACCTGCGCGCAGCCGGGGAGCGGCCGGAAGCGCTCGATGCGGCGGGGGTCAGCGTGGTCGCGACCCGTAGCTACGCGGCGCTCTGCACGGGTGCGCTCGCCGGACTCGGCGGCGCGTATCTCTCGACCGTCGGCGCCGGCACGTTCACGCCGTTCATGACACAGGGCCAGGGCTTCATGGCGATCGTGATCGCGATGCTCGCGCGTGGCAAGCCGCTGTGGGTCGTGCTTGGCTCGTTCCTCTTCGGAATCTCCCTGTCGGTGGCGACCGCGCTCCAGCTCGCCGGCATCAACATCTCGACGGACCTCGTCAACATGCTTCCTTTCATAGCGATCATCGTCGCCCTGGTTGCTTTCGCACGCCGCTCATATCTTCCGCCGGCGCTGGCGCTCCCATACGTTCGTGGTGCGCGATGAAGATCTCGACGGACTTCGCGATCCCGCTGCCGCCCCAGGACGCGTATCGGTTTCTCCTCGACCTCGAGCAGGTCGCCCCCTGCGTTCCGGGCGGGGAGCTCGGTCCCGCAGCGGAGGACGGTTCGCACCCGGCCAGGGTGACGGTACGGCTTGGGCCGATGCGCCTCGTTTACGACGGCTCGCTGTGGGTCTCGGAGCGCGACGACGCGGGGAGGCGCGCAGTTCTGCGCGCGAAGGCGAGGGAAACCGGTGCGGCCGGATCGCTCGAGGCGTCGATGACGATGCGGGTGACGCCGAACGGCGAGGGTTCGCGCGTCGACGTCCTGACGGAGCTGGAGCTCGCGGGCAGAGCGGCCCGGATGGGTCGCGGGATCGTGGATGAGGTTGCGCGGCGAGTGGTTGCCGACATGGCGTCCTGCCTCGAGGAGCTTTTCGCGGGGCGGGGGGACGGCGCCGAAGCCCCGGCGGCGGCCGCACGCATCTCCGGAATCAAACTGCTCCTGCGCGCCGTCGCCGCACGGCTCCGCCGGATCGGACGGAAGGGAGAACGATGAACGACCCTGACTTCACGCTGAGCGCCGGGCCGGTGACCGCATCGGCGCGCACACTCGCCGCCCTCGGCTCGCCGATCACCTACCACTACGACCCCGCGTTTCTCGAATGCTTCCGTCGAACCGAGCGGAAGGTCGCACGGGTTCTCCAGACGTCGGCGGACGTCGTCCTTATGCAGGGCGAGGCCGTGCTCGGACTCGAGGCGGCTGCGCGCGCGCTCGTGAGGCCGGGGACGCCCGTGCTGAACCTCGTCTCTGGCGTCTTCGGCAAGGGCATGGGGTACTGGCTCAGCGATTTCGGTGCCGACCTCCACGAGATCGAAGTGGCATACAACGACGCGGTCGGCGCGACCGAGGTCGAACGGTTCCTCAGAAGCCACCCGGAGATCGAGGTCGTCGCCGTCGTCCATTCCGAGACGCCCTCGGGGACGCTGAATCCTGTCGCCGAGATCGGACCGATCGCGAGGGCCCATGGCGCCCTGACGCTGGTCGACTGCGTCTCCTCGGTCGGAGGCATCCCGTTCAAGGCCGACGAGTGGCAACTCGACGTCTGCGTCGCCGGGCCCCAGAAGTGCCTCGGCGGGCCACCCGGAATGTCGCTGATGAGCGTGAGCGAAGGCGCATGGGCACGCATCGGCGCGAATCCGGCCGCCCCGCGCGCGTCGTTCCTGTCGTTGCTCGACTGGAAAGAGCAGTGGCTCGAGGGCGGCACGTTTCCGTTCACGCCGTCGGTCTCGGACGTGCACGGGGTCGAGGCGGCCTGCGACCAGCTCCTCGAGGAGGGGCTCGAATCTTCGATCGAGCGGCACGAGCTCTCCGCCCGCGCCTGCCGCGCTGGCATCCGCGCAATGGGACTCGAGCTGTGGCCGCGGACGGAGGAGATCACGGCCGCGTGCGTCACCGCTGTCACGGTTCCCGACGGACTGACAGACGTCCAGGTGCGCTCGCACGTCCGGGAGCGTTACGGCGTGATGATCTCGGGCGGCCAGGGCGCGGGCAACCTTGTTCGCATCGGGCACATGGGGCCGACCGCGCGGGGGCTGCACCCAGTCGTCGGGGTGGCCGCCCTCGGACGTGCGCTCACCGACCTCGGTGTGCAGGCGGAGATCGGCGCCGGGGTGGAAGCCGCGCTCGAGGTCCTCGCGCGGGAGGCGGCGCCCGTCGCATGACACTGCCTCCGTTTGCACTGCACCGACCGCGTTCGGTGCCCGAGGCCGAGGAGCTGCTGGCGCGATACGGCGACGATGCGGCTCTCTACTGCGGCGGCACCGAGCTGCTGCTGGTGATGAAGCTCGGCCTCGCCAGCTATCCCAATCTCGTCGACCTGAAGGGAATTCCAGAGCTCCACGTGCTCGAGGAGCGTGAGGGTGAGCTGCGCGTCGGTGCGGCCGTGACACACCACCAGCTGGAGTGCTCGCCGCTCGTCCGCCGGCTCGTCCCTCCACTCGCCGAGATGGAACGCCGCGTGGCGAACGTTCGCGTTCGCAGCGTGGGCACGCTCGGCGGCAACCTCTGCTTCTCGGATCCACATTCGGATCCGGCCACGTTTCTTCTGGCCTCCGGCGCCGAGCTCGTGTGCCGGCGCGGCTCCGCCGAGCGGACGATCTCGATCGGCGAGTTCGTACGCGGCCCGTACGAGACCGCACTCGAGCCAAAGGAGTTGCTCACGGAGATTCGCATCCCGGCGCTTCCTGCGGGGACCGCGCTCGCACACGAGAAGTTCTCGATGCACGAACGGCCGGCCCTGACTGTGTCGTGCTTCATGCGTGCCGAAGACAGTCGGGTCGCGGAGGCACGGATCGCGGTCGGCTCCGTTTCGGCGATCCCCGCGCGCGTGCTTGACGCCGAGAGTGCGCTCGTTGGTCTCTCGCCCCGATCCGACGCCGAGCGGCTCGAGACCGCCGGCGAGATCGCCGCGGACGCGGTGTCACCGTTCGCCGACCTCAACGGCTCCGTCGAATACAAGCGGAACCTCGTGCGCGTGTTCGTTAGCCGGTGCTGCGCGACCGCGATGGAGCGGGTCTTTCCGGCATAGACGACGCATCGTGAGCCGAACGCTACGCGCCGGAGGCCGCAGCTACTGGTTCAGCAGGGACCTCGACAGCGAATGCAATCGTCGACGAACCTCCGCGAACTTCGGCACGGCATCGCGTTTCCGTTGCCTTGCCAGTAATCGCGCCTCAATGTTAAGAGCACGTTGTTCTCTCTGATCTCTCAGAGAATTCTCAGAGAACGTCGGTTAAATGTGGTCTTGTGATCGAGGCACGCGGCCTGACGAAGGATTACGGTGACAAACGTGCAGTCGACGGGCTGACGTTTTCGGTTCGCCCGGGGGTCGTGACAGGCTTCCTTGGGCCGAACGGGTCGGGTAAGTCGACGACGATGAGGTTGATTCTCGAGCTGGACGCGCAGACGGCCGCTACCGGGATCATGCGGCACCGTTGCACGAGGTTGGCGCGTTGCTCGAGGCGCGATCGGTTCACACCGGTCGGTCTGCGTACAACCACTTGCTCGCGTTGGCGCGGACGCACGGCATTCCTCGGGCGCGCGTCGAGGAGTTGATCGATCTCGTTGGTCTACGCGAGGTTGCGAAGAAGCGGGCAGGGAAGTTCTCGCTCGGGATGGGGCAGCGGCTCGGGATCGCCGCGGCCCTGCTCGGTGACCCGTCGACCGTGATGCTCGACGAGCCCGTGAACGGCCTCGATCCGGAGGGGATCCACTGGATGCGCTCGCTGTTGAAGGGGTTGGCGGCGGAAGGCCGTACCGTTTTCGTCTCCTCGCACCTGATGAGCGAGATGTCGCTGACTGCCGACCACCTGATCGTGATCGGGCGCGGCAAGAAGATCGCGGATACCAGCACCTCGGAGTTTCTGAGCGCGGCTTCTGGAAACGTCGTACGCGTTCGCTCGCCGCAGGCGGCAGAACTGCAGCGGCTGCTCGTCGCTCCGGGCGTCGACGTCGAGGCTCTCGAACCGGGGTATGTCGAGGTTCGCGGTCTGACCGCGGTGCAGATTGGGGATGTCGCCGCGGCGAACGGATTCGCGCTGCACGAGTTGACTCCGCAGCAGGCATCGCTCGAAGAGGCGTTCATGGATCTGACGCGGGAGGACATCGAGTTCAGGGCTGCCGAGCTCGAGCCCGAGGAGGCCATGGCGTGAGCACGCTGGCGAGCATCCAGCGGCTGCCGCGGGCGGCGCACACCGGCCGCGTCACACAGTGGCGGGTCGTCCGCTCGGAGTGGACGAAGCTGCACTCGCTGCGCTCGACCAGGTGGTCGCTGCTTGCCGGGGTGCTGTTGACAATTGCGTTCCCGGTCCTGTTCTCCCATTGGGGATCGATGAGCGCTCACGAACGGGCCGACCGCCACCCGCTCGACATCGCGCTCGCGGGTGTGAACGTGTCGCAGCTCGCGATCGCGGTGCTCGGTGTGCTCGTGATCACCGGCGAGTACTCGACCGGGATGATCCGAGCCAGCTTCACCGCGGTCCCGAAGAGGCTTCCCGTCCTGTGGGCCAAGACCGCAGTTTTCGGAGTCGTCTCGTTACTCCTCATGTTGCCACCCGTGCTGATCGCGTTCTTCGCGAGCCAAGCGATTCTCTCCAGGCATCACCTCCTGCAGATCTCGTTCTCGCATCCGGGAGTCGCTCGATCGGTGATCGGCGGAGCAATCTACTTGTTGCTCGTCGGCGTTTTCGCGTTGGGAATTGGAGCGATCGTCCGCAACACCGCCGGAGGAATCGCGACTTTCGCAGCCATCTTCTTCGTCATTCCGCCACTCCTGAACATCCTTCCGACGAGCTGGAACGACGCGATCAGCCGGTATCTCCCGAGTGAAGCCGGCCGCCAGATCTTCTCGCTCACACACGGCGCGCATAGCCTCGCACCCTTGCCCGGCGGCCTGCTCTTCCTCGGCTATTGCGCGCTGACGCTCGCAATCGCAGCGGTCTCGCTTACACGCCGCGATACCTGACGGCTCGTATTCGGCTGCTCGATTTCCTGCGACGAGGGGAGTAGGAATAGGGTCGTGGCCGGAGGGCGATTGTGATTCCGGGGTGGCTCTCGCCGGTGCATCGGCGGGCCGAGACCGGCGCGCGACCGCTCGAACGTGGACTCGTCCTTGCCGCGGTCGCCGCGTTTCTTTCGCGGATGCCGTCCCTCGTTCCCCGCTCGCGGCAGGATCAGACGCTGATCACGACCGGGGGCGGCTTGCTCGGCGCGGCGGCCGGACTAGCTGCGGAGGGAGCAATCGCGGTGGTGCGACGGCCGGCGGGCGGGCGCGGTCGTGCGCTCGCGATCTTGACGACTCTTGCCGCGGGCGGCCTTGCCTGGTCGAGACGAAGACGAACGGTTGTCCAGTCGGCTGTGGCGACCGCTTCGGAGGTGACACTCACCTCGATCACGGGCGGCGAGGTGGCGCTGGCGGTCTATGAGCTGCTGCCGCGGCAGCAGCGCAGCACGCTGGTGCGCCGGGCGGGTGCGACCGCAATTGCGGCGGCCTCGGCGATCAGCGCGCTGCGCCGCGCGCTCGCCGAACCCCGTGATCTGATGAAAGCCTCGATTCGCTACGACTATCTCGGCAGCGTGTCCGGGGGCCTCGGGAGTCGTCTACCGGTGGATTCGCTCGACCGCGAAGGCCGGAAGTTTCTTGCCAATGCCGTGCCGGCGCCGCGGATTGCCGAGGTGATGGAGGAGGAGGCAATCGACCCGATCCGCGTCTACGCCGGGCTCGACTGCGCGACCGAGCCGGCCGAGCGCGCCCGGTTGGCGGTGGAGGAGCTCGAGCGCCTGGGCGCGTTCGAGCGACCGCGGATCGTCTTCTATTGCCCGACGGGGGCGGGCTTCGTGAACCCGGTCGCGGTCGAGGCGGAGGAGCTGTTGAGCCGCGGTGATGTCGCGTCGGTCGTCGTTCAGTACGGAAACAAGCGTGCCCTGCGCGCATTCAAGGATCTCAGCCGTGCACGGGAGACGTGGCAGCGGATGCTGGAGACGCTCGTCGAGGCGATCGACGGCCTGCAGCTGGATCGTCGACCTGAGCTTGCCGTGTACGGCGAGAGTCTCGGCGCGTGGGTGGTCGCGGAAGCCCTCGCGGAGGGCGGCCCGGAGACGCTGACGCGTCTGCACATCGGCCGTGGCGCGCTGGTGGGCGTGCCGTATCCAGCGCGGGTCAAGTTGCGCCGCATTCGGGACAGCGGCGTCCTGTTGCCGGACGGGATCGGTGTATTCGACAGCGCCGACGAGCTGCGGGCGCTTCCGCGTGAAGCGCAGGAGCAGCTGAGGTATGTGCTGCTGACGCATCCGGAGGATCCGATCGGTCTCTTCAGCGGGACGCGGCTGCTGTGGGAGCGGCCGGAGTGGCTCGAGCCGGGCCAGCGGCACCCGCGCGTACCGTCGAAGATGCGTTGGATTCCAGGGATCACGTATGTACAGATGCTGTTCGACGTCAAGAACGGCACCGGTGGCTCGACTCTGTTCCAGAACTACGCGCACGATTACCGCGTCGATGCGCCGGAGCTGCTGCGGGTTGCGTTCGGCCATGGCGACGTCTCCGACCGGCAACTCGAGGCGATCGAAGAAGAGGTCGTCTTGTCAGCCGAGCGGCAGGCGCGACGGGAAGCACGAGCGCGCGTGGGTCCGGCGCGAGCATGAGCAGCGACGATCCCCGGACGGTCGCGGCGCTGTGGCAGCGAGCAGTTACGGCCGGGCGCACCGTGCCGGCGTACCTGGTGGACGGCCGTGATTCGTGGCGCGAAGTGTCTTGGGCCGAAGCCGGCAGCCGTGTGGACGAGCTCGCACACGGATTGCTCGATCTTGGAATCACGAGAGGCGACCGCGTCGCGATCCTCGGATCGACGCGGATCGAGTGGGCGCTGCTGGACTTCGCGCTCTGTTCGCTGGGTGCGGTCGTCGTTCCGATCTACCCGACCAGCTCGGAGAAGGAGTGCGCGTACATCCTTGCCGACGCCGAAGTGCGTGCGATCGCAGTCGAGGACGACGCACAGCGCGACAAGATCGAACAGCTACCGAACCTCGAGCACGTCGTGGGCTTCGACGATCTCGACGATCTGGCGGAGCGAGGTCGCACCCATCGCTACAGGTTCCCGAACGCCGTCGCTGAGGCGGCCTCGCTGGTCCGCGAGGATGATGTTCTCACCTGCATCTACACCTCCGGCACGACGGGTCCGCCGAAGGGCTGCGTGCTGACCAATCGCAACTTCGTCGCCATGACCGACATGATCGGCGGCGTTGACCTGATGAGACCGGGTGATCGGGTCGTGTTGTTTCTCCCGCTTGCGCACGGCTTCGGCCGGCTTGTCCATTTCGCCGCTGCGCGGACCGGTTTCACGCCTGTCCCGTCGTCGGCGACCTGGGTCGCGCGCTCGAGCAGGTGCGGCCGGACTTCTTCCCTGCCGTTCCGCGCGTCTACGAGAAGGTTCACGCGGCCGTGCGCGCGGAGCTGGAGGCGGCGACGGGAGTCAAGCGGCGCATCGTGCAGTGGGCGCTCGCCGTCGGGACACGCACGAGCGGGTTTCGGCAGGAGCAGCGAAGCCTGCCGCCGCTGCTCGCGCTGCAGGAATGGGTTGCGGACCGGATCGTCTTCTCGAAGGTGAAGGCAAAGCTCGGCGGCCGCCTCCGGTTTGCCGTCTCAGGTGGTGCTCCGATCGCACGCGAGATCCTCGAGTTCTTCCACGCGCTCGACGTCACGATCCTGGAGGGGTACGGCCTGACTGAGTGCACGAGCTGCGCGATCAACCGGCTCGACCGCTTTCGCTTCGGCACCGTCGGGCCGCCGCTACCCGGATGCGAAATCTCCTTCGACGAAGACGGCGAGATCCTCGTCGGTGGCCCGCACGTCTTCTCCAGCTATCTGAACAACGAGGAAGCGACACGAGAGGTGTTCACCGAAGACGGCCGCTTCCGCACAGGCGACATCGGTGAGCTCGATCCGGAGGGCTTCCTGCGCATCACGGATCGGAAGAAAGACCTGATCGCAACTGCTGGCGGCAAGAAGATCGCGCCGCAGAACATCGAGAACGACCTTCAGCGACGATCGAAGCTGATCTCACACGCGCTCATCATCGGGGACCGCCGGCCGTACATCGTTGCGCTCGTAACGCTGGACGCGGAGGAGATCGCCAGCTGGGCGCGCGGGCAAGGACTGGACGGTGATGTGACGCGCATTGCGGTGAGCAACGAGCTCCGGGGCGACGTCCAGCGGATCATCGACGAGGTGAACGTTGAACTCGCACGGCCGGAGCAGATCAAGCGTTTCGCCATCCTGCCTCGAGACTTCAGCGAGAAGGAGGGCGAGATCACCCCGACACTCAAACTCAAGCGGCGCATCTGCGAGCAGCACTTTGCCGGCGAGATCGAGCAGCTCTATGCCGCCCAGACTTGAGCTACTCGGAACGGCTGGCTGATCCGAAGTACTCGCGGGCTGCGTGTTCCACCGACAGCTCGCTCCCCTGGCGGGCGCTCGCCTCGTAGCGAGCCTCGCCGAGGGCGTGGCGTGCCAGGTCCTCGACTTCCTGCAGGCCGCGGCGCTGCCAGGACGGGAGCGGCGCGCCAAGCCGTTCGCGCAGCGCACTTGTCGCGCCGAGAAGCCGTGCACCATCCTCCATCTCGTCGTCGTGGATCGCGATCGACGCCAGCCGTTCAAGGGATTCGACCGCGCCGAGCTGGTCCCCGATCTGCCGCTGGAGCGCGAGCGCGTCACGAGCGAGCGCACGGGCAAGCTGCCTCTCGTTCCGAGCATCGGCCAGCGTCGCCTGCGAGGCGATGGCGCGGGCGGCCGCCCAGGGATCGTCGACCCCGCGTGCGCGCGCGAGCGACGTCTCGAAGCAGGCCTCCGCCTCGGTCAGATCGCCGCGTGCCGCCGCAAGCTCGCCGAGGCCGCGGAGCACGGAGGCGAGGTACGAGTGTGGAACGATCTGGCTGCCGCCGATCTCCGCCGCCTCGGCGAGGTGACCCTGCGCGGCCTCATCGTCGCCCTCGACGCGCGCGACGGCCGCCTTCGCGTCCAGCGCGCAGACGACGAGCAGCGGTCCTTCCAGTTCGCGGGCGATCTTCAGGCTCTCGTCCGCGTGTGCTCGTGCTGCCTCATAGTCGCCCGATTCCACCGCGGTGGTGGCGAGGATCCAGAGGAAGTAGGAGACGAACCAAAGGTCGCCGATCTCGCGGCAGATCGCGAGCCCTTCCTCGCTCAGCGATCGAGCCGCTGAGAGCCGGCCGCGCCTCGCTGCCGTCAATGCGAGCCCGAAGTTCGCCATGCGGATGCCCTGGCGATCGCCGTACTTGCGGCCGATGGCGCGGGCCTCCGTGCCGACGGTGTCAGCGCGGTCGAACTCTCCCTGGAGCGGGTAGATCGAGCCGAGCGTCCCCAGCGCGTCGGCGAGACCCCAGTGGTCGCCGGCCCTGCGGGCCACCTCGGCGCCCTCCTCCAGGAGATCGCGGGCGCGGCGGACGTCGTTCTCGAAGAAGGCGAGCAGGCCGAGAACCTCGAGCGAGCGGGCGATGTTGGTGTCGTCGCCAAGGCGGTGGGCGAGCGCCAGGCCCTGCTCGAGCCGTGGCGCGGCGCGCTCTTCGTCCCCGACGAGCGCCCAGAGGAGGCCGGCTCCCCAGAGTGCGCCCGCACGCGCGACCGTCGCGTCATCCTCGGCCTCCGCCAGCATGCGCTCGAGCCAGTGGAGGCCGTCTCGAAAGAGACTGCGGTTGAACCAGAAGAGAACGAGCGCGCTCGCGAGGCGCAGGCCTTTGGCAGCACCGCCGGGAGTTGCCGCGTACCACTCGAAGGTCGCGCGCAGGTTCTCGTAGTCGGCCGCCAACCGATCGAGCCAGAGGTGTTGCTCGGCTCCGGTCACTTCCGGCTCCGCGCGGAGGGCGAGGGCGAAGAAGTGCTCTGCGTGCCGAGAACGCAACTGCTCGGCCTCGTCCGACTCCTCGAACCGCTCCAGTGCGTACTCGAGGATCGTCTCCAGCATCCGGAAGCGACCGTTCTCCGGGCGTGCGAGGTTCTTGTCGACGAGCGATTGAAGAGTGTCCAGGCGCGCCTCGCAGACCTCCTCGGCCCCCGCGACCGTCCAGCCGCCCACGAACACTGCGAGTTGCGCGAAGAGCCTCCGTTCGTCCTCCTCGAGCAACTCGTAGCTCCATTCGATCGTCGCGCGGAGCGTGCGCTGGCGCTCGGGCGCGTCGCGGGCTCCGCCGGTCAGCAACGGAAGCCGCCGATCCAGGCGGGAGAGCAACTCGTCGGTGGAGAGGATCTTCACCCGAGCGGCCGCGAGCTCGATCGCAAGCGGAATCCGGTCGAGTCGGTCGCACAACGCCGCGAGCCGCTGGTAGTCGGCGTCGAATTCGGGCTCGATCGCCCGCGCCCGCTGGCGGAAGAGCTCGGCCGCAGGGGCTTCGGCCAACGGTCGGATCGGATATTCGAGCTCCGCCCGCAGGCGCAGCGGCTCTCGGCTCGTGGCGAGGACCGCCAAACGCGTGCACGCGTCGAGCAGCCGGGCGATGTCCGGGGCGACGTCCACGACTTGCTCGAGGTTGTCGAGCACGAGCAGGAGCTCACGTTCCCGGAGGTGATCGACGAGCTCGCCGCCGATCCCGAGCGCGCCTGCAATCGTCGGCTGGACGAGTTCCGGATCACGGACAGCCGAGAGATCGACAAACGACGCCCCGTCTTCGAACGCCGTCACGAGCTCGGCTCCAGTCTCGAGCGCGAGGCGCGTCTTGCCGATCCCGCCCGGTCCGACGATCGTGACGAGGCGCGTGCGCTCGGCTCGGAGCAGGCGCAGGAGGTCGGCGAGCTCACGCTTGCGGCCCACAAGCGGTGTCGGCGGGAGGGGAAGGTTCATCTGGCTGAGCGTCTTGAGCGGAGCGAACGTCTCGTCGCCGACCTGGTAGATGCGGAGCAAACCGACATCCTTGAGCCGGTGTTCGCCGAGGTCGCGGAGAGCTCCGTGATCGACGAGCTGTCGCGTCGACTGCGAGAGAAGGATCTGCGCACCGTGGCCCGCAGCTGCGATTCGTGCAGCACGGTGGACGTCGATGCCGACGTAACCCTCGTCGGTCAGGGCCGGCTCGCCGGTGTGGATTCCGATGCGAGCACGGATCGGGCCCTGGACCGCGAGCGCAATCTGCGCATCGACTGCGGCCGCGAGGGCGTCGGACGCCTTCTCAAAGGCGACGAAGAAGGCGTCGCCCTGCGTGTCGACCTCGACACCGCCATGGCCCTCGAACGTTGCTCGCAGTAGGCGCCGGTGCTCCGCCAGCGCGTCCGCGTAGTGCTCGCCGAGCTGCTCGAGCAGGCGTGTCGAACCGGCGATGTCGGTGAACACCAGTGTGACGGTCCCGCTCGGCAGCCGGCGCATGAGGACCCTGACTATCGCCCGTCGGCGCTCGTCGCGCCACGCGATCGGGTGCCAGGTTAACAACCGGTTTACGGATCCTTCAACTCCAGGCCGATCTCGGCAACGATCGTGCCCAAGTGTCCTGCGCGGTCCGACGCGTTCGTCTTAGCTCGGCAAAAGCTGGAGACCGAACGACGAGAAGGGAGCGACATGAAGTACCTGATGCTGGTCTGTTGGGACGCCGAGAAGATGAACGCCCAGACGGAGCCTGACCCGAACGACACCCCGGACGAGGAGACCTTTCCCTGGCTCGACGACCTCCAGGCGCGCGGCGCGTGGGTCACGGGCGACCAGTTGTCTCCGCCGCGCCGTGCCCGCTCCGTCCGGGTCCGCGACGCGAAGACAATCGTCACCGACGGTCCGTTTCTCGCGACCAAGGAGGCGATCGGCGGGTTCGACTTGATCGAGTGCGGCAGCCTGGAGGAGGCCGTCGAGATTGCGGCCGGCCACCCTGTCGCCCAGATGGGGACGATCGAGGTCCGGCCGCTCTGGGGAAACTAGCGGCGCTCCCTCACGACGTAACACAGACATAACCGTTCTGAAGTGAGCGAGCGCCTCGATCCGGGCATTGCCACGGTCGTGAACTCGAGACCTGAGGTCGAGGTGGGCGGGGCCCGTCCGGTGGAGGCGCGCGGGCTGGTCAAGCGCTACGGCGACATGCGGGTTGTCGACGGTGTCGATCTGAACGTCGCGAGCGGCGACGTCTACGGCTTCCTCGGCCCGAACGGCGCCGGGAAGACGACGACGCTCCGCATGCTCCTCGGTTTGATCGGGCGCGACGCGGGCTCGGTGCGGCTGTTCGGTCGTGACCCGGCGCGCGATCCGGTCGCTGCGCTCGCCGGGGTCGCCGGGATCATCGAGGAGCCGCGGCTCTACTCGTACTTGTCCGGCCGCGCCAACCTCGAGCTGCTGGCCGCGCTCGATCGCGGCGGCGCCGGGCGAGGAGAGATCGACAGAGTGCTGGAGCTCGTCGAGCTTGCCGAGCGCGCGGGCGACCGGGTGAG
>VAXY01000145.1:0-11927 GCA_005885085.1 Actinomycetota bacterium | reverse complement strand
GGCTCGGGATCGCGTCATGCCTGATCCGCAGTCCGCGGCTGCTGCTCCTGGACGAGCCGGCAAACGGCGTCGATCCTGCAGGGATTCGGTTTCTGCGTGCGCTCCTTCATCGACTTGCCGCTGAGGGGATGACGATCGTGCTCTCGAGCCATCTGCTCGGAGAGGTGCAGGAGGTATGCAACCGTGTTGCCGTCATCAACGAGGGGCGCATCGTCCACGAGGGCGAGCTCGCCGATCTGGCACCAACCACTGCGCCCGGCTACCGGCTGCGGGCAAGCGACCTCGACCGAGCTTCGGCCGCGCTCGGATCGCTGCCGGATGTGCGCGGGCTGCGGCGCGAGCACGACGAGCTCGTGTTCACGCTCGCCGGCAACGAGGGGACGGTTGCGCTGACGCGGGCGTTGGCGGATGCCGGTGTCGGCATTCGCGAGCTCGTGCGCGAGCAGACGACGCTGGAGGAGCTCTTCTTCCGCTTGACGGAGCCGGATGTGGGTGCGGCCGAGGACGTGGCTGCATGAGCGCGCAGGCGTATCCGGCGCAGCGCACCGGTGGCCTCGGCGACAGCCTCGCCGCGGTGTTCGCCACCTACCACTGGGAGCTGCGCAAGCTCGTCGCGCAGAGGCGCAGCTGGGCCGGGCTCGCGGCCGCCGCAATCGTGGAGCTCGTCTTCCTCGTCTCGATCGAGATCTCGAAGGTGACCCCGAACGACGGCCCCTATGCCGATCCGATGGGCGCCGGACTTCGTCACAGCGGGCTGGCGCTCACCCCGGTCGTGCTCAAGGAGATCGCCTACTTCGGGCCGGCGATCGTCGCCGCGCTCGTGGGCGGGGACATCGTCGCCAACGAGGACGGCGGCGGCACGCTGAAGACGATCCTCGTCCGTTCGGTCCGCCAAGGCCCTGGCGCTGTTCTCCTACGTCGTCGTCGCGCTGCTCGTCTTCGCGGCGGCGGGCATCGTCGCCGGCGTCGCCGCCTGGGGGTTCCATCCGCTTGCGAACGTCAGCGGACAACGCATCTCCGCCGTGCAGGCGCTCGGGTTGACGTTCGCTGCGATCGCCGTCTACGCCGTGCCGGTGATCGCGATCGCCAGCTTCGGCCTGCTGCTCTCGGTCGTCACGAGACAGAGTGTGACCGCCGTCGTCGGGACGATCTTCTACGCGCTCGCGCTCACCGGGCTGGCGGCACTTCCGGCGATCAAAGGTGCCCGTCCGTACATCCTCGTCACCCAGCTCCACGCCTGGCACGGCCCCTTCGAGACGCCGACCAACTGGGGGCTGATCGGACACGCGGTCTGGATCTCGGCTCTGTACGCAGCGCCGCCGCTGGCGGCGGCATGGATCGTCTTCCGCCGCCGCGACGTCGCGAACTGACGAGGCGCCTCGTCCCGGCTGGATTGACCTCCACGGACGTCGTAGGATCGGATCCCGGGAGGCAACCATGGGAGGTAGCGATGGCCTCGCTCTATGAACGACTCGGCGGTCTCGATGCGATCACGGCAGTGGTGGATTCCTTCTCGGCCCGCTGCGCAGGCGACAACAGGATCAACGGAAAGTTCGCGCGCACAGATATCCCGCGACTCCAGAAGATGCTGGTCGACCAGGTGTGTGAGGCGACCGGCGGCCCTTGTACCTATAGCGGTCGGGGCATGCGGGAAACGCACGATGGCATGGGAGTGACGGCCGGAGAGTTCGACGCTCTCGTCGAGGACTTGGTGACGACGCTCGACGGGTTCGAGGTCCCGAAAGCGGAACAGGACGAGCTGCTCGGGCTGCTCGGACCCATGCGCGCCGACATCGTCGAGGTCGAGTCGTCGGAGACGGGTACGCCGCTGCCCGAGACGTACCAAGCTGCGCCTGCTCTGACCTGACCGCGGCAGATCCACCTGCACCGCCCAGTGGAGGTCTCGAGCACGAGGATGGTCGGGCGCCGCCGCCGCAGGTCGTGCATCAGCGCCTGGACGACCTCGGCCGGCGCGGCCCCGCGTGCGACGATGCTCCCGAACTCCCCGCCGATCTCCTCGGCAACCTCGAGCAGCGGGCCGAGCGCGCGCGGGGTGAAGAGCGGATCGCAGCCGCCGCGCACAACCGGCACGCCGCGGCTGCCGCCGCAGAAGGCGTTGAGAAGCGCCGTCTTGCCGATTCCGGCTTCGCCGGCGACGAGCACGACCGAACCGTGACCGGACGCGCGCACGGTCCGAAGGGCTTCCTCCAACACCGCCAGCTCGGTCGACCGCTCGAGCAGATCCATTACCGGGAATGTCGCACGAAGTCAGTCGGGAAGCAGCGGCACGACCAGCCCTGAGTCGCGCCCGAGCAGCACCGCCCGGGTGATCGCCGACGATCCGAAGCGGACCCGGATCTCGTCGACGGCAGCGTCCAGCGCGCCGCCGGAGCGGAGATCGAACGGCAGCGGCAGCTGGAGCGTCCGGCTGTCCTCGAGATTCGCGACCGCGACTCCGACGAGCGTGAGCCCCTGATGCTCGATCAGCGGCAGCGCGCTTGCGAACAACCAGCGCACCGTCGTGAGGATCACGTGTGTGTCCGCCGTCGGCAGCGGCAACGTGTACGACCGGGTCGCACGCGAGAAGTCGTCGAAGCGCAACCGGAGCACGACCGTCCGGCCGACGCGGTGCGCGACGCCGCGATCACGACGGCGTCGACCTCCTCGCGCGATTTCCGCGAGCGGCCGAGCGCGCACTGCGCGCCGACCGAGCCGCGACGGCGGCCGACACGGACGGGCCGAGCATCGCGATTGTGCGCGAGCGCGTGCAGCTGGCGGCCGAGTGCGCGACCGAGTGCGGTCACGAGCACGTCTTCATCGAGACAGGCGACCTCGCCGACCGTCGAGATGCCTCGGTCGTGCAGCTTGTCCGCCGTGATCGCGCCGACACCCCAGAGCCGCTCGACCGGCAGCCTGTGGAGGAACGTCAACTCGCGTTCGGGTGGCACAACGAGCAATCCGTCGGGCTTCGCGACGCCGCTCGCCACCTTTGCGAGGAACTTCGTCCGCGCCACGCCGATCGAGATCGGCAGACCCACGCGCTCGCGAACGTCCCGCCGGAGCCGCACGGCAATCTCCGTCGGCAACCCCGCCAGCCGCTTCATGCCGCGGACGTCGAGGAACGCCTCGTCGATCGACAGCCCCTCGACGACCGGCGTCGCGTCCTCGAAGACGCGAAAGAGCGCCTTGCTCGCCTCCGAGTACGCAGACATCCGCGGCGGGACAACGATCGCGTCAGGGCAGAGGTTTCGTGCCTCCCGGCCGCCCATCGCCGTGCGGACGCCGTGGGTCTTGGCCTCGTAGCTGGCCGCGAGCACGACCCCGGCCCCGACGATCCGACGATCACCGGGCGGCCGCGCAGGGCAGGGTCGTCCCGCTGCTCGACGGACGCGTAGAACGAGTCCACGTCGGCATGGAGGATCGTCGCCTCGTCCGACACGAACATATGTTCTCATAGAGTCTACGTTAGCTCAGGCCCGGCCACCAGCGCCCCGAGTTGGGCGAAGGTGAGCTCGTAGTCGACGACCTCCTCGATCTGGACGCCGACGACCGAGGTCATCCGGTTCCGGAACTCTTCCCGGGAGGCGCGATACCGCTCGGCGATCTCGCTGCTCGCCCAGAACGTGAGCCCGATCGTGGTGCCCTCGCGGGAGAGCATCAGGAAACCCTCGAAGCCCTCGAGGTCGCGCAACCAGCGGTGCATCTCCTCGCCGACGATCGTCGCGGTCGAGATCGGCTGGTCGCCCGTGCTGACGCGGGTGAGCGTGACGTGCACCGCGACATGGTTGCAGCTTGGCCGTCACCTCAGCGCGGTGCGCGTGAAGACGCGGATCGAGACGGCGGTGAGTGCGAGTGCGAACAGCACGACGACCTCGAACGCGGCTCGCGCCTCGCGCCCTTCGCGCGGCCGGCGATCGTCAACGGAACCGCCGGCGTCGTCGTCGCCCCCGAAGGGGGGCCGTTCGCGGTGGTCGGTTTCACCGTCGCCGGCGGGCGGATCGTCGAGATCGACCTGGTGGCGGATCCCGAAAAGCTGCGCCGCCTGGCCTAGCTGTAATGACCACAGACCTCTGAGACGGATCTGATCCGTCCGGGCCTCCCGTGAGCTTGCGGGTTGTCGAAGACCCCAAGCTCGGTGAGGAGGCCCGGAATGGCGCAGGGTGGTGAGCGTCCGCGACGGAAGCGGTTGTCGTGGGAGTCGCGTTGTGAGGTTGTCGCGGCGATTGAGCGGGGTGTGTGCCCGCGGTTGGCGGCGGCGAGCGGTGGCTGTAGTCGGGCGACGGCGTATCGGCTTTGGCGGCGTTACCAGCACGGTGGTTGGGCGTCGTTGCGGGATCTGCCTTCGACGCCGTGGCGGCAGCCGCGGCGTTTGCCGGCCGAGGCGGAGGAGCGGATCGTGCAGGCCCGTCGGCGGACGGCCTATGGTCCGGTGCGGCTAGCTGGGCTTGTGCCGCATCCGCCCTCGACGATCGGCAAGGTGCTGCGGCGGCATGGTTGCTCGCGACTGCCGCGACCGGGAGCCGCTGCCGCTCGTTGCGCGCGCCGGTACGAACGCGAACGGCCGGGGGAGCTGTTGCACATCGACACGAAGCAACTCGGCCGCTTCTGGGAGCCGGGCAAGCGGGTGCTCGGCGCCGAAGCCGGCCGCCCGCCGCGCAACCGCAGGATCGGCTGGCAGCACCTGCACGTCGCGATCGACGACCACTCGCGGCTCGCCTACGCCGAGCTCCTGCCCGGCCGCGACGCAGACAGCTGCAGCCGCTTCCTCCGCAGAGCAGTCGCCTGGTACGCCGACCACGGCATCGCGATCGAGCGCGTGCTGAGCGACAACGCAAAGGCCTACCACGCCCACGCCTGGGCCGAAACGACACAGACGCTCGCGATCGAGCGCCGCTACACACGCATCTACCGGCCGCGAACCAACGGCAAGGCCGAGCGTTTCATCCAGACACTGCTCGCCGAGTGGGCCTACGCCCGCAGCTACCGCTCAAGCGTCGACCGCGCCCGCACACTCAGCGGATACCTGCGCTGGTACAACAGACGCCGCCCACACAGCTCACTCGGAGCACGGCCACCACTCAGCCGGGTCTCACACCTCCGTGGTCAGGACAGCTAGCTAAGCGCCGCGGCGATGGCTTTCGGCAACGTCTCGGTCTCGGCGGGCGTGATCACCGTCGTGATACCGAGCTTGGCGCACTCCTCGAGCCGGCGCTCGGTCTGCCCGGCAGGTCGCAGGCGTCCGGTGAGCCCAATCTCGCCGAAGGCGGCGAGGCCCCCGTGCGTCGGCACGCCCTTCGCCGCGGACGCGATCGCGAGTGCGACGGCGAGATCTGCGCCGGGCTCGTCGATGCGCACGCCGCCCGCGACGTTGACGAAGACATCGGCGGTCCCGAGCGCCACGCGCGCATGCCGCCCGAGCACGGCGACGATCATCGCCAGGCGTTTCGGGTCGACACCCGTCGCGACCCGCCTGGGCATCGCGAGATCCGTCGGGGCGACGAGCGCTTGGATCTCGAGCAGGATCGGGCGGGTTCCTTCGAGCGCACACGCTACGGCGGAGCCGACCTCGCTTCCCGCCGCGCGCCCGAAGACCTCGGACGGATCGGGCACGCCGACAAGCCCTGCGCCCGTCATCTCGAAGACGCCGAGCTCGTTGGTCGAGCCGAAACGGTTCTTGGTCGCACGCAGCACGCGGTGCGCGTGGTAGCGGTCGCCCTCGAACTGCAGCACGCAGTCGACGAGATGCTCGAGCACGCGCGGGCCGGCGACCGACCCGTCCTTCGTCACATGCCCGACGAGGATCGTCGCGACGCCGAGCTCCTTCGCCACGCGCATCAGCCTGGCCGCGGCCTCGCGCACCTGCGCGACCGATCCCGGCGCAGACCCGACCTCCGCCGAGTAGAGCGTCTGCACGGAGTCGATCACACAGACGTCTGGCCGCTCGGCCTCGAGCGTGGCGCACACGGTTTCGAGCTCCGTCTCCGCGAGGATCTCCACGCGCTCGGCGCTGCCAAGCCGTTCCGCGCGCAGCTTGACCTGGGCGACGGATTCCTCGCCCGTGACGAGCAGCGCGCGCCGTTCCCTCGACATCGCCGCGAGCGCGGTCAACAGCAGCGTCGATTTGCCGACGCCCGGCTCGCCGCCGACGAGCACGAGCGAGGCGGGGACGAGGCCGCCGCCGAGGACGCGGTCGAGCTCGGCGACGCCGGTGGAAATGCGCTCGGCCTCGGCCGCCGGGACGTCGACGAGGCGCAGCAGGGGCTGCGGCGGCGCCTTCGCGGTGGGGCCGCCGACCACGTCCTCGACGAGCGTGCCGAAGGCGTTGCAGCCGGGACATTTCCCGAACCACCGTCCCGCGGAGTAGCCACAGTCGGTGCACGCATAGTTGACGGCGGGCTTTGCCACTCGGCCAGTCTAGGAGTGGGTCCTGACGGCGGTGCGCCGAGTTAGATTCGCAAGTGTGTCGATCCGCGATCGGATCTTCGCGGCGTCGTACGACCCGATCGGCGCCCGCTGGGAGAAGAAGCACGGCGCCGAGCTCCGGCGACGGCTACTCGCCGAGGCACGAGGGCGCGTGCTCGAGATCGGCGTCGGCACCGGGCAAAGCTTCCCCCACTACCCGGAAGTGGAAGAGATCGTCGGCATCGAGCCCTCGGAGCCGATGCTCCGCCGCGCTCGGCGGAGGGCGGCCGACTGCGGGCGGGAGGTCACGCTCGTCGAGGGGCCTGCCGAGCAGCTGCCGTTCGAGGACGGCTCGTTCGACACCGTGATCTCGATGACGGTCCTCTGTAGCGTCGACGATCCCGAACGATCACTGCAGGAGATCCGGCGGGTGCTGCGCTCCGGCGGCCGCTTCCGCTTCGCCGAGCACGTGCGCTCGGCCGATCCCAAGAAGGCCCGCTGGCAGGACCGCCTCGAGCGTCCCTGGCGCTTCCTGGCCGGTGGCTGCCATCCGAACCGACGCACGCTCCAGGCGATCGAGTCGGCCGGCTTCGAGGTGACAGAGCTGGAGCAGGGCGAGCTCCCAGGGCTGCCGCGGCTCGTCGGGCCATATGTGATGGGGACAGCTGTTCCGAGGCGCTAGTGCACGTCGAAGCCGGTCTGGCCCGTCACGTTGTCCTGCAGCTGGTCGACCGCCGCGAGAGTGCAGCCGCCGCGGCGACGAGCGCGGGCAGCCGGCGTCGCAAAGCCCCCACCGTCGTGGGCAGACGCGTGAGCACATGCAGTCCGAACGCGCCGGCCCAAACGACGAAGCTCGCCTTGTGCAGTCCGACGAGCGTTCCGTGTGTCTGGTTCAGGGCGAGCAAAGCGACACCCGTGGCGAAGAGCATGATCGTCGAGGCAACGAGGATCGGGGCGACGACGACCCTCAGGGCGATGTGCGGCGGGCCGCGCAGCACGTACTCCTCGGCGCCGCGGTAGTACCTGGCCATTCGCCAGCCCGTGCTGCCCAGCTTCGCGGCCACGACCGGGATCAGCAGCATGCCGACGAAGGCGTGCACGTCGAGCAAGGACTTGATGCGAAGGAGGGTGGCGCCCTCGATCGCGAGCAGCGGCAGGAGCAACGTCCCGAGCACCGCCGTCAGGTGCTCGTTGGCGGAACTGCCGCCGGCGAAGAGCCTCCGGAGCCTACGCACTTCGCGAGGAGCTATTCCGCGGTGAGCTCTTCCGTCTCGTCGGAGGGCTCCTCCGGCGGGACGGTGACCTTCTCGGGCGTGACCTCGCCCGGGATGACGGTCATGTCGACCTCCTCCGTGTCGCCCTTGCGGGCGACCAGGATGGTCGAGCCGGGCTCGAGCGAGCGGCCCAGGACGAAGTCCGCGAGCGGATCCTCGATCACGCGCTGGATCGCGCGCCGCAGCGGCCTCGCGCCCATCGCCGGGTCGTAGCCCTTCTCGACGAGCAGCTCCTTCGCCTCGTCGGTCAGCTCGATCACGACATCGTGCGTGGCCATCTGCTCGCGGACACGCTTCATCTGGATGTCGACGATGGTCAGGATCTCTTCCTTGCTCAGCTTGTGGAAGACGATCACCTCGTCGATCCTGTTCAGGAGCTCGGGCCGGAAGACCTTCTTCAGCTCGCCCATGACCTTGTTCTTCATGTCCTCATAGGACATGCCCGTGTCGTCGCCCATGGTGAAGCCGAGCGACTGGTTCTTCGAGATCTGGCCGGCGCCGATGTTCGACGTCATCACGATGATCGTGTTGCGGAAGTCGACGCGGCGACCCTGCGCGTCGGTCAGCTTCCCTTCCTCCAGGATCTGGAGCAGGATGTTGAACACGTCCGGGTGTGCCTTCTCGATCTCGTCGAGCAGCAGCACGGAGTACGGCTTGCGGCGCACGGCCTCGGTGAGCTGGCCGCCCTCGTCGTAGCCGATGTAGCCCGGGGGCGAGCCGACAAGGCGGGACACGGAGTGCTTCTCCATGTACTCCGACATGTCGACCTGGATCATCGCGTCCTCGTCGCCGAACAGGAATTCGGCGAGCGTGCGCGCCAGCTCGGTCTTACCGACACCGGACGGGCCGAGGAAGATGAACGACCCGGTGGGGCGCTTCGGATCCTTGATGCCCGCGCGGGCGCGGCGGATCGAGCGCGAGACGGCGACGATCGCCTCCTCCTGGCCGATCACGCGCTTGTGCAGCTCGTCCTCCATGCGCGTCAGCCGGGCCGACTCGGCCTCGGTGAGCTTGAACACCGGGATGCCCGTCCACATCGAGACGATGTCGGCGATCTCCTCCTCGCCGACCTCGGGCTGCTCGGACTCGGCCTCGTTCTGGCGCCAGTTCTCCTCGAGCTCGCGCTTCTTCTGCGTCAGCTTGCGCTCCTTGTCGCGCAGCGACGCCGCCTTCTCGAACTCCTGGTTCTCGATCGCGTCTTCCTTGTCCTTGCGGACCTTCTCGATCTCCTCCTCGAGCTCGCGATACCGAGGAGGCGCGCTCATCGTGCGGATGCGCATGCGCGACCCGGCCTCGTCGATCAGGTCGATTGCCTTGTCGGGGAGGTGGCGGTCCTGGATGTAGCGATCGGCCAGCGAAGCCGCGGCATGGAGCGCCTCGTCGGAGATCTTGCAGCGGTGATGCGCCTCGTAGCGGTCGCGCAGCCCGCGCAGGATCTGCACCGTGTCGTCGACCGACGGCTCGTCGACGCGGATCTGCTGGAAGCGCCGTTCGAGCGCGGCGTCGCGCTCGAGGTACTTGCGGTACTCGTCGAGCGTCGTCGCGCCGATCGTCTGCAACTCACCGCGCGCAAGCGCGGGCTTGAGGATCGACGCTGCGTCGATCGCACCTTCGGCGGCGCCGGCGCCGACGAGATTGTGGAGCTCGTCGATGAACAGGATGATGTCGCCGCGCTGCTGGATCTCCTTCATGACCTTCTTCAGCCGCTCCTCGAACTCGCCGCGGTACTTCGAGCCGGCGACGAGGGCGGCGAGATCGAGCGAGTAGATCTGCTTGCCCTTCAGCAGCTCCGGCACCTGGCCGTTCGCGATCCGCTGCGCGAGCCCCTCGACGACGGCGGTCTTCCCGACGCCGGGCTCGCCGATCAGCACCGGGTTGTTCTTCTGGCGGCGTGAGAGGATCTGCATGATCCGCTCGATCTCGGTCTGGCGGCCGACGACCGGGTCGAGCTTGCCCTCGCCCGCCTGCTTCGTGAAGTTCCGGCCGAACTGGTCGAGCAGCTTCGAGGACTTCGCCTTCTCGCCCGGAGCGGCGGCGCCGCCCTGCTGGCGGCGGCCGGGGCCGGAGAGCATGCGGATGATCTCGTTGCGAATCTTGTCCGCGTCCGCGTCGAAGTCGAGCAGGATGCGTGCGGCGACGCCTTCGTTCTCGCGCACGAGGCCGAGCAGGATGTGCTCGGTGCCGATGTAGTTGTGCCCGAGGCTCAGCGCTTCGCGCAGCGCGAGCTCGAGGACCTTCTTCGCGCGCGGCGTGAACGGGATCTGGCCGGTCGTGACCTCGTCACCCTGGCCGACGATGCGCGCAACCTGGGCGCGCACCTCCTCGACCGTGATGTCGAGCGACTCGAGCACGCGCGCCGCGAGCCCCTCCTCTTCCCGCAGGAGCCCGAGCAGGATGTGCTCGGTGCCGATGTAGTTGTGCTTCAGGGCTCTCGCCTCGTCCTGCGCGAGAACGACGACTTGCCGGGCCCGTTCGGTGAAGCGTTCGAACAACTGGGACCTTCCTTCCTAGCCGGGACGGTCATCGTAGCCCAGGTGGCGGCGGCTATGCCCTGGCCCTTAACGGACTTCTTACCGGTTGTATCGGCGGACGACGAGGCCAACGTAAGAGCGTTCTTGCACGAGTCTGAAACCGCGCCCCCGGAGCGCCGAGAGGATGTGGTCGTATCCTGGATCAGCCTGGCCGTAGAGCCGGTATTGGGCCAGAACCAGCCAAATCCGGCGAAATGGCGCCAACGCCGTTGAGATCGCCGACCGTGGCATCGGGACGAACCGGATGAAGAGTGCGGGCGCCCGGCTCCACGGTAGGCGGGATGACGGGCCTGACTTCGTGCGAGCGCCGCGTTTCCCGGAAATACAGCTCGAACGGCATCCGCACGTAGGGCGCGTAGAAGAGGACGCCGACGCCGGCCTTCGCCGTCCTCGAGATGTAGCTGCTCGCACCCCGGTAGTCCGCGCCGGCAGCACCGCTGTACCAATGGGCGAGGCCGACTGCGAAGACGACGGCTGCCGCGGAGACGCCAACGGCGAGGACGCCGATCGCGCACGGTGCCTGGACGGCGTGTCCGAGGTAGCGGCGGGCGGTCGTCACACGCCGTCGCGCGACGGCAACGGTCCGAAGATGTCGTTGATCAGCTGGTCGAACGACGACGGGAGCGTGCCGTCGGCATCCGCGTGCTCGCGCAGGAAGAATAGGTACGTCCCCCACTCCTCGCGCTGCGCTTCCTCGGTGTACGAGCGCTCGCGGACAACTCCCTCGAGCTCTTGGAGCGTCCAGCGGGCCACCGCCCGCGGCGGTCGCTGCGCCGGCGCCGCCGGCGTCGGCTTCGGGTCCGGTTCGGGCTCCGGCTCGGCGGCCGCGGCGGCGAGCTCCGCTTCGCGCTCTGCCAGCCGACGGCCGAGCTCACTCACTCGGCCTTTGAGCTCCTGCTCTCTGCGCGCGGCGGCGTCGTCGCTCGCGCTCGGGCGGGCCGACGCGGCCGCGAGCTGTTCCTCGCGGTGCTCGAGATCCTTTTCTCGCGCGGCCAGCTGGCCGGCTCGCTGCGCAAGTGCCCGCTCGCGCTTCGTCACCTCGTCGATCCGGGTGCGCAGCCTCTTCTCCGCACGCGGATCGGCGGCGATGGCTCCGGGCGGACGGCCGCGCGCCAGCGAGCCCGCGGCCGCCAGCCCGGCGACGAGGCCGATCAGCCCGGTGACCAGGAGATTGCGCCCGGGAGTCGGGCTGGTCTGCTCGGCGGCATGCGCCGGATCGAGCAACGTCGTGCTGATGTCGGCCGAGGTGGCAAACCGTTGCGGCACCTTCTGGGTCAGGAGCACGACGGCTTCTGCGTCGATCTGCCGCGCCCGCTCGCGGCTGCCGGCTTTAACCGAGACGGTGAGGATCCCGCCTTTCCCGCTCCGCGCAGAAATATGAGGCGCCGAGGCGAGATGCAGCGTCTGCGCGACATTCGACTCGACGAGGCTGCTCTCGGCCAACGCCTCGACGCCGGCAAGAATCCGACCGCTCGCCGGCCGTACCTGCAGGCGAGCGTCGGCGCGAAACCGATCCGGCTGCAGCAACGTCCAGATGCCGCCGGCGGCGAGCCCCGCAAGGATGCACCCCGCGAGCGTGAGCCAGGCCTTCACGAGTCTGACTGCCGCAACGCCGGAAACAGAATCACGTCACGGATCGTGTCGCGTCCCGTCAGCAGCATGGCGAGGCGGTCCATGCCGACGCCGCAGCCTCCGGTCGGCGGCATCCCGTACGACATCG
>VAXY01000076.1:24543-26994 GCA_005885085.1 Actinomycetota bacterium | reverse complement strand
ATCAACGACGCCGTGCTCCGCGATTTCTTCCCGTCGCTCGTGCCCGGACGGAGCGTGATCGTGCATCAGGACTACGGGTGGGGTGACACACCCTGGATCGCGATCACGGTCGAGCTGATGCGCGAGTCGCTCGTCTTGATCGACTGGATGGAGTGGGGAACCCACGTGTTCTTCGTCGAGCGTGAGCTTCCGGCGGAATTGCTCGAACGAGGCGTCGACGGTCTCGACCTCGACGCGAAGATCGAGCTGATCGAGCAGGCGGGGCGGCATGCAGAAGGCTGGGTGCTGGGGATGCTCGAGATCTCGCGCGCGCTGCTCGTCGCCGAGCGCGACGGGCCGGACGCGGCCGTGTCCGAGCTCGCGGCGATCCGGAAGCGCTACCCCCAGCGTGGTTTCGTCTTGGCGTGCATCGACGACGTGCAACGTGTTCACACCGACCTCGCCCCGGCGCGATGAAGCTCGTCATGACACTCCTCGCGCGCGATGAGGCGGACGTCATCGGCGCGAACATCGACTTCCACCTGAATGCCGGAGTCGACTTCGTGGTCGCAACGGATAACCGTTCCCATGACGCTACGACCGACATCCTCGAGTCGTACGCGCGGAGCGGACACCTCCACCTGATCCGCGAGGACGGCGAGTACCTTCAGCAGGCCGACTGGGTGACGCGCATGGCGCGGCTCGCGGCAGCCGATTTCGGCGCCGACTGGGTGATCCACGGCGATGCGGACGAGTTCTGGTGGCCCCGAGGCGAATCACTGAAGGAAGTGCTGGCGTCGATTCCGGCCCGCTACGGGGTCGTTCGGGCGCTGCTGAGGCACTTCGTGCCACGGCCGGACGACGACTCATCCTTCGACGAGCGGATGATCGTCCGCATGTCGACGTCGGCACCGATCAACGATCCGAGGAGCCTCTACCGGCCGAACCTGAAGGTGGTCCATCGCGCGGATCCGAACGTGACGGTGTCTATCGGCACGCAGCGGCTCATCGACTCGGCCCTCGTTCCGCTGCGCGGCTGGTACCCGATCGAGTTCTTCCACTTTCCGGTCCGCAGCGTCTAGCAATGCGAACGAAAGTACTCGTACCAGCTGATCGCTCCAGGACAGGCGCCGAGCCCATATTACGAGCGCGTGCGCGCCTTCCTGCAGGAGGGGCGCGTCCGCGATCTCTACGACGAACTGGTCGTCGACGATGGCGCGCTCGAGCGCGGGCTCGCCGACGGATCGCTGGTGACCGACACGCGCCTGCGCGACGCACTGCGCACGGTGCGTGACGGCAAGCCGCTCACCTTTCCTCGGCCGACAGTCGTGGACGAAGCTGCGTATGCGGTCGACGTCGCGGCGCTCGGCGAGGCAGACGTCGTCAGGCTGCAGAGAAGGCTGGACACGCTGGAACAGCGCCTGCACACCCTCGAGCAGGGACCGGGCCTGCGGGCGTACCGCAAGCTCACCCGGGCGGGCAGAAAGCTGCTGCGGCAGTCGTGAAGCTCGTCGTCACCGTACTGGCCCGAGACGAGGCCGACGTGATCGACGCGCAGATCTCCTTCCACTTGAATGCGGGCGCCGACTTTGTGATCGCGACGGACAACAACTCGCGCGACGGAACGACGGAGATCCTGGAGGGGTACGTGCGCGAGGGCGTGCTCCACCTCATCCACGAGCCTGCGGAAGGCCTACGCCAGGGGGAGTGGGTGACGCGCATGGCCCGGCTTGCCGCCACCGACTTCGGCGCAGACTGGGTGATCAATACGGACGCGGACGAGTTCTGGTGGCCGCGCGGCGGCTCCTTGAAGGAAGTGCTCGCAGCCGTGCCCGAGCAGTACGGGATCGTGCAGGCGTTCTGGCGTTCGTTCGTGCCACGGCCTGACGACGACGCGTTCTTCGCCGACCGGATGATTGTCCGGCTGTCGCAGCAGGCGCCGATCAACGACCCCACGAGTTTCTACCGGCCCGTGATCAAGGTGGCGCACCGGGCGGACCCCCACGTCCTCGTCGCCCGCGGCAACCACACGCTCCTCGACAGCTCCTTCCTTCCGCTGGCGACGTGGCACCCGCTCGAGGTGCTGCACTTCCCGCTGCGCTCGCGTGCGCAGTGGACGCGCAAGGTGCAGCTTCAGGGAGATGCGTTCACGAAACACATCGAGCGAGCCGGCACCGGCTACCACCTGAAAGGCTACGACGCGCTGCGGGCGGGACGCATCGACGAGCAGTACGAGTCGTTGGTGGTCGACGATGCCGCGCTCGAGCGCGGCATCGCAGATGGAACGCTCGGCGCGGACAGTCGGCTGCGCGACGCGCTCCGCACGCTGCGGGCCGGCGGAAGGTTGACGTTCGCGGCGCCCACAGACGCGGAGGACGTCGCGTACGCCGTCGAGACGGCGGTGCTCGACGAGGCGTACATCGTGCGCGCCCAGCGCCGCCTCGATGCGCTCGAGCAGCGCCTCGAATCTCT
>VAXY01000076.1:23934-24511 GCA_005885085.1 Actinomycetota bacterium | reverse complement strand
TTTCGTGGAGCAGGCGATCCGGAACATCGCAGCGTTCTGCGATCGCATCCACGTGGTCGATCACGTATCCGACGATGCGACGTGGGAGATCGTGCGGTCGCTCGCAGGCGAGTTCGATCACATCGACGCGCGCCGTTCACGGAACTCCGCTGACGCGCACCGGCTGCTCGCCCCGTACGCGGGAACGCAGACGTGGGTGATCGGCGTCGACGGGGACGAGCTCTACGACCCCGAAGGGCTGGCGCGGCTGCGCGCGGAGCTTCTCGACGGCGGGCAGGGCGACGTGTTCCGGCTCAAGGCCCATGTCCTCAACTGCGACGAGCTCGACCATGCGGCGCACGCCGCGAGCGGCTGGCTCGCACCTCCGTCGCGGCCGGTCACGAAGCTCTTCAACTTCGGCGCGGTGGAAGCCTGGCCGGAGAGCCCCGATCCGCTGCAGAGCGGAAACGTGTTCTTCAGGCCCGGCTACCACTGGGAGTCGCGGCGCGACTTCGCCGAGTCCACAACGTGGGACACGGATCCCCTGCGGTGCCTCCACATCTGCTTCCTCCGCCGCTCGAGCCGCAACGCGGACGGT
>VAXY01000076.1:2811-23923 GCA_005885085.1 Actinomycetota bacterium | reverse complement strand
CTCGACGAGTCGCGCGAGTTCGACCGCGGCGTCGTAGGATCGCTCAAGCGCCTCGTCCGGGCTCCCAAGCCGGCGCCGAAGATCGTGCAGCTCCAGCGTCAGGGCAAGGACTGGAAACGGGAGTGGTACGCGCGCGGCGAGCGCATCACGGTCGACGCGACGCCGTTCATCGCTCGGGTTGCCGCTGTGCCTTGATCCCGATCAGCAGTGGGACCCCGGGATCATGGAAGTCGAGCTCCTCGCGGCGGAGCTCGCTCGTGGCGAGGCCGTACAGAAAGCTCGCCGCACTGAGAACGTTGCCGTACGAGGCGACGACGACGTCGTGCGGCGCGAAGAACTCCTCGAAGAGCAGTCGGCTCGACCGGCTCGTGAACCGCCAGTAGTCGCCGAAGAGGCGATCCCCCTTGGTCCAGGTGCGGCTGACGCACGAGACCGTCGCAAGGACCGTCCCGCCCGGTCGCAGGATGCGATGCAACGTCCCGATGGCGGCATGGACGTCGTAGATGTACGGAAGCGTCTGCGTGCAGATCACACAGTCGAACACCCTCGAAGGGAATTGCCCGGGCTCGGTGAGGTCGGCGATCAACGTGGCGTGCGGGTTGCCCGCGTCTACGTCGAGGATGTCGATCTGCTCGACCGCTCCACCGCTTCCGAACGTCGTTGTGTAGGTGCTATCGCCGACCTCGAGGACCTTTCCGCGGATGCACGCGGCATGCTCACCGAGGAACTGCTCGATGTAGTAGCGATCGATCGGCAGCCCGCGCTCGAACCCGAACTCGTCGCTGATCGGCGTGACGCGGCGGAGGCTCCCGAACCGGACGCCGCCGACCGGCGGCCACTGTGACAGCTTCGTCAGGCGTCGCCGAGCAGCGTCTGGCCAGTGCCGAAGCGGTGGTAACGCCCGCACCGCGCAACAGTACGTGCCGCGCCGGACCGGCAGTGGCTAGGGTTCCCGCCAATGCATCGCACCCGGACACGCTTCGCCGCGCGGGTCCACCGTGTGGCCACAGCCGTGGAGCGGCGAGGAATCGTCGCGACCTACGAGCTGCACGACCGCCTGCTCGCCAACGCGGCAAGCAGACGGCGCTACGCACGTACGCGGCCGACGCTGGACGAGATGCAGCAGCGGACCCTGGCGCGGCTCCGCGAGGACGGTTATGCCACGCTGCCGCTTCGCGAGCTCTTGCCCGACACCTCGGTCTGGAGCGAGCTCGAGGCCGATGCAGCGCGCTTCGTCTCGGAGACGGAGGCGGGGCTGGCACTCGAGCGGGAAGGCGGCGACTCTGCGCTGCGGCGAAGACCCGGGAAGGAGTTCGTCGTCCGCAAGTACTCGCGGGGAGCGCAGCTTGGCCTCGGCGACCCGTGGCTGCGGCTCGGGATCAACCCGCGCCTGCTCGACATCGCCAACACGTATCTCGAGATGTGGTCGAAGCTCGAGTATGTCGACGTCTGGTACACGCCACCTGCCGATGCAGAAGAACGTCGTTCGTCGCAGCGCTGGCACCGCGACTTCAACGACCGCCATCTTTTGAAGGCGTTCCTCTACCTCGTCGACGTCGACGACCGTGGGGGGCCCTTTGAATACGTCCCGCGTAGCGCTCCCGGAGGCGAGCTCGACAAGCTCTGGCCGTGGCGTCCCCTCGGTGAGAACTACCCGCCCGACGACGAGCTTGCCGAGCGGATCGACGGGCGCGCCGTCACGTTCACCGCGCCGAAGGGGACACTCATCTTCTGCAACACGTCAGGTTTCCACCGCGGCGGCTTCGCGACGGGAGATGCGCGTGTGCTCGCCACGTTCACGTGGGACTCGGCCGCGTCGCTGAAGGCGCTTTCCGAGCGGAACTACACCTTCGAGCCGAGTAACGGTGCGGCACTCGCAGACGCGCAGCGGTACGCGCTTACCTAGTCAACGCGTTCGACCGACCAGTCAAGCAGTGGTCGCACGACTCCGCGCAGCTGGCCGACGAAGCGACCACGCGCAGAGTCGCCGTCACCCGGGTCGTAGACATAGAACGAGACGGCGTCGTATCGATGCCCGTGAGGAAGGAGCTTCGCTCCATGCAGCGTCCAGACCCCCGCCTCGACGCTCACCCGGCCCTCGTTGAGCAAGTTGCCCGGAATCCATCCGGTGGCGACGTAGCGACCCGGCACGGAATGGTCGTTCCAGTGTGCGGAGACGTCCATGGCGTTGAACGCGATCGCGCCTTGGTTGTCGCTCACCTTGATCTTCGCGAAGACGGGCGGCCCCTCGCGGAGGACGCGAAAGCCGATCTCGATTCCGATCGGCCGGCGGACATCAGCGGTTTCGAGCGCTTCTCCGTCCTCGTTCACGACGCGTGCGGAGAGAAGCCGCGCGAGGTCGTCGCCGGGCGCAGACGCGTCGTCGGGCCACGAAATCTGCGAGCCGCTGCTGAGCGCCGAGTGCAGGTAGTGGGTGACGACCGCCGACGGATCGCCGTCCTCGACCACCTTCCCTCCGTCTAGGAGGATGACGCGGTCGCAGAGCTGGTTGATCGCCTGCATGTTGTGCGAGACGAAGAGCACCGTACGCCCCGTTCCGCTGAGCGCCTCCATGCGACCCAGCGACCGTTGCTGAAACTCCGCATCGCCGACTGCAAGCACCTCGTCGACCAACAGGATGTCCGGCTCGAGATGCGCGGCGACCGAGAAAGCAAGCCGGACGTACATTCCGCTCGAGTAGCGCTTGACCGGCGTATCGATGAACTTGCCGACGCCCGAGAAGTCGACGATCTCGTTGAACCGGCCCTGGATCTCGCGCCGCTTCATGCCGAGGATCGACCCGTTCAGAAAGATGTTCTCGCGGCCGGTGAGCTCCGGATTGAAGCCCGTGCCCACTTCGAGGAGGCTGCCGACGCGGCCGCGGATGATCGCACGACCTTTCGTCGGCGTTGTGATGCGCGTCAGTACCTTGAGGAGCGTCGACTTGCCGGCGCCGTTCCGTCCCACGATCCCGAGGACCTCGCCCTCGTCGACGTTGAAGCTCACGTCTCGCAGCGCCCAGATCTCCTGCTTCTCGTCTGGGTCGGCGCGTCCCGCGAGACGTGCGGCCAAACGCGAGGTTGAGTCGCGCAGCGTTCCGTACGCGGCCTGCATCTGACCGAGGCGGTACAGCTTCGAAAGCTCCTGTGCCTCGATCGCGACCGGCATCAGATCGTGTCGGCGAAGCGCGGCTCGGACGCGCGGAAGACGGTGAGCCCGATCAGGAAGAGCGCAATGCCGACGGCCGCGCCCAGACCGGCCTGTGGCCAGATCGGTTCGGGCGCCCCGAGCACGGCCCACCGCCATCCGGAGATGACCGTCGTCATTGGGTTGACGGCGAGAATCCACTGCCACTTCGTGGGGACTTCCTCGACCGCGTACATCACGCCGGACACCAGTGGCAGGACCTGCAGGAAGACCGGGATGATGTACGGCACGTCGCGGTAGCGCACGTTCACCGACGAGAGGAAGAAGCCGATTCCGAGTGCCGTGACGAGCGCGAGCGCGAGGAATGCAGGCGCGGACACGAGCTGCACGCCCTTCGGCCATGTGCCGTACAGCCCCATCAGCGTGATCAGCACCGGCAGGCCCACGAGGAAATCGACGACAGGCACCAGCACCGCCGCAAGCGGTAGCAACACGCGCGGGAAGTACACCTTGGTTACGAGCGGGAGATTCGCGACGAGGCACATGCTCGACTGGCTCAACGCCGACGCGAAGTACTGCATCGGGATGACGCCCGCGACGACGAGGCTCGGGTACGCCACGTTCCCGGACGGGAATTTCGCGAACTTGCCGAAGACGACCACGTACACCGTCGCGGTGAACGCCGGCACGAGAATCGCCCACACGACGCCGAGGAATGTCTGCTTGTAGCGGACTTTGATGTCCCGCCAGACGATCGTTCCGAGCACCTCGCGGTAGTGCCAGAGCTCGCGGATGTCGAGGTGCGGCCAGCGTGGCGCCGGCCGGATGACGAACGTCGGTCGATCGCCGCGGGGGCGGCTCTCGAGGGGTCGAGGAACCGGTGCGGTGCGCTGGAGCCGTTCCTCCTCGATCTGCGTCACGCGCCCGATGCTAACTGCGCGGTCCGGACAGCCGCCGTATTGCCGCGGCAAGCCTTAACGCGACGTTTACGATTCCACCGCCGGCTGAGGCGGTGGGAGCGGGTGGCGCGTTTATGGCGAGTCCCGCCGTGAGCCGCGCTGTTCCGCGAAGCGATACGGGAAGCGCGTGCTCGAGCTCGTTCACAGCGAGCAGCGCGTCGCTCGGGTCGTCCTCGACGGAGCCGACGCGCGCCGTCCGCGTCGCGAGTGGCGCGGGAATCGAGATCACGCTCGCGCCCGCTGCTGTGCACCTGGCGAGGAGCGGCCAGTCCGGGTCGCGTTCCGCAGGCCAAGCCGTCTCGTCGTCACCGAGCGCCTCGCGGCGGAGCAGCGCGACCGTTCCATAGCCATTCGCGAGGGCGCCGAGCCCGCCGGGTTGGCCCGAGAAGAACTGCAACGTGCCCCGGCCCTCAGCCGTCTCGAGCCGCACGCCGCAGCTCACGACGTCGGCGCCTGACGCGGCCTGTGCCCTCAGCAGCGTCTCCAGCAGCTCGGCCTCGGGGACGTCCTCCTCGTCGAGGAAGACGACGTACGGGGCCGTCCCTGCCCGTAGGCCTCTCTGCCTCGCCTCCGCGACGGACGCTCCCGCGGATACGTGTACGCGGAAGTTCGCGTACGTCTGACGTTCGAGGGCCGACAGGCACCGCCGGAGCGCCTCGCGCGAGCGGCGGTTGACGACGACGACGTCGACGGGTCCGTCAGCCGTCGTAACCCGTCGATGCGGGCGCATGTCCACGATCTCGGCCCAGCGGCGATACGAGTCGGCACCGCTGAACCCGGGACGAGGCGGACGGAGCATCCGCCCATCGGCGAGAGCGCGTCTCAGTGCCTCCGCGATGCCGTCCGGCGTCGGCTCGAACAGCACGCGGGCACGGTCGTCGGCTGCGATCAGCTCCGGTATCCCTCCGATGTTGCTCGCGATGAGGGGGATCCCGCGCTCGATGCACTCATAGACGGTGTTGGGCGAGTTGTCCCCCAGCGAGGGTGTCACGGCGAGCGTCCCAGGGCGGCTCAACCGCTCGAGCGCCTCCGTCTGGTCGAGCTCGCCCTCGAACGAGACGCGGCGAAGGGCGCGCGTCGTCTCCTCGGTGAGGAGCTGCTCGACGCGCTCGCGCGTCCAGGTTGCGGTCGTTTTCCCGATGAACTCGAGCTCCACGCGTTGGAGCAACTCCGGCTCGAGCCTGTTCAGCGCCGCGGCAAAGGGTTTCAGTCCCTTCTTCTCCTCGAGCCGGCCGAAGAAGGCGATCCGCTGCAGGGCGGCGGCGCCGTTCGCCGGCTTCGGTGGCGGCTCCCCAAGCGCGGCGGAGCGCGTCAGGTACGGGATCACGAGCGTTCGTTCGGGCACGCGCCAGCCCTGGCCGTTCATCCACTGAACGAGGTACGCGCTCGGGCTGACGACGACGTCCGCAAGCTCGAGCGACATGCGTTCGAGAGTGCTGAGGGCGAGCACATGCTCGAGATCCGCGACGCGGAGCTGTCGGGACATGTCGAGCACCCAGCGCCTCGTCCCGTGGCAGAAGACGACGAAGAGCGTGTCCTGCAGCGCCAAGCCGACCTGCCGCAGGCGCAGGGCCGAGTAAGCCGGGGCGCCGAGATCGTGCACGACGACGACGTCGGGCGGATCGGCTTGCAGTGCACGCCCGACGCCGTGCGTGCGCATGAAGTGCTCCGGCTCGACCGCCTCGTCAGTCGGTGCGACCGGCCGGATGCGGATCCCGGCGCCTCTATAAAGCGCCTCCCAGTCCGGTTGGATCGACTCTGGGCGGTGCATCACGCCGAGCAGGATCTCGACGGCGTGCCCCATCCGGGCCAGCGCGAGCGCGAGGTACGTCGTCGCGGTGCCCATCCCGCCGACCGGCAGGAAGCCGCGCAGCTCATGCGTGACGATCGTGACTCGTGGCAAGGCGCCAAGAGCATATGAGCGGTAGCCGCGTAGGATCGCGGTATGCCTCCGCTTCGCCGGGAGCGGTAGTGCCTACCGTCTTCTTTGCGTTTCGGGACGCCCCGGAGCGCCGCGCGGCGCTACGCGCGCCCCAGTCGCTCGACCGCTACCGCCTGTTCGGGCTCGACGAGCTCGCGCGGCGTGGCGTCCGTGTCCGCCACAACCTCGAACAGGACCGGCGCCCGCCGCTCTGGGCCCGTATGGCGGATCGGACGATCAACACGCTGCTCGACCGCTTCGGCGGCTACGGCGGAGACTTCGCCTCGGTTCTCCCGGCGCTGCGCGTGGCGAACGCGGCGGAAGTCGTCTTCTCGACGGTCGACACGGTTGGGATTCCGCTCATGCTCCTCAAGCGAGCGGGTCTCCTCCGCCCACCACTCGTCTACGTGGCCGTCGGGCTTCCGGAGCGCCTGGCGCAGCTCCGCGGCAACCCTGCCCGGCGGCTCTACGCCGCCGCGCTCCGTCGAACGCAGGCGATCGTCTCGTACTCCCATCGCGAGGCCGACTCGCTCCAGAGCTGGCTCGGACGCGGCGCGCCCCGGGTCCTGTTCGTGCCGTTCGGCGTGGACGTGAACGCGTTCCGGCCGGATCGCGAACGCGAGCCAGGGGTTGACGTCGTATCCGTGGGCGCAGATCCTCGTCGCGACCTCGACCTCCTCACGGTCGTCGCGTCGCATCGGCCGGAGCTGAGCTTCGGGATCGTCACGACGGCTGATCGGGCGCGCTCACTGCGCGGCGTCCCCGCGAATGTCGTGATCGAGACCGATCTCTCGCTGAACGAAGTCCGGGCGCGGCTCGCAGCTGCACGGGTCGTGGCGCTCCCGGTGCGGGACAACACCTACTCCGGCGCCACCACCGTCCTCCTTCAGGCGATGGCGATGGGGAAGCCGGTCGTCGTCTCGCGAACGGACGCGATCGCGCGTGGCTACGGACTGGAAGACGGGGTCAACTGTCGCCTCGTCGAGCCCGGCGATCCGGAGGCCTTCGAGCGCGTAGTCGTAGAAACGCTCGCGGGCGCGGAGGCCGCGGTTTCCCTGGGCCTCCGCGCCCGCGAGACAGTCGAGCGCTACTTCTCGTGGGAGCGCTACACCGACGCGCTCTGCGAGATCCTCTCGGCCGCGTCTACCGAGCCGCTCCTTGGCCGCGAACCTTGAGAACGAAGAACGCCGTCGCCCGGACGCCGAGCTTGTCCCTCACCCGCACGCTGAGTCTGTACGTCCCAGCCTTGCGCGGTATGCCCGAGAGCGCGCCCGTCGTGGCGTTGAGCTTGAGCCCGGGAGCCCCGCCGACCGCCACCCACGTGAGGGGGCGGACGCCCCCGCTCACCGTCAGGCGCGCCGCATAGGCCCGACCGACCGTCGCCTGTGGCAGCGCCTTCTTGACGAGCGCGAGCTTCTGAGCCACGGAGAGGTTGACGCCGACGCTGGTGCTCAGGCCGAGCGAGTCCGTCACGGTCACCTTGACGGCGGCTGGCCCGGCGACGGCGGCCGTCCCCGAGATTGCGCCGGTTGCAGGATCGAGCACCAACCCGGAAGGCAAGCCGGTAGCCGACCACTGGTACGGGCCGCGGCCACCCGTCGCCTTGAGCTCGAGCTGGAACGGCACGCCGGTCTCGGCGGCCGGCGCCGTGAAGCTGGCGAGCTCCAGCTTGTTGACGCTCGACATGGTGTAGGTCTGAATGTCGGCACGACTGCCGTCCGTGACCTTGATCTGGAAGGTCGCGTCTCCGACCTGGGTTGGGGTGCCTGAGAGGAGCCCCGTAGACGGATTCAGGGTGATCCCCGCCGGCAGCGCACCGGAAGTCACCGACCAGGTCAGCCCGGTGCCGCCGGTCGCCGTGAGCTGCAGGTTGTAGGGCGTGCTCAGCTGCGCCGCCGGGAGCGAGCTCTGACGCTGCGCGATCTGCAGTCCCTGAACAACGGTGACCTGGAACTCGCGGTCAGACGTCTCGGCGTCGCTGCACCAGAAGACGCCGCCTTGCCACGCCGGAATGTCCGTGATCCTGATCCAGAACCGATACTGGCCGGCTTTCGTCGGTGTGCCCGAGATCTGCGCGTTCGACGTCGACATCGTCAGGCCCGGGGGAAGCGAGCCGTTCGGGAGTGAGTACACGACGGAGTCGGGTGTGCAACCGGCTCTGCCCCTGACTGGCAGGGAATAAGGCTTTCCAACCTCAGCATCCGGCTTGCAGATCTTCAGTACGCCGGTGACGGGATCCGGAGGACACGGCTCGTCCTCGAACGCGAGCGCCTTGGCGTTCGGCGCGAACACGCCGCCGAGTACCGCTGCCAACGCGGCCGTAATGACGAAGAGCAGCAGGATTCGGATGGTGCGCATGAGACTCCTTTGTTGCGTAGGCCCCTTGGAGGGTGTCGGACGCGGCGGATGGTAGCCGCAAGCCGCGACAATCATCGATCATGGTGCGCCCGGAGTTCGTAAAGGTCCTGTTAAGACGACCCGCGCGTCGGGCGCGGACCGAGGCGGACTGGTTGAGGTCCCGACGGGCGGGCTCCAACGTAGCGGTCTTCCACGAGTTCCAGCCGCCGCCGTATGGAGGCGGCAACCAGTTCCTGCTCGCGCTTGTCCGAGAGTTGCAACGGCGTGGCCTCGCGGTCGAGCTGAACCGCCTGTCCGGCCGCACGCCTGCTTGCCTCTACAACTCGTTCAACTTCGACTTTCGGCGCCTGCGCCGCTTTGCGCGCGGCGGGGTGCGGATGGTGCATCGAGTCGACGGGCCGATCAGTGCGTACCGGGGCTTCGACGACGGCACCGATCGGCGGATCACAGAGATCAACGAGCTCGCCGACATGACCATCCTGCAGTCGCAGTTCAGCCTGGACAAGCACGCCGAGCTCGGCCTCGAGCTGCGCAACCCCGTCGTCGTCCACAACTCGGTCGATCCGGCGATCTTTCACCCCCCGCGCGAACGGCAGCCGCACGCCCGCTTGCGCGTGATCTCGACGAGCTGGTCGGGGAATCCGCGGAAGGGCGGCGACATTCTTTCCTGGCTCGACCGGAATCTTGACTTCGACGACGTCGACATGACGTTCGCCGGCAACACGCAGCAGACGTTCGACCGCATCAATGTCATCGCTCCCCGCCCGTCGCATGAGCTCGCCGACTTGCTGCGCGCGCACGACATCTACCTCGCACCGAGCCGAGACGACCCGTGCTCGAACGCGCTCCTCGAAGGGTTGGCGTGCGGCCTTCCTGCTGCGTTTCTTCGTTCGGGTGGGCATCCGGAGCTCGTCGGCGAGGCCGGCCTCGGGTTCGACGAGGCCGAGGAGCTGCCGGCCGTCTTCGCACAGCTCCGAGACGAGCTCGACGAACGCCGCGCACGCATTCGCGTCCCGTCGCTCGACGATGTCGCCGACCTGTATCTGGAAGCGCTGACGGCGTGACGCGCAGACACCAGCGTCTCTTCGTCGTCGGCGACCGCCTCGGATGGTCGATCGACGATGACAGCGAACGACTCGTCCGGACGGCGCACCGCCTCGGCTATCGCGTCGGCTCGAACACCTGGTTGCGTGTCCTTCGCCGCCAGCGTGTCTTCCAGCACAACCACTTCAACGCGCTGCAGCCCCGCTGGCTCGAGTCATCGCACCGGCTCGGCCTCAGCTACTTCCACGGGCGTCCGGGGACGCCGGGCTACCCTGAGTTCGACCGCGCCTACGCGGCGCTCCGCGCGAATACCGCCCGCGTGGATTGCGTGCAGGTGACGCACGCCGAGATGCAAGAGCTCGTGCTCGACGCCGGAGTCCCTGCAGAGAGAGTGTTCAAGATCCCGATCGGCGTCGACCTCGAGCACTTTCCGCTCGCGCCGGGGAGGGGCGGGCCCGAATTCGTGATCGGTTCCTTCCTCAAGGACGGCGTCGGGATGGCAGAGGGGTACGAGCCGAAACTGCTCAAGGGGCCGGACGTCTTCGTCGCGGTCGTCGACCGGTTGCGGCACACGATTCCGGAGCTGTCGGTTCTCCTGACGGGACCTGCCCGCGGGTACGTCCGGCGCGAGCTCGAGCGTCTCGGCGTGCGGCACCGGCATGTCGTGGCGCCCGCTCGCGGCGCGCTCGCGCAGGCGTATCACGCCACCGACGTCTGCCTCGTTACGTCGCGGCAGGAAGGCGGCCCGAAGGCGGTTCTCGAGGCGATGGCGACCGGGGTCCCGCTCGTGACGACGCGTGTCGGGCAGGCGACGGAGGTCGTCTCCGACGGCGAGAACGGGCTGCTGGTCGACGTCGACGACGTCGAAGCCGTCGTCGCCGCCGTCGAACGCATTCACGCCGACGCCGGGCTGCGCGAACGGCTGCGCACGAACGGTCGCCGTACCGCGGAAGCGCATGCCGAAGAGCAGCTCGACCCGCTGTGGGCGAATCTGCTCGAGGCTTTCGTAGCCAGTCGTGATTGACGCCGTGCGCATCGGCCGCTACGCACGCGCCGCTGCGCGTTGGACACGCCTGCTGCTCGCGCGCGGCCGCGCGGACGGTGTGCGCGTCTTTTACGGGCACGACCGCGTCCCGGCGCCGGGTGAACCCGTCGCCGGGGGCACCGCCAAGTTTCAGCGGCTCGCAGCACGGTTCCCGAACAGCCCGACCAACTTCACGCTGCTCTACCTCGGCTCGACGTGGTTACCGCGCGACGCACGCCCGCTGCTCGCGCTCGCACGCCGTCGTCGCGTTCCGGTGGTCGTCAACCAGAGCGGCGTCGCGTACCCCGGGTGGGCAGGGCACGAGACGGAGGCGATCAACCGCCGCTTCCGTGCAGCGCTCTTGGCGGCCGACCACGTCCTCTACCAGAGCGAGTTCTGTAAAAGGTCGGCGGATGAGTTCCTCGGCCCCCCGAGAGGAACCTGGGAGGTGCTCTACAACGCCGTCGACGTGGCGCACTTCACGCCCCGACCGGCGCCGGCGGCAAACAAGCCGGTTCTGCTCCTCGGTGGCGACCAGACGCAGGCCTACCGGCTCGAGCTCGCGCTACAGACGCTCGCACGGCTGCCGGAGGCGACGCTCGTCGTGACGGGGCGGCTCGTGTCCGACCCGCAGCCGCTGCTCGACGAGCTCGGCGTCGCGGACCGCGTGGAGTTCGTCGGTCGCTATGCCCAGGCGGAAGCGCCGGCGCTCTATCGCCGGGCGCATCTGCTCCTGCACACCAAGGTCCTCGATCCGTGCCCGAGCCTCGTCATCGAGGCAATGGCATGCGGTCTCCCGGTCGTCTATGCGAACAGCGGCGGCACCGTCGAGCTCGTCGGCGACGACGCCGGGGTGGGCGTTCCGCACCCGGAAACCTGGGAGCGCGACGTCCCACCGAAGCCGGACGCAGTCGCGGACGCGGTCGAGCGCGTGCTCGCCGACCGCGAGCGCTACGCGCGCGCCGACCGCGAGCGCTACGCGCGCGCCGCCCGCGAGCGCGCCGTCGAGCGCTTCGCGCTCGAACCGTGGCTCGATCGCCACGCCGCGGTGTTCGCAGACCTGCTCACGGGCGCTCGGCCTCGAGCACGATCGTCTCGTACTCGTTGAACTCCGCCGCCTCCGCGAGGTGTTGCTCGAGCTCGCCGAGGGGATGCTCCTCGACGTCGACGAATCCCGCTGCCGTCAGCGCGTGCCACAGTGTCTGCCGGTCGTAGATGAAGCGGTGCCCCCATGAGCGGAAGAAGTTGTTGACGACGACCCCGGGGAACGCCGCGTCGACCTCCGGCTCGAGCGTCTCCACCGCCCACCGCACGTAACGTTCCTGCAGCTCACCGCCGTCATACAGCCGCGCGAGGCTTTCGAGCGAGGGAGTCGCGATTCGAATTCGGCCGCCCGGCCGCAACACTCGGACGCATTCGCGCAGGCACTGTTGTCCTTCCGCGTAGGTCAGGTGCTCGATCATGTGCTCCGAGAAAACGGCGTCGAAGGACGCGTCGGGCAGAGGAAAGCGCCGGCGCACGTCGAGATGCACGAGCTCGTCGCCGCGCCCGTAGTCGTGGAGGTCGGTGTTCAGCCAACCTGCGAGAACGTTCCGGCCTGCGCCGAGGTGCAGCTTGCGAACCTCGTGCGTCTGCAGGTAGCGGCGGATTTTGCCGCGGCGCCGTAGCACTCCGAGCAGGCTCTTCAGCCGATGTCTCACTGCCGGTAGCCGCGGAGCCTGCCGCCGAGGGTCGCGAGGTGGAAGCGCGCGCGCCGCGGATCGAGCAAAACTCCTGCCGCGGGTCGCACGAGCATGCGCGCCACGACGCGTGGCGGATAGCGGTGTTTGCGCAGGATGCGCCCGATGCTCGCGCCGTCGCGAGCGCCGACGGCTGTGAGGTCGATCGGCTTGCTCGGATGGTCGACCACGATCGTCGGGTCGTATTCGATGTGCGCGCCCGCGCCCAGGGCGCGGATCAGGTAGTCGATCTCTTCGCCCGACGACGCCGGGAGTCCGAGCGCCTCGTCGAACCGCCCGACGCGGTCGACGACGTCCCGCCGCAGGAAGATGGTGAACGAGATCGCTCGATTCCAGAGGTTCTCCCGCGTCAACGTCGCCGCCGAGGTCGTCCACCAAGGCTCGCGGCCGGCGACGCCGTCGAGACCTGTCGCCAGCAATGCGGCGACGCGCTCGAGCAGGTCATCGGGATAGACGCAGTCGTCGTCTGGAAACGCGATTACCTCGGCGCGAACGTGTGGCAGCGCAACGTTCCGCGCCCGCGACAACCCGGGCGGCGACCAGAGCCGCTCGGCGTGCAGCGAGGGATGCGCGGATAGCACACGCTCGACCCGCTCGTCCTCATTCTGGTCGACGACGAGCACACGGAAGTCCCGGTGCGTCTGCCGTTCCAGCGACGCGAGCAGCCGCTCGAGCTCCTTGACCCGGCCGATGGTCGCGACGACAAGGTCGAAAGTCACGGTCGTACGCTACGCCCGTGGCGCTCGTCTCAGTCCTGCTTGCGGTGCACAACGGCGCCCGTTTCCTTGCCGAGGCGACCGAGAGCATGCTGCATCAGACCTTTCAGGACCTGGAGCTGGTCCTCGTCGACGACGCGTCAACCGACGACACGCCGTCCGTGCTCGCCCGGATCGACGATCCCCGCGTCACCGTTTTGCGGAACGACGGGCGGCTCGGCCTTGCCGCCTCGCTCAACCGCGGCCTCGACCTCGCCGCGGGCAAGTACGTCGCGCGCCTCGATGCCGACGATGTTGCGCTGCCGCAGCGAGTAGAGCTGCAGCTGGAGCGCATGCTCGAGGAGCCACGCGTCGCGGTCGTCGGCACCGCGGTCAGAGACATCCACGAGAGCGGGAGGCAGGGAAGGACGCATGTCATGCCGCGTGGCGCGCGCCCTCTGCGCTGGCATGCGCTCTTCAGCTCCCCGTTCTTCCATCCGACAGTGCTCGTCGATCGCGAGGCGCTCGACCGCCACGGCCTGCGCTACGACGTGAGCTTTGACGAGAGCGAGGACTACGAGCTCTGGACGCGGCTGTTCGGGTTCGCGGATGGTGACAACCTGCGGGAGGCGCTCGTCCTCAAACGTGTGCATGCCCAGCAGGCGTCGCTTCGTCGCGGCGAGGTGCAGGAATCGTTTCAGCGTCGTGTCGCGCTCCGTGAGATCAAGCGCGTGGCGCCAAGCGTCGACGCCGACGGTGCCTGGCGCGTCGGCGCCGGCAAGGACGGAGGCTCGCGGCGGGCATTCCTCAGCCTGCTGCGCGCATTCGAACGACGCAATGGCCCCGACCGGGGAGTGCGCATGGCCGCCCTCCGGGCGCTGCTGACATGACGCGCGTCACCGTCGTGTCGCCCGAGCCGACGCCCTACCGCGCGCCCCTGTTCGACCGGATCGCGGCGCGCGACGATCTCGAGCTAACCGTCGTCTATGCCGCGCGTACCGTCGCGGGCCGCTCCTGGTCGGTCGAGCTCGACCACCCCGCCGTGTTCCTGCGTGGCGTGAGCATTCCGGGCGCCGCCAGCGTTCTTCGCCACGATTACCCGGTCAACCTCGGCGTCGGCGCGGCGTTACGCCGCTCGGCGCCCGACGTCGTCATCGTTTCCGGCTGGAGTACGTTCGCATCGCAGGTCGGAGTGGCGTGGTGCTGCGCGCGCCGTATCCCCTACGTGCTCCACGTCGAGAGTCACGATCTGGATCCGCGCCCGCGCTGGCGCCGTGCGCTGAAGGATGCGGTTGCGACACCCGTGATCCGCGGCGCTGCGAGCGTCCTCGTTGTCGGCTCAGCCGCGCGCGCCTCCGTGACCGCCCGGGGCGCCGCGCGCGTACACGTGTTCGCGAACACGATCGACGTCGAGCGCTGGATCGAGCGTGCCGAGGGGATTCGGCGTCGAGCTCACGACGACGTGATCGTGCTTTCGGTCGGGCGTGACGTGCCGGCGAAAGGCTTCGACGTGCTGGCCGCGGCGTGCGGAAAGGCTGATGTGCGCCTCGAGACGGTGCACGCGGGGCTCGCGGAGGACGAACTCGCACGGCGCTACGTCGAGTCAGATGTCTTCGCGCTGCTCTCCCGGCACGAGCCGTGGGGCGTTGTCGTCAACGAGGCCGCTGCCTCGGGCTTACCGCTCGTGCTCTCGGATCACGTCGGCGCCGCCTACGATCTCTTGCGAGACGGCGAGAACGGCTTCGTCGTCCCGACCGAAGACGTCGACGCCGCCGTGGCGGCGCTGCGCAAGCTTGCCGGTGACCGTGAGCTGCGCCTACGCATGGGCGAGCGCTCGCGTGAGCTCGTCCGCGCATGGGATTACGACGCGTCCGTCGAGGGTTTCGTCGCGGCCGTGCGTGACGCGACTGCGCGGTAGATCGACTCCTGGACGTCCGTAACGTGATCCCAGGAGGTCCGCCGCGCGGCGGCCGGACCACCACGCGCAAGCCGCTCCCGCAGGGCCGCGTCGGAGATGACCCGCCGGATCGCGTCGACGACCGCACCGCGCTCGTACGGCACGACGAGCGCCTCGCCGTCCTCGAAGAAGCCCGCGATGCCGCAGCGGTCCGAGACGATCACCGGCGTCCCGGCGGCGGCGGCCTCCGCGGCAACCATGCCGAAGCTCTCGCCTGCGGAGGCGAGGACGAACACGTCCGCCTGGGGATAGAGCTGCCTCGGCGACTCCTCGGTCAGCGGCAAGGTGTGGACCCGCTCCGCGTCGGTCGAGACACCGTGGCGGTCGTCCGGGCCTGCGAGGACCAAGTGCGCACCCGGCAGTTCGTGCATCGCGGCGAGCAGATGCTCGATCCCCTTGCCCGCCGCGATGCGCCCGACGTAGAGGACGAGCGGCGCGTCCGCCGGGATGCCGAGACGGGGTCTGACCCCCACGGGGTCAGACCCCAGCCCTTCGGTTTCCGGGTCGGGAAAGCCATTGCCGCGCACGTGCACCTTGTCCCCGGGCACGCCGCAGGCGATCACGTCGTTTCGCTCCCGCTCCGACGCCGCGACGACCGCCGCCGCTCCACGGGCGACCCCGCGGTAGAGCGTCGCGTCGAGCGCCCGTTTCAGGAGCACCTTGCGCAGGCGCGGCTGGAACATGCCGAGTGGCTCGAAAACGTAGGGGATGCCTTTGACGCGGCACCAGGCTGCGGTGCCGGTCGTGACCGGGTCGCGGAACCCGAACACGTGCACGACGTCCGGTCGCCTCAGCTTCGCCAGGGCCACGGGCAGCGTCGGCGTGATCCCCATCCAGCGGTAGCGAAGGGGAGTCGCGAGGTACCGCACGGTCGCCCCCTCCACGACCGCGACCGACGACCGTGCTGCCGGCCGCTGTTGAAGATCGAGGATCGTCGTCGTCAGCACCTCGACCCGGTGGCCGCGGGCGACAAGCCGTCGCACCAGCTCGCCGGCGGCGACGACCGGCCCCCCAAACGCACGCGACGGCGACCATGCCGGCGCGGCGAAGAGGATTCGGAGCCGTTGCTCGGTCACGGCAAGAGGCTAGTCGAGCGCCCCTTGAGACCAACCGACGGCGGAGCTAGGCTCGTCCCCGTCGCCCGTGTCGCGTCCAGGTCCGCGCACAACCCAGTTGCTCCTGTCGGCCGGAGTCGCCGTCTTGCTCTTGGCTGCCGTGCTCGCGGTCTTCCTCGAGGACCGCCCGGCCAGGGTGGCGTTCGTGGTGCCGATCGCCTTTGCGCTGGCCGTCGTGGCCGGATTCGCGGTCGCCCGCTGGCAGCGGGCCCAACGGGCCCGACGCCTTGCCGAGGGGCAGGTGGAGGCAGTCCGCCGTGACGGAGAGGCGAAATTCCGAGCGCTTGCGGAGAACGTTCCGTTCGTGACGTGGCTGACACGGAACGCCGACCGTCGCTCCCTGCTCTACATCAGCCCGCAGGTGGAGGCGCTGCTCGGGTACACGCCTGCGGAGTGGCAGGCCGAGCCGAACCTCTTCTCGAAGCTCTTGCACCCTGACGACCGGGAACGGGTCCTCACCGAGCTCGAAGCCGCGGCGGCAGACGGCTACCCGTTCCGCTCGGCTTACCGCCTCGTCGCCCGTGACGGTCGGATCATCGGGATCCGGGAGGCGACGTCGACGGTGCGGGACACGTCCGGAGAGCCCCTCTACACGCAGACGGTCCTGTACGACGACGCCGAACGCCGGCGTGCGGACGAGGAGCGGGACCGCTTGCAAGGCGCGGAGCGCGAGGCGGCCACGCAGAACGTTGCCCTGCAGGGGCGGCTTGATCTGCTCCGGCACGCGAGCGAGCTGCTCGCCGCCTCGGTCGAGCCGCGCGCGCCGCTGCAACAGGTGAGCGAGCTGCTCGTGCGCGAGTTCGCCGACTGGTGCACGCTCGACGCGGTCGAGGACGACGGCGAGCTGATCCGCGCGGCGGCTGCCGCCGGTGGGCGGACGGCACACCCGGCCGCTGAGCCCGGGGACGACATCCGCAAGGTCTTGCAGTCCGGCCAGAAGCTCCTGGTGACGTCGCTCGAGGGCGACGAGAAGCCGGGCGCCGGGTTCCCGCCCGAGACCGTTTCGCTCATCTCCGTCCCGGTCCGGGGTCGGGGACGACGAGTAGGCGTGCTGACGTGTGGCCGCATTTCGCCGGCGTCCACATACGGCGCCGGCGAGGTCGCGCTGGCGGAGGATCTCGCAGGCAGGATCGGCGTCGCAATCGATCGCGCACGTCTCTACCGCGAAGTCGAGGAAAGGGCCGATGCCGGACGTGTCCTCACGTACGTGGCGGACGGCGTCGTCCTCACCGATCGGGCGGGCGTTGTCCGGCTCTGGAATCCCGCCGCCGAGAAGATCACGGGCATTCCCGCATCGGACCTCGTCGGCCATCCTGCCGCAGAGCGCATAGGAGGCTGGCAAGAGGGCCTCGACTCGGTGCCAGTCTCGTCGTCGCCCGACCGCGCTCATCCGGAGGTGATCGTCCCGATCGAGGGCGCGGACGGCGAGCGCTGGATCTCGATCTCGGGCGTCCGGTTCTTCGAGGGCACTGTCTATGCATTTCGCGACGTCACCGAGGTCCGGCAGCTCGAGGAGCTGAAGGCGGACTTCATCGCAACGGCATCCCATGAGCTTCGCACGCCGCTGGCGGCCGTGTACGGAGCCGCACAGACGCTTCTGCGCCACGATTTCGCACTCGACGAGGCGGGTCGTGACCGATTCGTGTCGCTGATCGCGGATGAATCGGAGCGCCTGGGTCGCATCGTCAACGAGATCCTGCTCGCCAATCAGCTCGATGCCGGCCGAGTCGACCTCGGAGCCGACGCGTTCGATCCGGGGGAGCTCGTCGAGCGGGTCGTGGACGCCGCGCGGGTTCATGCACCGCCCGGCATCGTGATCGAGCGAGTCGTGCCGGCGGCCGTTCCGCACGCAGTCGCGGACCGGGACAAGGTGCGGCAGGTGCTCGTCAACCTCGTCGAGAACGCGATGAAGTACTCGCCCGGCGGCGGGCGGATCGAGGTCGGGCTCGAGTCCGGAGAGGAGTCCGGCGCGGAGACGGTCGTGTTCTTCGTCAGGGACGAGGGCCTTGGAATCCCGGCCGACGAGCAGGCTCGGATCTTCGAGAAGTTTTACCGCCTGGATCCGCACATGACCCGAGGCGTCGGTGGCACCGGCCTCGGCCTCTACATCTGCAGCGAGCTCGTGAACCGGATGGGCGGCCACATCTGGGTCGAATCGACCGAGGGCGAGGGCTCGACGTTCCTGCTCGAGCTCCCGGCAGACCCTGAGCCGCTCGGTCGGCCGGTGCCGAGCGTGGCGCGGTCACCCGAGCGGCAAGCCGCTGAATCTGATCACTAGCTGATCCGGCACTAACCTTGCGCGGTGCCTGCGTCCCGCAAGCCGCGCCTCCTTGTCCTGAATCAGTACTACTGGCCGGGGGTCGAGGCGACGGCGCAGCTGCTCACGGATCTCTGCGAGGCGCTCGCGCAGGACATCGAGGTGAAGGTCGTCACGGGCGTGCTGCACGGTCACGAGGACGAGCCGCGACGGCTGGTGCACAAGGCCGTCGAGATCGAGCGTGTGCCCTCGACGTCCTTTGAACGCAGCAGGCTCCTCGCTCGGGCCTCGAATTACGTCACCTACCTTTCGAATGCTCTCTTGCGCGGCCTGCGCGGCCCGCGGCCGGACGTCGTGCTCTGCATGACCGACCCCCCGATCGTGGCAGACGTCGCGCTGCTCGTCGCGCGTCGCTACCGCGCCCCGCTCGTCGTGATCAGCCAGGACGTCTTTCCGGAGATCGCCGTTCAGTTGAAGCGCCTCGAGAATCCCGTCGTGATGAGGCTCCTTCGTTCGCTCGTGTCGCTCTACCTCCGTCGCGCGGACCGGATCGTTGCGATCGGCGACACGATGCGCCGGCGTCTCGAGGAGAAAGGTGCACCTTCCGAGCGTGTGCAGGTGATCCCGAACTGGGTCGACACCGAGCGGCTGGCGCCGCGTGACAAGGCCAACGACTGGTCGCGAAAGAAGGGCATGCACGAGAAGTTCGTCGTCATGCACTCCGGGAACGTCGGCCATGCGCAGGACCTCGACTCGCTCGTTCGCGCGGCGACGTTCCTGCGTGACCTCGACGACCTCGCGATTCTCATCATCGGAACCGGCGCACGCCACGGCGAGCTCGTGGCGCTGGCGGAGCTGCTGGAGGTCGACCAGGTGACGTTCCTCTACTACCAGTCGCGCGGCGTGCTCGCCGAGTCGCTTTCCGCCGCCGACATTCACGTTGTCGGACTGGCCCCGGGGCTGGCGGGTTACGTCGTCCCGAGCCGGCTGTACGGGATCCTCGCCGTCGCGCGGCCCGTGATCGTGGCCGCGGACCGGGAGAGCGAGACCGCGCAGGTCGTCGAGCGCGTCGGCTGCGGCATCGTCGTGCCGCCGGGAAGGCCGGAGCTGCTCGNNCTCCGCGACGCACACGACGGCAAGTACGACCTGGTCGAGATGGGTGCGCGCGGTCGCGAGTGGGTGCAGCGCGAGGCAGACCGTTCCGTCGCCGTGAGCCGCTACCGCGACCTCTTGCGCGAGCTTGCGCCGTCCTGAGCTCCTTGCCGCGGCGCTGATCGCGGCGCTCGCGCTGGTCGCGGGCTGGAACGCATATCGCTATCCGAGCGGCGCCGGCTACGACGTGGCGCAGCACCGGCAGTACGCCGACCTGCTCATCCACCACGGCGAGATCCCCGCTAAAGGGACGCACACCGAGTACTACACGCCACCCGGCTTCTACGCGCTCGCGGGCGCCGCGACGGTGATCGGCGAGCACGTCCATGCCGGCGACCCGTACAAGCTCGGGCAGGTCCTCAACTGGCTCGTTCTCCTTGCCGCCGCCGGCGTGCTCTGGCTCCTGGCGCGCGAGCTGTTTCCGGGACGCGTCTGGCTCCAGCTCTCGGCGCTCGCCTACTTCTGCTTCCTGCCCGTCGTGCTCCGCGTCGGCGCGATGTTCCACCCGGAGCCGCTCTCGATGCTGCTGACTGCGGTCGCGCTGCTTCTCGCCGCGCGCACGCTCAGGCGGCGCGACTACCGGTGGCAGGTCGCCGCCGCGACGGGCGTCGCGCTCGGCCTCGGGCAGCTCGTGCGCGCGTTCTCGCTCTGGACGTTCGCCGCCGTCGTGCTCGCGTTCGCGGTTGCCCGCACCTGGCGGCCGCTCGTCGTCGTCGTGCTCGCGACCGCGCTCGTCACCGCGCCCTGGTACCTGCGGCAGGCGATCAAGTACGGTAACCCGGTCTTCGCCGTTCCGACGAAGCACGAGCCGATCTGGGAGCGGCGCCCCGCGCGCTTCTACGTCGGCCTAGGCCTCCCGCACGTCTTCACCGATCCGTTTCGCCCGCAGTTCGTCAACGAGGCGATCCCGACGACGTACAGCGAGGTCTGGGGCGACTACTTCGGTGTCTGGCGTGGCAACCGCGAGCGCCAGAGCTTGCTCGGCCTACTGCCGACGGTGCTCGCCGTCATCGGCTGGCTTCTCCTGCTCGCACGGTCGCTTCGTTCGCCGCCACGGCTCGCGGTCGCCCTTCTGCCGGGGTTGGGCCTGCTCGGCTACCTCTACTTCACCGTCAGCTATCCCACGCCCGACGGCGACGTGCTCAAGGCGAGCTACATGCTCACGACCGCGCCCGCGTGGGCGCTCGCGTTCGGGTACGCGGTCGACCGTCTGCCCGGTCGTCTGCGCATCGCCGTTGCCGCTCTGTTGGCTGCTTCGGCGCTCGCCGCACTGCCGTTCCTGCTGTACTGATCGCGTGACGGCGGTCCTCTTCACGTGTGCCGGGCAGCGAGTCGACATCCTCGACGCGTTCCGGGGCGCGGGCGCCACGACCGTCGCCGCAGACGTCAACCCGCTCGCGCCGGCGCTCTACCACGCCGACCGCCACGCGCTCGTGCCACGCATCGAGGAGGAGGGTTACGTGCCGGCGCTGCGCGCCCTCGTCGACGAGCACGACGTGAGCCTCGTCGTGCCGCTCACGGACCTCGACCAGGTCACGCTCGCGCAAGCGCGTGACGAGGTGGGCGCGCTCGTGCTCCTGCCTGACGCGGAGATCGTCGAGCGCCTCGCCGACAAGTATCTCGCGCATGTCCTCTTCGAAGAGCTCGGCATTGCCTCGCCCCCGACCTGGCTGCCGAACGGCGTGCCGGACGACGCCTCGTTTCCACTCCTCGTCAAGGCCCGCCGCGGTTTCGGCTCGCGGCA
>VAXY01000076.1:477-2752 GCA_005885085.1 Actinomycetota bacterium | reverse complement strand
TGCAGGCGTGTCTCCCCGGCGAGGAGTTCTCGATCGACGTGTTCTCCGACCTCGACGGCAGGTGCCTGAACGCGATCCCGCGCACGATGATCGAGTCGAAGGGCGGAGAGTCGATCAAGGGCATGACCATCCGCGACGAGCGCTTGATCGAGCTCGGACGCGACGTCGCCGAGCAGCTGCGGCTCGTCGGCCCGGCGAACATCCAGTGCTTTCGCGAGGACGACGGCTCGCACTTCGTCACCGACATCAACCCGCGCTTCGGCGGCGGCTTCCCGCTGCCGCTCGCAGCGGGCGGCCGGTACCCCGAGCTCGCGCTCGCGCTCGCACGTGGCGAGCGGCCGGAGCCGCGGCTCGGCGACTTCCGCGAAGGGATCGTGATGACGCGGTTCTTCTCCGGCCTGAGCCTGATGCAGAACGGCGACGGGACGTTGAAGCCGCTGACGCCGGCGGAATGAGATTCGTCGTCACCGGTGCGGCCGGCTTCATCGGCTCGCACCTCACCGACGCGCTGCTCGCGCAAGATCACGACGTCGTCGCGATCGACTGCTTCACCGACTACTACGACCCGGCACTGAAGGAGGACAACGCGGCGGCGTTCGACGTCGCCCGACTCGACCTCGCCGCCGACGAGCTTGCGCTCGACGGCTTCGACGGCGTCTTCCACCTCGCCGGCCAACCGGGCGTCCGTAGCTTCGGCGCCGTGTTCGACGACTACGTGCGGCGCAACCTGGTCGCGACGCAGCGCGTGTTCGAGAGCGCGGCGCGCAGCGGCGTGCGCGTGGTGTTCGCATCGTCCTCATCCGTGTACGGGGACGCCGAGCGTTATCCGACGCCGGAGGATGCGCGCGCGAGCCCGGTCTCGCCCTACGGCATCACGAAACTCGGCTGCGAGCAGCTGGCGTCCGCGTATGCGAAGAGCTTCAGGCTCGAGGCCGTCGTGCTGCGCTACTTCACCGTCTACGGACCGCGGCAGCGGCCCGACATGGCGCTCGCGCGTGTCGTCGACGCGCTCGCGCGCGGTGCGTCGTTCGAGCTGTACGGGGACGGGCTCCAGTCCCGCTCGTTCACCTACGTCGCCGACGTGGTCGCGGCGACGATCGCGGGGATGGAACGCGCCCCGGTCGGGGCGCTCTACAACGTCGGCGGGGGCGTGGAGGCGACGATGCGCGACGCGATTGCCACGCTGGAGCGTGTCTCCGGTCGCACGCTCGACGTGGTCGAGAAGCCCACCGCCGCCGGTGACGTCCGCCGTACCGCGGCCGACACCGGCCGCATCGAGCGTGAGCTCGGCTGGCGCGCACAGACCGCTCTGGCGGACGGCTTGCAGGCCCAGTGGGAATGGGCCTCGGTTAGAGTCGCCGCGCCTTGAGCAGCCGTACGCCCGACCCTGACGCCGAGCAGGAAGTCGACCTCGGCAGGTACTGGAGCGCGATCGTCGCGCACTGGTGGCTGCCGTTGTTCGGCCTGGTCGCCGGCGCCTTCATCGGCTACGTGATCTCGATCGGCGGCAAGGAAGTGTGGAAGGCGAGCGCGACCGCCTATCTCGGCGCGTCGTACAGCTCGGTCGGCGGCGTCTTCCTGCAAGGGCCGCAGGCGAATCCGTCCACTGCCGGCACGATCGCGCGCGCCGAGTCGTCGATCGAGACTGCCGCCGCACGTGCGGGCATGCGCGCGAGCGACCTGCGCGGGAAGGTGTCGACACAGTCGATCTCGACGGGAGCAGGTAGTACGGTCGTGCGCACGACCGGTAATCCGCTCGTCCNNNNGGCTGCGAACGCCCTCGCGAAGGTCGTCGACCGGCTCGCCCCGTACGCCGACCGCAAGATCGCAGCCTTGCAAGCGCGGATCGATTCAGACCAGAAACAGATCGACGCGATCCGGCGCGGCTCCTCGTCGGGAGACCCGCTGGGGCGCGCGGTGCTGGCCGTGCAGATCGGCGATGTGCTCGACGACCAGCTGCAGGCAAAGCAGTTGCTGATCCAGGCGCAGGAGATCGAACGGCCGCAGGTGCTGACGCGCGCCGCGGCGGTCAAGACGACCGCACGCAGCCGCCGCAACTCCGTTGTGGTCGCAGCGTTCCTCGGCCTCGTGCTCGGCCTGCTGGCCGCGCTCGTCTGGGAACCGCTTATGCGCCGCAGGCGGTAATGCTCGAGGGCAAGACGGTCGCGGTGGTCGTTCCCGCGTACGACGAGGAGGCGCTCGTCGGCGCGACGATCAAGGGCGTCCCCGACTTCGTCGACCGCATCTTCGTCGTCGACGACGCATCGCGCGACGG
>VAXY01000076.1:0-403 GCA_005885085.1 Actinomycetota bacterium | reverse complement strand
AGGCATCGACGTCGCCTGCGTGATGGCTGCCGACAACCAGATGGATCCGACCGACCTCGAAAAGATCGCGCTGGCGGTCGTGCGTGGGGAGATCGACTACGCGAAAGCGAATCGCCTCATCTCCGGCGAGGCGTGGCGGGTGATCCCGCGCTCGCGCTACCTCGGCAACGCCGTCCTCTCCTTCCTGACGAAGATCGCGTCCGGCTACTGGCACGTCGCCGACTCGCAGTCCGGCTACACGGCCGCGAGCCGCGAGATCCTCGAGCAGCTCGACCTCGAGCGGATCTACCGCGGCTACGGCTTCCCGAACGACATGCTCGTCCACCTGAACGTGTGGAATGCGCGCGTCCGCGACGTCCCCTCACGCCCGGTGTACGGGGTCGGCGAGCGGTCCGGAATCAAG
>VAXY01000144.1 GCA_005885085.1 Actinomycetota bacterium | reverse complement strand
CGGCTCCTGGATCGTGCTCGGCACGCTCGTCACGACGGCCGAGGTCGAGGCCACGCCCCCGCTGGACGCCGATTGCGGCACGTGCACGCTCTGCATCGACGCGTGTCCCACCGGTGCGCTCGACGAGCCAGGCGTGCTCGACTCGACCAAGTGCCTGTCGTACTGGACGCAGGCGGCGGCGCCGATCCCGGAGGGCTACCGCGCCGACCTCGGCGCGCAGGTCTACGGCTGTGACATCTGCCAGGACGTCTGTCCGTGGAACCGAGGGGTCGAGAAACGACGTGCGGAGACGCCGCTCCCGGCGGGTGCAGAGCCTCACGTCCGGCTCGCCGACTGGTTACGCGAGGACGGCGACGCGCTGCGTCGACGGTACGACCGCCTCTACGTCCCGCGGAACGACGCCCGTTACCTCCGCCGGAACGCGCTCATTGCGCTGGGAAACACGGGTGCCCCGGACGAGGCGCACCTCGCCGAGCCGTTCCGCGCCGGCGACGACGAGCTCCTCCGAGAGCAGGCGGATTGGGCCGCGTCGCGAATCGAGGAGCGGCATGGCGGCTGAGCAGACGCGTCTGGCGGGCCTGCGCGAGGTCGAGCTCTGGATTGCCCGTGTCCGTCTCGGCGCCGTGCTCTTCGCCGTCGTCGAGGTGGGGCTCCTGAGCACCGGCTACCCCCGCGGGTACGAGACGTATGCCTGGTTCACGACCGCGGCATTCGGCGTCGGCGCGATTCTGATCTTCGGCGCGAGCGCGCGCTTCGACCCGCGCGGGGTCGGTCTCGTGGCGCTCGTCTTCGACGCGTGCGCGATCTGCGCGTACGCGACGATCTACTCGTACGAGTACGGCAGCCCGACGCGCTGGGCGCTGATCTTCGTCGTCGTCGAGGCGGCGCTGCGCTACGGGCTGTTCGGCGCCGTCGTGCTCCCCGTCCTCCTCTTGCCGTTCCTGGTGTTCGCGGAATGGTGGCGTGTTCATCACTTCGACTCGGGGCCGGGGTTCATCTGGGACCGCGTCACGTTCCCCTTCGGCGTGTTCGTGATCACCGGCGCGATCGTCGGCTGGCTGGTCAACCGCCTGGCGCGCGAGGCCTCGTTCGCGGAGGCGAGGGCGGGCGAGGCCGAGACGCTTCGCGACCAGCTCGGTCGCCGCGTCGACGTGCTCGAAGCGGCGAATCGATGCGCCCGTGCGCTCGCGTCCTCGCTCGACCTCGACCAGGCGTTCGGTGCCTTCATCCGCGAGCTACGCGGCCTCGTCGCGTTCGAGCGCGTGACGATCGTGCTCGTTGAAGGAGGTCGTGCCGAGGTGATGGCTGTCGCCGGGCGCGGCACGGACACCGTCTTTCCGCCGGGCTCTGCGCGGCCGGTTCGCGGCTCCGTGCTCGAGGAGGTGCTCGAGGGGAGGCTCGTCTACCGGTCGTCGATCGATCCACCGCAGTATCCGGAGGAGGAGGAATTGCTCGGTCTCGGCTTGCGCAGCCGCGTGGTGGCCCCGATGCAGGTCGGCCCGCGAACGATTGGGATGCTGGGACTCGTCCGGGCCGAGACCGACGCCTTCGTGCCGGACGAGCTCGAGCTGATCCAGTTGCTCGGCCGTCTCGTCGCGACCGCGGTGCAGAACATCCGTGCGTACGAGGCTGAGCGGAGCACGGCGGACGAGCTTCGGCGCTTATCCGCGTTGCGGGCCGACTTCGTCTCGCTCGTCTCGCATGAGCTCCGCAGCCCGATGGCCGCCGTGATCGGGGCGGCGCGGACCCTGCAGGGACGGTGGCGCGAACTCAGCGCAGAGCAGCGGGAGGCGTTTTTGGCTCTGATCGGCGACGAGACCTCGCGACTTGCGAACCTGATCGCGGACGTGCTCGACACATCGAGGATCGAGGCCGGGACCTTCAGCTTCACGTTCTCGGACGTAGACCTTGCGGAGCTCTTGCGCGACGTCGTGGCGGCCGCCGAGCTGGCACAGGACGAGGTCGAGCTCACGACCGAGGTCAGCGGCTCGTTGCCGCGCGTCCGCGGAGACCGAGAGCGGCTGCGTCAGGTGATCCAGAACCTCGTGGACAACGCGGTCAAGTATTCGTCCGCAGGCAGTCGCGTCTATGTCAGCGCGAGGGCGGACGACGGCGGCGTCCTGATCGACGTCGCGGATGAGGGACCCGGCATCCCTCTGGAGGATCAGCAGCTGATCTTCGAGTCGGGCGGCGGTGCGGCGAAGCCCGGCACGGGGCTGGGACTCTTCATTGCGCGCTCGATCGCCGAGGCGCACGGCGGTTCGCTGGAGGTGGAGTCGGTGCCGGCGCACGGCTCGGTCTTCAGGCTCGAGCTGCCTTCCGGCTAGGCGCGGGCACGTAGCCGCGAGACGCCGAGCTCGGTGGCGAGCTCGCGTGCGCGCCCTGCGACCGCGGCTCGCATCTCCTCCGGCTCCAACAGGACCGCGTCGCCGCGGTGGGAGAGGATCTCGCTGATCAGCCACTCCGGGCTGCCGACGGGCATGTCGGCGAGGGCGGTGTCGTCCTTCAGCGGCGTGGCGCCGCGTTCAGCCGCCCAGCGCGCCGCGACTCCCTTCGCGTACAGCACTTTCGCCGTGCGCGCATCGCGCAGTCCGCGCGGCTCGAACGCGGGCCGCGGCTCGAAGCTGTCCAGCGTCAGCTTGGCGCTGCGCATGCGATCGAGCCGGAAGCTGCGCTACGGCTGCGATCCCACGGGTGCACACGCCAGTTCGGCAGCTCCCGTTCGAGGGAGTACGGCTCGACGATCCGTTGCGACCACGTTTGTTCCCCCTCTTTCTGGTACTCGATCTCGACCAGACGCCGCTTTCTGATTCCCTCGGTGAGTGTTGCGACGAGGTCCGCTTCCGCGTCCCCGGTGCGCGGCTGCGGTGTCTGCGTCAGCTCGAACTGACCGAACGTCTCCTCGAGTTTTCGGCGCACCCGGTCGAGCGGCGTGTGCGCGTCGGCGGCGATCATCGGACCGACGAACTCGAGAGCCAGGCGGATCGCGCGGGCCTCGAGCGGTGTCAGGCGGGGTGCATGTCTGAAAGTGTCACCGTAGAGCTCCTTGTCGACATGCACCTCGTCGCCGTCGAGCGCGGCGTACACCGTGTAGCAGCCGCCGCCGAAGTTGACGAGGTTGAGGAGCTGCAGGTGCTCTTCGAGCTGGTCTTCCGGGATGTGGAAGCGCTCGACGATCTCGTGAGCCGGGATGACGGCGTCGGTGCCCTCGCCGCATGCAGCGAGCAGGTACGCCAGCAGCGCCTGGAGGACGGCAAAGCGTTCGGGCACGACCGGGCCAGCCGGTCGTTCGCCGAGCTCCTCCTGCGGGGGAGGCGGGGAGGGACTCGCTAGCTCCGGGGGACCCGTCTCGTGCCTGGCACGCACGTCGCGAAGGGCCTGTGCGACCTCGCGCCGCAGGTCGTCCGGCTCGAGTGGGATCGCGCGCCCGTCCTGCCGAAGGATCCACGAGGCGAGCTGTGGGAGGGAGGAGTATTCCGTGACGAAGACGCCGTCCTCCAGCTGCCCGGCGTTGCCGAACGCGCGCTCGACCCACCAGGCCGTGTCGCCCGCAAGCTCGATGCGCGCCTCGCCGACGAGGTCGCCGATCTGCCATGGGGGACGCCCGCGGTAGACGCCGATGTCGAAGTCGGGCGGGATGCGGAAGTCGCGCTCACGCCGGGTGGCGAAGCGGATGTCGCCGCGGATGCGCGACACGCGGAACGTGCGGATGTCCTTCCGGTCGAGGTCCTGTCCGATCACGTACCAGCTGCCGTTGTCGGACAGCAGGCCGTACGGATTGATCGTCCGTTCGCTCTGCCGGTTTCGCGAAATCGAGTAGTACGGGAACTTGATCGTGCGCTGCTTGGAGATCGCTCCTTCGAGCTTGCCGAGCCGGCCGGGCATCTCCGGCGAGTAGTCGGGATCGAGCACCTCGACTCGCACCGCCGTCTCGCTTGCAGGCTCGTCGAACCCGGGCCGGCCGAGCGCGAGGTTCTGCAGCGCGAGCCGCAGCGGCTCCGCGTATGCGAACTTCCCTTCGAGCAGGTACAACGCCGTCTGGAGGGCCGCGAGCTCGTCGTCGTCCAATTCGAGCTTGTCCAGGAAGTAGTTCTCGGAGCGGAGCGTGTACAGCTCCTCGCCGGTGAACTCGTCCCGTTGGGACTGCAGCGGAACCCCGAGTGCGAGCAACTCGGCCCGGTCCGAGTAAAACCGGCGCGCGAAGGCCTCGTCCGACATCTCCGAGTAGCCCTCCACGTTGGACTTGACGTCCCGGGCCGTCAGCGGCCTTCGTTCCGCCATCAGGTACGCCACGAGAGAGAGCTGACGGATCAGCTTGTCGGTGTCGTGCGACACGAGCCGAATCTATCCGACCGACGGTGGGCGCCGACGTCCAGCCCCAGTCGGCAAGCCGCCGGACGAAGCCATGATGGACCGGGTTATTGAGGATGTAGTCGATCGTGTAGTCGTATTGATCCTCGGACTCGATCACCTTCGACCAGAAGCGTTGCCCGAAGACATGGTGCTTGCGGCGATGGCGCTCGTTGAAGGCACGTGCGTACTGGCCATTGAGGTCACGCATGCCGTCGGAGAGGTTGGCCAGCGGGGTCTCGACGAGCAGGTGGTAATGGTTGCCCAGCAGGCACCGGGCGTGGAGACGCCAGCGGTACCGGCGCCTGACGCGCCTCAGGATGTGGAGAAAGACGGCCCGGTCCCAGTTGTCCTGGAAGATCGGTGCGTCGTCGTTCCCCTTCGTCCCGACGTGGTAGTAAGCCCCGGCGGCGAGGTAGCGGTGCGGGCGTCCCATCCCGGCGACCGTAGCGCCCTCGCCCGGCCCGGAACCCCGTTTTGAGGGGCTCGGCGCGCAGTCGTTACGGACGCGTCACGTGCCAGGCAAGCGACAGGGCCGCGCTGGACGGGACGCGGCCAGGCTTGGCTTGCGGAACCTAGGCCGCGACTTTGGAGCGCTCGAGATGCTGGTGCGACGGGCAGTAGTCCCGGTCCGGCAGCGGCGTTCGCTGACAGGGCTTGCCCTTGCGCGTGGTCGCGCGGCAGCGCGCGACGCCGCCGTCGAGGGCGCCCGCCTCGATCTGCTCCTCAATGAAGGCCACCGCCGCGGCGACCCCCTCCTTCACGGCCCAGGCGACCTGCGCCTGCGCGGTGATCGGGAAGTACCGGCGGATGTCCTGGAAGAGGGCCCGGTCGGGCTTGGCGAAATAGAGCGGATCCCGGGCGAGCCGCTCCATCGTCTGCTCGCACTGCTCGAGCACGGCACGGCGATATTCGAGGTGAAGCTCCGGCGCGACATATGGGTCGATCAGGTCCTTAATCGACCTGTAGATGGCTCTTGAGTATTGATACATGCAGGCCTGTAGCTGGGCGGCGTATTCCTCGATCACAGTATCTCTCGCTCCCATTAATCCCCCGCAAAGCTTTGTTAAGCCGCGGTAAACCGTCGACCGACGGCGTCTGACCTCCGCGGAGTCTATAAGACGGGCGGGGGTGTTACAAAGTCGGGCCTTTCGTTGCCTGGCGGGAGAACGTCTACCGCGTGATTTCCCGCGAATACGCCAGCCGAAAGCCCTTCTCCGCGGCCGCGGCGCGGGCGGTCTCGGCCTGGCCGCGGGAGGAATAGACCCCGCTGAAGACGACGTAATAGCCGGGGTGGAGGCTCGAATATCGGCTCGAGTCGAGCACGCCCACCTGCGGGAGACCGGCTCGTGAGGCCGCACGGGCCCGGGCAAAGGCGAGCGACCGCCCGGTGGACGCGGGGAGGGACTCCAGGACGACGGTGAACCCGCTCCGTCCCGCCGGCCAGGCCGTGAGCGCGCCGGGAGCCCGGTTCGTCGTGGTTGCCGGGGGCGGTGCCGCGGGAGTCGAGGGCGGCCCCGCCGAGCTCGTGGACACGGACGGGAGGGTTACCGTCGCCGTCTCCGGCGCGGTCGTCGGTGTGTGCGGCGGGCCGCCTTGCGTGGCGACGAGCGTCTTGTTCTCAGCTCCGGCGTCGGCCAGGACGATCGCCGCGGTCGCGCCCGCGACCGCGATCACGAATCCCAGTAGAACACGCCAGATCCAGTCCCCGGGATACCAGCCGAAGCGGCTCTGCCACGCGGCGGCCAGACGGCCGATGATGCCGCCCGCCGGCCGGAGGCGGTAGCCGCACTCGAGGCAGTACTCCTGCCCGGGATCGTGCGGTGCGCCGCAGCGAGGACAGGCAGCCTGGTCCGGAGGCCTCGCCGGAGTGTTCACGATTCCCAGGGGTCCTGCCCGGGCGCCGGCAGCGCCTCGAGCAGGTCAGCTGCCTGCGCGCCTTCGACGGGCTGACCGCAGACCGCACAGAACTTCACGTCTGCCGCCAACGCCGTCCCGCACTTCGCACAGGCGACGACCGGTGGCGTCGCGGCAACGGGCCGTCCACAGTTCGCGCAGAAATGTGACCCCCAGACGATGGGCGAGCCGCACGCGCACCGTGCAGCAGGAGCTGCCCGCCGCGAGGAGACCGTCGCCGCGAGCAGCGTGTCGAGCTCCTGAAGGCGGTCGTCGAGCCCAACGAGCTCGTCGCACCGTTCGACGAGCAGGTCCTGGCGGAACTGGTCGCGCCGGTACATCTCCAGCATCAGCCCGCCGAGATCGCGCAGACGGTCTTCGCGCAGGCGCACGAGCGCGCGCCGCTCACGGCGGAGCTGGCCCGGATGTGGCAGCGGCCGGCGCGGGGGACCGACGGCCTGCGCGGCCGTCGTCACCCGCCCTTTGCGGCGGAAACGTGCGAGCAGCGATGGCCGCGCCACGCGACCAATCTAACAGCGAGGTGTGACGGTTAGGCCGGCGCGTCAGGAGGTCGTGTTGCCGCCCGCCGGCCCCAACCGGCGACGAACACCACGAACAGAACGATCGCCGCGACGCCGATCACGATCCCGAAGATCCAGCCGCCGAGCAGCACGACCACGATCGCGGCGACGACGAGCGCGAGGACGAGTCCGATCATGCGCGCAACGTTCCCCCGCTACCCGGCAGCGAAACTAGGGAAGGTCGACGACGACGAGGCGCTCCTCGGTCATCTCGCGCACCGCGTAGCGCGGTCCTTCGCGCGTGTTGCCGGAGTCCTTCACGCCGCCGTACGGCATCTGGTCGCTGCGGAAGGTCGGCGCCTCGTTGACCGTCACGCCGCCGAACTCGAGCCTCTGTGCGGCGCGGAGCGCGTTGTCCAGGCTCGACGTGAAGATCCCCGCCTGCAGCCCGTACCTCGTGCCGTTCGCAAGGTCGATCGCCTCCTCGACGGAGTCGACCGCCGTGACGGTGCACACCGGCCCGAATACCTCCTCGCACGACACTTTGTCCTCCGGCGCCGGATTTGCGATCACGGTTGGCCGGATCAGCTCGCCGTCGAGGGTTCCTCCCGTCAGCACCTCACCGCGCGTGGAACCGATCCAGTCGAGGATGCGTGCGCGGGCCCCCTCGTCGATCACCGGCCCGACGTCTGTGTCCTCCTCGGCGGGATCCCCGACCTTGAGCCCCTCCACGAGTGGCAGCAGCTGCGCGACAAAGGTGTCGTATACGGCGCGCTCCACGTAGACGCGCTGCACCGAGATGCAGCTTTGCCCGGCGAAGGAGAACGCATTCGGCACGACCTTCGTCGCTGCGAGGGAGACGCTCGCGTCCGCCGCGACGATCACCGGCGTGGCATTGCCGAGCTCGAGGTTGACGCGTTTCTTCGGCGCG
>VAXY01000098.1 GCA_005885085.1 Actinomycetota bacterium | reverse complement strand
TTCTCTCCCCGCTCGGCCGCGCGCACCTCGACCCGCGCGCCGCGCCGCTCCGAGAGGAACTCGGCCAGGGCTGCCGTGTCGCCCGCGTCACGCGGGACGACGACCTGCGGCGCCACGCTCGGTGCCGACCCGTAGTACTCGAGGCAGAACGATTCGAGGATGGTGGTGATGTCCTGACCGCCGACGTTCTCGAGGTGGAACGAGTAACGGTCGATCATGCGCCCGTCGCGCAGGGGAAAGACCTGAATCACGGCGCGATCGCCGTCAGCTGCCAGCCCGATCACGTCGATCGTGCCGACCGAGCGGCGATCCGCCGCCTGCCGCTCGGCGACCTGCCGCTCGGCGAGGTGCTGGACGCTGCGGAGCCGGTTGCGGTAGCGCGCCGCCTCCTCGAAGCGCTCAGCGGCGGCGGCGTCCTTCATCTTGCGGTCGAGCTGGCGCTGGATCGGATCCGTCTCGCCGGAGAGGAACTCGATCACCTGGTCGATGATCGCGCGGTAATCCTCCTTCGAGACGTAGCCCACGCACGGGGCCAGGCAGCGTTCGATGTGGTAGTCGAGGCACGGAATCCCCGAGTGGCGGCCGGGCTTCGGCCCCTCGCACGGCCGGTATGGGAAGACCCGGTTCAGCACGTCGAGTGTTTCCCGCACCTTCTTGGCGTTGGCGTACGGGCCGAAGTAGACGACGCCCCGGCGATGCCGTTCGCGCGTGAACATGACGCGTGGGTACTCGTCCTCGACGGTCACGGCGATGTAAGGGAAGGACTTGTCGTCGCGCAGGCGGACGTTAAACGGCGGCCGGTGGCGCTTGACCAGGTTCTGCTCGAGATGGAGCGCCTCGACCTCGTTCTGCGTGACGATCACCTCGACGTCGACCACCCGCTCGGGCAGCTGCCGAATCGAGGCCCGGGTGTCCAACCCCTGTTGAAAGTACGACCGCACACGAGGACGAAGGGACTTGGCCTTCCCGACATAGAGCACCTCTCCAGCCCCATCGCGAAAGAGGTAAACCCCAGGCCGAGCAGGCAAAGCCTTCAACTGATCCTCGAGTCGAGAAGCCACAAATCCAGCCTAGCCCCGAGCCCAAAGCCGGAGGCCAAGCCAGGCAAAGCCGGCTTAGCCGCAGGCGGACTGATGCGAGGCGGCGACGCGAAGCCTCGCCGCGCCGCACGGAGGAGAACAGCCGCCCACCACCCTGGAGCGTGCAGGTCGAGCCCGCACGCGTTCCGCGCGAAGCGCCGTACCAACCCGCGCGAAAGCGCAGCTTTCGCGCGGAAAAAGAAAAGCGGCCCGGGTGGAGAGACCGGGCCGCTTGAAGGTCAGGTTCTGTGGAGGCTGTGGCGAGCTTCCCAGTGCTCCCTGCGGCGAGAGCTTGGCAACAAGACCCTGACTCCTGTCAATTATCGGCGCCTATCCCAGGACTGAGTCCCCCTTTCGGGGGGTTTTTCGGGGCGGCCCGAGGTTGACGCTTTCCGGTGCGGTTCCTACACTGGCCGCGGCCGCGCAGATCGCGGGCGACCACCTCTTGCTGCAGCTCCGACCCCTCATCGCACTCCTCTGCGCCCTCGCCGCGCTGGCCGTGCCTGCGGCTGCGCGGGCCAGCACCCAGATGTACATCGGGGCCGCCGAGGACGAGGGCCGGAACGCCGATCCGCAGGTCGCGATGTCGAAACTGGAACTCGCAAAGGCGGCCGGCTTCGACACGATCAGGGTGACCGCGAACTGGTCCCCGGGGTTGAGCACCGTCCCCGACGACCAGCTGCAGGCGCTGCAGTCAGTTGCCGCGGCGGGCATGTTTCTGGACATTCGCATCGTCGCGACGGTGATGCCGTTCGGCAGCCGGGCGACGCCGCTGACGGCGACCGCACGCACCCAGTTCGCACGCTTCGCCGCGGACCTTGTGCGGCGCGTCCCGACGATCCGCGAGTTCATCGTCGGGAACGAGCCGAACCTCAACCGCTACTGGCTGCCGCAGTTCGGCCCGGACGGCGAGGACGTGGCTGCACCCGCATATGTGCAGCTGCTCGCGCGGACGTACGACCTGATGAAGGCGGCAGATCCGAAGGTTTTCATCGACGGGGGCTCGGTCTCCCCACGCGGCATCGACCGTCCCGAGACGGGCCGCGACACGCATTCTCCGACCGCGTTCATCACGGACATGGGCACTGCGTACCGTGCGATGAAACGGAAGAGGCCGATCATGGACGGCTTCTCGTTCCATCCGTACGGCGAAAACTCGAGCACGCCGCCGACGATCACGCACACGAGCGGCACGTCGCTGGGGCTCGCCGACTACCCGCGCCTCGTGTACCTGCTCGGGCAAGCGTTCAACGGCACCGCGCAGCTCGGTTCGAAGCTGCCGATCGTGTACGACGAGTACGGGGTCGACTCGCAGATCCCCGAGACGAAGCGCAGCTTCTACGGCGGCAAGGAGCCGGCGACGACCAGGCCCGTCAGCGAAGGCGTCCAGGCGGCGTACTACGACGAGGCGCTGCGGATGGCCGCGTGCCAGCCGACGGTGCGCGGTTTCCTGATCTTCCACGTCACCGACGAGACCGACTACAACCGCTGGCAATCCGGCGTGTACTACGCGGACGGAACCCCGAAGACGAGCCGCGCGCTCGTGAAGCGGGCTATCGGCGACATCCACGCCGGAGCCTACGAGTGCGGCGAGCCGCCATTCACGACCGACACGTTCGGTTGGGTTCTCGTCAGCGCCTCCGGCTAGGGCTACCATCACGCCCGTGGAAGGGCAGTACGTCGCGTACACCTTCTTCCGGGTCGAGCCCGCCTGGCGGCGACTGCCCGTCGAGGAGCGAGCGGCCGGCAAGGACGCTTTCGCGGAAGTCGTCGAGGACTGGTCGACGCGGATGGACAGCCTCCGCGCCTACAGCGTCGGCGGCGTCAGGCCGGATAGCGACTTCTTCCTCTGGAAGATCACGCAGCGATACGAGGATCTCGGCGAGCTCGCCACAGCCCTGAACGCCACACCTTTGGCGGGCTGGCTCCAAACGCCCTATTCGTACCTCGCCACCACGAAGGCGTCCGCGTACACGAAGGCGCGACGAGCACGGCGGGTGATTCCCAAAGGCTCGCCCTATCTCGTCGTCTATCCATTCGTCAAGATCCGGCCCTGGTATGCCCTCGCGCCGCAGGACCGGCAGCGCGCCATGGACGAGCACATGCGCATCGGCGCCGAATTCGAGACGATCCACAACCACACGACGTACTCGTTCGGCATCGACGACCAGGAGTTCATGACTGCGTTCGAGTGCGACGAGCCCTCCGACTTCATGCACCTGATGCTGACGCTGCGCGAGACCGAAGCGTCCCGGTACACCGAGCGCGACACGCCGATCTTCGTCGGCCGTCACGTCGAGATCCGCGCGGCGCTCGACGCGCTCGATGGCGCGCCCTCGCGCGTCGAAGCGTCACCCTGAGCCGGCTCCACGCGGCGCGGAGGCTGCGCGCTAGGCCCGCGCCGCCTGCTCGCCCCACCGCTTCAAATGGCGTAGCCCGATCGCCGCGGGCAGCAACGGCAGCCAGAGGTTGAAGATCCGGTAGGCGCACACGGCGAGAACCGCCTTCGCCAGCGGAATGCCGGTCCACGCGAGCGCGAACGAGACCAGCGCCTCCACGGAGCCCGCCCCCCCGAGGGGCAGCGTGCGACGCGTGAGCGCGTAACCGGTCGCGTAGCCGATGATGAGCGCGGGCAGATCGGGCGATTCGTGAAACGCGCGCAGGCTCGCCCACAGGCAGCCGACGTCGCCGGCCCAGTACAGCGTGGTGCCGATAAACGCCCCGCCGTGCTCGGCGCCCTGCGAGGCGAGGTTCCTGAGCATGTTGACGGCGTCGAGTGCATGCTGGAGCGCCGCCCGCCAACCGCGTTCGTCGCCGACGCGGTGGCGGTATCCGAGCGCGGCGAACGCGGCGACGAACCCGAGCGGCACGGCGATCGCCCACGGCAACGTGAAACCGAGGCTGGGATGGGTCGACCCGCGCGCGAGGATGATCACCGCGGCGAGTGCCGCGGCGGGAGCGAGGATCGCGTACTCGAGCGCGCCGAGACCGAGGACGCGTACGCGCGCCTGGCGCGGCTCGAGGCCTGCAGCCTCGAGCGCGTGACGGTCGACGACGAAACCTCCACGGATCACGAAGACCCCGAAACCGGCCGCCACGATCGCGCCGGCACGCCCGATCCCCAGACGCGGACCGCCCTCGGCGCGGGCGACCTCGCGGTAGGCGACGACGTAGCCGAAATAGGCTGCGATCTCCATCCCGAAGGCGACGGGTAACCAGATCGGATCGACGTGGTGCAACTGATGGAGGACGCGGGTGAAACCGGCCGCCCAGGCGATCCCGATCGCGGCGCCCAGGGCGAGGCCCGCGCTGATCAGGACAAGCAGCGCGTGCTGCGCAGGGTCACGCTCGAGATGCGGGAGGGGTCGTAGGAGTCGCCTGAGGTTCATCTCGATCGGATCGGCCGCTGGGTCCGGTGCGACGACCCCCGCCCGGTTACACGCGGTAGTGGTGCCGGTCGCGCCAGATGCGCCACATGGCGAAACCAGAACACCCGACGACGCCGATGAAGCCGAGCTGCTCGTACCCCGGCCAGCCGTGCCAGACGTACAGGCCGAGGGCGATCACGATCAGCAGAGCCGACCCGTAGAAGACCACCGTCTCCCTCGTCGACCACGTCGAGATCTCGTCGCGGCGCTCCCGCCACATGAGGAAGATGAAGAACGCAATCGCGAGGAAGAACGCGATCCGGAGCAACATCCCGATCGCGAGCACGGCGGTATAGAGGTTCAGCAGGACGACGAGGAGCGCGATCAAGCCGATGATCACGAAGCCGCGGAGCGTGGGCCGATCGGCGAAGAACTTCCCCATGGACATAGGCTAGCTTCGACCTCGGAAACCGACCGAAAGAGAGGTTCAGTGATCGAGGAAGGCAAGCCGGCGCCGGACTTCGAGCTCCAAAGCGACGGCGGCGAGACCGTGAAGCTGTCGGACCTGCGCGGCCGTCCGGTCGTTATCTACTTCTATCCGAAGGACGATACGCCGGGGTGCACGACGGAGGCCTGTGAATTCCGCGATGCGTACGACGTCTTCCGCGAACGCGGCGCCCAGGTCCTCGGCGTCAGTCCCGATGACGTCGCCTCACACGAGAAGTTCAAGACCAAGTATGAGCTGCCGTTCACGCTGCTCGCCGATCCGGATCACGCGGTCGCCGAGAAGTACGGAGTCTGGGGGGAGCGGAAGTTCGCGGGCAGGACGTACCTGGGCATCAACCGATCGACGTTCATCATCGACGCCGACGGCAACGTCGCGCGCGCGATGCTCGGGATCAAGCCCGCCGGGCACGCCGCGAGCGTCTTGGACTCGCTCCCGTAGGAAGCTCCCTCAGGTGTGGCCGCGCTGGCCCGGTTGGACGTCGACATTCCACGCTCCGAGCTGCTGAATCTATCTGCGGGTCTGGCTTTCCTCTACCCCGACGCGGAGGTCCAGCTCGGCAACGGCGAGGACGAGGCGCCGGCCGCGTAGGGGCGCACCGCCCCGACGTACGAGAGCGCGTACCGCGTCTCGAACAGGCTCGAGATCCTTACGACGTCGCCGGTTTGAGGCGCGTGAATGAAGGAGCCGTCGCCGACGTACATGCCCTCATGCTGCGGGACGCCGGCCGAGTTCGCATGGAAGAAGACGAGGTCGCCGGGCTCGAGGTGGTCCCGGG
>VAXY01000097.1 GCA_005885085.1 Actinomycetota bacterium | reverse complement strand
TCCGGCACCCGCAGATCGGTGCGCCGCAGCTGGTCGCTCGAGCCACCGCCGCGCACGTTGTCAACGCGGGCGACGGCAAGCACCAGCATCCGACGCAGGCGCTGCTCGACCTGTACACGATGCGCGCGCACCTCGGCCGGCTCGAAGCTCTGCACGTTGCGATCGTCGGCGACGTCCTGCACTCGCGCGTTGCACGCTCGCTGATCCAGGCACTCGGGCTCATGGGCGCGCACGTGACGCTCGTCGGGCCGCCCGCACTGCTGCCTCGGGAGATCGAGGCGATGGGCTGCGAGACGACGACCGATATCGCTGCGATCGGCGGGGCAGACGTCGTCTACATCCTCCGCATGCAGCGGGAGCGCATGCACGAAGGCGCCAACTACGTACCGTCGCTCCGCGAGTACACGGCCCGCTGGGGCGTGACGCCGGAACGGCTGCGACCCGGCCAGAAGGTGATGCATCCGGGCCCGATGAACCGCGGCGTCGAGATCGACCCACGCGTCGCCGACCACGCCGACGCGCTGATCGAGTCACAGGTCCGCGCCGGGCTCGTTACCCGCATGGCGGTGCTCTACGACCTCCTCACGACCGGTCCCGTCGAGATCAAGACCGAGTCTGTCATGGAGGTGGCGTGATGCTGTTCGCCAAGGCGGGGCCGAAGGAGAACATCGTCATCCGGGGCGCACGCGTGGTCGATCCGGTCCAAGCGATCGACGCTGCCGTGGACGTTCGCATCGACGACGGCGTGATCGCGGCTCTCGGCACGGATCTCCACACGAACTCGCATCGAGTCGTCGAGGGCGAGGGACTCCTGCTCGCGCCGGCGTTCGTCGACCCGCACGTGCATCTCCGTACTCCCGGACGCGAGGACGAGGAGACAATCGCGAGCGGAACCGCCGCCGCGGCCGCAGGCGGCTACTGCGCGATTCTCGCCATGCCGAACACGGATCCGGTCGTGGACTCGGCGGCCACGCTCGGCTCGCTGGTCGAGGCGGCGCGGGCGGATGCGGAGCTTCCGGTCGGTTTTCTCGCCACGGTCACGAAGGGACAGCGCGGGGCCGAGCTGACGGAGATGGGGGAGCTCGCCGCGGCCGGGGCGGCCGGCTTCACCGACGACGGCGTCCCGGTCGCGTCGCCGGGCCTGATGCGCCGTGCGCTGCAGTACTGCGCGGTCACCGGACGCCGCCTCGCGTTGCACTGCGAGGAGACGACGCTCTCACGTGAGGGCCAGATGCACGAAGGCGCGGTCTCGGCCGAGCTCGGATTCACCGGCTATCCGTCGGTCGCCGAGAGTCTGATGGTCGAACGCGACCTCGCGCTTGCGGCCTACGAGCGGCAGCCCCTGCATCTGCTCCACCTCTCCGCCTGGGAATCGGTACAGGCCGTCCGGCGCGCGCGCGCCGAGGGAGTGGTCGCGACGGCGGAGGTGACCCCGCACCATCTCTGCCGCACCGACGAGGACGTGCGTTCGCTCGACACGAACCTGAAGATGAATCCGCCGTTGCGGTCTGTGTCCGACCGCACGGCGCTGATCGAGGCGTTGAAGGACGGCACCGTGACGGCGGTCGCAACCGACCATGCGCCGCACGCGCGCCACGAGAAGGAGGTGCCCTTCGAGGCGGCACCGTTTGGCGTGACGGGATTGGAGACGGCGTTCGCTGCGCTCTACACCTATCTCGTCGAGCCGGGCCTCGTCCCGCTCGCGACCATCCTCGAGCGCATGTCGGCGGGGCCGGCGCGTGCGTACGGGCTCGCCGAGCCGCGGATCGCCGTCGGGAGCCCGGCCAACCTCGTTCTGCTCGACCTGAAGGCGAGCTACCGCATCACGGAGGACACGTTCCGCTCCCGCTCGGTCAACTCATGGTTGCTGGGCGAGGCCGTCAAGGGAGCGGTGCGCACGACGATCGCCGCAGGGCGAGTGGTGTTCTCCGCGTGACGGGTTTTCTCGCGCTCGAGGACGGCACCGTCTTCCGTGGCGAGTCGGTCGCGGCGGACGGCTTCGCAGTGGGCGAGGCGGTGTTCACGACCGCGATGACCGGTTACCAAGAGGTCGTCACGGACCCGAGCTTCGCGCAACAGCTCGTGTGCTTCACCGCGCCGATGGTCGGCAACTACGGCGTCGCGGAAGGGCGATCGGAGTCTTCGCGCCCGCACGCGCGGGCGGTCTTGATGCGGGAGGCGCGCGGTCCGGCCTGGACCGACTGGCTGCACGAGCGCGGGCTCGTCGCCCTGACCGGGATCGACACCCGCTCGCTCGTGCTGAAGCTGCGCGAGTCCGGCGCGCTTCGCGCCGTCGTCGTCGCCGGCGAGGGATCGGTCGAGCAGGCGGTCTCCGTTGCGCGGGCGCAGGCGCCGATGAGCGGCCGGGCACTGGCGGCCGGCGTGTCCACGCCGCGGCCGTACGTGTACTCCGACGCAGGGCGCGCGCGGATCGCGGTCGTCGACTACGGCTGCAAGCGGTCGATCCTGCGGCGGCTCGCCGGCGCGGGTGCCGCGGTGACGGTGTTCCCGCACGACGCGACGTGCGAGGAGCTGGAGCGGTTCGACGGCGTGCTGCTCTCGAACGGGCCGGGCGATCCAGAGCCGCTCGTGGGTCAGATCGCCGTCGTGCGCGAGCTGCTCGGCCGCCTACCGATCCTCGGCATCTGCCTCGGACATCAGCTGCTGGCCCTCGCGGCCGGGCACGAGACGTTCAAGCTCCCGTTCGGCCATCGCGGTGCGAACCATCCGGTGCTCGAGCGCGGCACGGGTCGCGTGCTCGTCACGAGCCAGAACCACGGCTTCGCCGTCGCCCCGTCGGAGGCGCGCGAGGCAACACACGTCTCGCTCTACGACGGGACGGTCGAAGGTCTCGACTTTCCACTCGAGCACGCGCGCTCGGTCCAGTTCCATCCCGAGGCCGGGCCCGGGCCGCACGATGCCCGGCCGCTGATCGACCGCTGGGTCGAGGAGGTGGCACATGCCGAGGCGGCGTGACCTCACGTCGATCTGCCTGATCGGCTCCGGGCCGATCGTGATCGGTCAGGCCTGCGAGTTCGACTACGCCGGCTGCCAGGCGCTGAAGGTCTTGCGTCAAGACGGCTTCCGCACGATCGTCGTCAACTCCAATCCGGCGACGATCATGACCGATCCGGGGTTCGCCGACCGCACGTATCTCGAGCCGCTCGACCTCGAAGGCGTCGCCGACGTCTTGGCGCGCGAACGGCCCGACGCACTGCTGTCGACGATGGGCGGCCAGACGGCGCTCAATCTCGCCCGTGAGCTCGCCGACGCAGGCGTGCTCGCCGAGCTCGGCGTCGAACTGATCGGCGCGCCGCTCGACGTGATTCGTCGCGCGGAGGACCGCGAGGAGTTCCGCGAGGCGGTGCGCGGCGTCGGGCTCAAGGTGCCGAGCTCGCGCATCGTCACCGGCGTCGACGAGCTCGGCGGCATCTCGCTGCCTGCGGTGATCCGGCCCGCGTTCACGCTCGGGGGTCACGGCGGCGGCTTCGTCGAGTCGGTCGAGCAGCTGCACCTGCAGGTCGAGCGCGGACTGGCCGAGAGCCCGATCCGACAGGTGCTGGTGGAGGAGTCGGTGCGCGGCTGGGACGAGTTCGAGCTCGAGGTCGTCCGCGACCGCAAGGACAACGTCGTCATCGTCTGCTCGATCGAGAACATCGATCCGATGGGCGTCCACACGGGCGACTCGGTCACGGTCGCGCCGCAGATGACGCTCTCCGACCACGCGTACCAAGAGCTGCGCGACGCCGCCGTAGCGGTGATCCGGGCCGTGGGAGTGGAATGCGGCGGCTCGAACATCCAGTTCGCACGCGAGCGCGAGTCGGGCGAGCTGCGCGTGATCGAGATGAACCCGAGGGTTTCGCGCTCGTCCGCGCTTGCGTCGAAGGCGACCGGTTACCCAATCGCGAAGATCGCGGCGAAGCTGGCCGTCGGCTACACGCTCGACGAGATTCCGAACGACCTCACCGGCACCACACCGGCGAGTTTCGAGCCAACCCTCGACTACGTGGTCGTCAAGTTTCCTCGCTTCGCGTTCGAGAAGTTCCCGGGCGCCGACACGACGCTCGGAACGCAGATGAAGTCCGTCGGCGAGGCGATGGGGATCGGGCGGACGTTCGTCGAGGCGTACCGCAAGGCCGAGCGCTCGCGAGAGCTCGACGGCGAGGAACGCTGGCAGCTGCCTCCGACCGCGCATCCGTGGTTCCACGCGGAGATCGCCCGCGAGCCCGGCTGGCTCGACCTCGACGCCGCCGTCGCCGACGACTTCCTGCGCTACAAGCGTGCCGGGCTCGCCGACGGAGACATCGGTCGCGAGGAGGTCGTACGTGCGAAACGGCGAAGTTGCGGCGTGCGGCCGTCGTACCGTCGTGTCGACTCATGCGCCGGTGAGGTGGAGGCCGCGTCCACGTACTACTACTCCACCTACGGCGAGGCGGACGAGGCGCCGCCTGCGGGGACGAAGCCGCGCGTGGTCATCCTCGGCTCCGGCCCGAACCGGATCGGCCAGGGGATCGAGTTCGACTACTGCTGCGTCCACGCCGCGCAGAGCTTCCGCGCGCTCGGCTATGAGGCCGTGATGGTCAACTGCAACCCGGAGACCGTGTCGACCGATTACGACACGTCCGATCGGCTCTACTTCGAGCCGCTGCGGCTCGAGGAGGTGCTCGGCGTCTGCGAGCGTGAGCAGCCTGACGGGGTCGCGATCCAGTTCGGCGGCCAGACGCCGCTCAAGCTCGCGCGCGGGCTCGAGGCGGCCGGCTTCCGCATCATCGGCACGCCCTTCGACGCCGTCGACATCGCCGAGGACCGCGAACGCTTCGGCGCGCTGCTCGCGCGGCTCGGCATCCGCTGCCCGGAGTGGGGGATCGCGCGCACCCGGGGGGAGGCGCGGGCCGTCGCCGAGCGGATCGGCTTCCCGGTCCTGATTCGCCCCTCGTATGTGCTCGGCGGACGCGCCATGCGCATCTGCTACTCGGCCGACGATCTCGGCGAGATCGACCGGCCCGTGCTGATCGACCGTTTCCTCGAGAGTGCAATTGAAATCGACGTCGACGCCGTCTCCGACGGCGAAGAGACGTACATCGGCGCCGTGATGCAGCACGTCGAGGAGGCCGGAGTTCACTCCGGCGACTCGGCGTGCGTGCTGCCCGCCCCGTCCCTGACCGTCGACGAGGACGCGGAGATCCGCGCGGTCGTCCGCAAGCTCGCCCGCGCGCTCGGCGTCGTCGGCCTGATCAACGTCCAGTTCGCGCTGGCGGACGACACCCTCTACGTGCTCGAGGCGAACCCGCGCGCCTCCCGGACGGTGCCGTTCGCGTCCAAGGCGACGGGTGTGAACCTCGTCCAGGTCGCCTGCCGCGTGCTCGCGGGTGCGCGTGTCGCCGAGCTGGACCTGTCCGAGGGACTGACCCCGAGACATGTCTCCGTAAAGGCGGCGGTGCTGCCGTTCGCACGGTTCCCGGGCGCCGACTCCGTGCTCGGGCCGGAGATGCGCGCAACGGGCGAGGTGATGGCCAGCGCCGCCGACCTGCCGACGGCGTTCGCAAAGGCCGAGCGCGCCGCCGGCCGCCCGCTGCCGACGACGGGAACGGCGTTCCTTTCGGTCCGGGATGCGGACAAGCGGGCGGTCGTGCGGGTCGCCTCGGCGCTCGGCGACCTCGGCTTCAAGCTGCTCGCCACGTCGGGCACGGCCGACACGCTCGCGGCCGCGGGCCTCGAGGTCGAGCGCGTCCGGAAGGTGACCGAGCAGGGCGGCGGCGCGAGCGTCGTCGACCTGATCCGTCGCGGCCGTTGCAACCTCGTCGTCAACACACCGCAGGGCTCGGGCGCGCGCACCGACGGTTATCTGATTCGCGAGGCGGCGCTGGTCGCGCGCGTCCCGTGCATTACGACGCTCTCTGGCGCGGCCGCGGCAGTGCACGCGATTGCGAATGCACGAAGCGAGGAGTCCCTGTCGTTGCAGGAACGGATCGAGCGTGAGACGAGAGCGGCTTAGCGTCGTCGCGAACGAGAGCGTGGGTCCGTACACGCTGCTTCGGGTCGCACGCGGCAGCCTCGAGCCGGGGCGCCCGGGGCAGTTCTTCATGCTCGAGGCGCCCGGGCGTGTGCTGCCCCGGCCGATGAGCCTCTGCCTGGCACCGCGCGCCGAGCTCGCGTTTCTGATCGATCCGATCGGGCCGGGCACGCGCGCGCTCTGCGCGCTGGAGCGCGGCGAGACGCTGCAGGTGCTCGGGCCGCTCGGAAACGGCTTCGACGTGGAGGTCGAACGCCCGCTCCTGGTCGGCGGCGGGATCGGGATCGCCCCGCTGCCGTACCTCGCGCAGCAGCTGCCCGGTGCGCCCGCGGTCCTCGGCTTTCGCTCCGACTGGCATGCGGAGGCGGCGGAGCTCGTCCCGAACGCGCAGGTGTGTGTGGAGCCGGTGCTCGTGACGCAGCTGATCCCGGACGGCATGGACGTGCTGGCCTGCGGGCCCGAGCCGATGCTCGAAGCGGTGCGGCGAGTCGCCCCGGCCGCGCAGCTCGCATGGGAGGCGCCGATGGCTTGCGGTTACGGAGCCTGTTACGGCTGCGCGGTCGAGATCGACGGGCAGCTGAGGCGGTTGTGCGTGGAGGGACCGGTGCTGCATGCTGCTTAATGCCTCCGGCTGCCTCGACGCGCTCACCGCACCGGACGTCGCGCGTTCCCTCGACGCGTTCGTGACCAAGACGGTGACGCCCCTGCCGCGAGAGGGGAACGCCCCGGCGCGGATCGCCGAGACAGACGTCGGCATGCTCAACGCGATCGGGCTCGCCAATCCCGGCATCGACCGCTTCCTGACGCGCAACTTGCCGCAGCTCGAGAAGCTCGGCGTGCCGTTCTGGGTGTCGGTCGGCGGGTTCCAGACCGACGACTACGCCGACATCTGCTCGCGACTCGACGACCACGCCGTCGTGAGCGCGATCGAACTGAACGTGTCCTGTCCGAACGTGGAGGCGCCGGTGGAAAGTGCGACGCAGATCGTCGCCGCGGCGCGTCTCGCAACGCGCAAGCCCCTCTGGGCGAAGCTTTCACCCGCAGCGCCGGACGTCGGCGAGGTCGCACAGGCGGCCCAGGCGGCCGGCGTCGACGGCCTCTCACTCATCAACACCCTGCGCGGCCTCAAGCTCGACGCCCGCACGCTTCGTCCCGCGCTCGGCCCGGGCCAGGGCGGCCTCTCCGGGCCCGCGCTGAAGCCGATCGCGCTCGCGGCCGTTGCGAGCTGCTACCGCGCGACCGGAATGCCGATCGTCGGGATGGGCGGAATCCAGACCGGACTCGACGCGCTCGAGTTCATCGCGGCCGGCGCGCAGCACGTCGCACTCGGCACGGTCCTGTTCGCCGATCCCGACGCGCCGGCGCGCATCCGGATGGAGTTGCACGCCGCGGCGGCGGAACACGGATGGAACTCATACGACGATGCATACGCAGTCGCGCACGAAGAGTCGTTGTCGCTAAGGACAACATAGACTTCAAAACACCTGCTCAGAACAGTAAAACGTAGACGCTTGACCCGAAGGTGTCGGTTGTTAGACTCCGGCGCTCATGGTGTCGTCCAAGACCCAGGCCGAGGCGCCGATCCGCTCGCTCGACCAGCGAATGGAAGCGTTGAAGAGGGCGAACGACATCCGCGTGCGGCGAGCCCGTTTGAAGAAGGACCTGAAGGACGGCCGGGTCCAGATCGAACAGATCCTCAGCAACCCTCCCGAGTACGTGTCGACCGCAAAGGTCTTCGACATGCTGATGGCGGTGCCGAAGTTCGGGCGGGTCAAGGCGGCGCGCTTCCTGAACATGTGCCGGATCAGCCAGTCGAAGACGGTAGGAGGGCTCTCCGACCGCCAGCGCTCTGAGCTGATTGGCCTCTTCAACAGGTAACCCGCTGGTCGTAGTGGTCACCGGCACCTCCGGCGCCGGCAAGGGAACACTCGAGAAGTTGTTGCTTCAACGAATGCCCGAGCTGGAACTGGCAGTGTCCGCAACGACCCGCGACCAACGGCCGGGCGAGGAGAACGGGCGCGAGTACTGGTTCGTCAGCCCCGAGATCTTCGAGCGCCGTGTCGAGGACGACGAGTTCCTCGAGTACATCGACCTGCCCTGGGGCGCGCGCTCCGGCACTCTGCGGTCGGAGATCGACCGAATCCAGACGCACGGGAAGGTGCCGCTGCTCGACCTCGAGACCGACGGAGCTCTGCGCGTCCAAGAGACGATTCCGGGCGCAGTGACAATCTTCGTCGACGCGCCGACGTTCGAGGAGCTGGAGCGGCGCCTGCGCGAGCGCGCCACCGAGAGCTCGGGCGAGATCCAGGTGCGCCTCGATCTCGCACGCCGGCAACAGGAGCAGAAGGACCGCTTCAACTACAGGATCGTGAACGACGACGTCGAGCGCGCCGCCGACGAGCTGACCTCGATCGTTCGCAGGGAGTTGCAAACGGCAGGTACCATGAGCCGCCCATGATCCATCCCCGCATCGATGAGCTCCTCGACAACGTCGATTCCCGCTATGCACTGGTGATCGTCGCGGCCAAGCGAGCGCGCCAGATCAACGACTATCACCATCAGCTCGGGGAGGGGATCGGCTTCGAGAATGCGCCTCCACCTTTGGTGGAGTCGCGCTCGAAGAACTACTTGACGATGGCCCTCGAAGAGGTCTCAGAGGGCAAGCTCAAGTACAAGTACCCCAAGTAAGCAGTTCTTCGAGCGAAGGATCGCCGCTTCGCATCGGTTCGCCTCCACCTAAGCCGGCTTCGGCTGGCTTAGGCTCCGGCCTTTGGCGTTCGTGCGGGTCGGGCGTCTCCAAGGCAGAATTGGCTCATGGCTCGGATTCTTCTTGGGGTTTCCGGGGGAATTGCCGCCTACAAGGCATGCGAGCTCGTTCGCTTACTCGTCAAGGGGGGTCACGAGGTGGTGCCGCTCGTTACGCCTGGGGCTGAGCGGTTCGTGCGCGCCGAGACCTTTTTTGCGCTGGCGCGGCGGTCGCCCGCGGAGGACCTCTATGTCCACCTCACCCAGGCCGACCTGCTCGTGGTCGCGCCGTTGACGGCGAACACACTTGCCAAGCTCGCCGGTGGACACGCCGACAATCTCGTCGCCGAGGCTGCGCTTGCTCATCGCGGGCCCCTGCTGCTCGCGCCGGCGATGAACCCTCGCATGTGGGCGCATCCTGCAACGCAGGCGAACGTCGAGGCGGTGCGGCTGCGCGGCGCGGTCCTGGTCGGGCCGGACGAGGGGGAGACCGCCGAAGGCGAGTGGGGCCTCGGACGGATGGCGGAGCCCGAGCAGATCGTCGCGCGTTGCCGTGAACTGCTCGGCGAGACGGACTCGCTCGCCGGCCGTCGCGTGCTGGTCAGCGCAGGCGGAACACGTGAGCCGCTCGACGCGGTCCGGTTTCTCGGCAACCGCTCGTCCGGTCGCATGGGCGTCGCGCTCGCCGCCGAAGCGCGCAAGCGTGGAGCCGACGTGACGCTGCTCGCCGCCAACTTGTCGCTTGCCCCGCCGGCGGGCGTCGATGTCGTCGAGACGCCGACAGCCGAGACACTGCTCGACGCGGCGTTGGCACGACGCGACGCCGACCTCGTCCTGATGGCGGCCGCAGTGGCCGACTACCGCCCCGCCGAACGCCTCGAGACGAAGCTTCCGAAGGACCAGCAGGCCTGGCACCTCGACCTCGAGCCGACCGCCGACGTGCTCCAGTCGCTCGGCGAGCGCCGCACGAACGGGCAGGTGCTGGTGGGCTTCGCGGCCGAGACCGGGGTGGAGGGACTCGCGCGCGCGCGAGAAAAACTGGAGCGCAAGCGCGTCGATCTCGTCGTCTATAACGATGTCTCGCGAAGCGACATCGGCTTCGACGCCGACGAGAACGAGGTCGTGCTCGTGACGGCATCAGGTGAGCAGCGGGTCGCCAAGGCTCCGAAAGAGCGAATCGCGGCCGCGATCGTAGATACGGCAGAGGAACTGTTGCGTGAGCGAGCCCGGTAGCCAAAGAGTCGAGACGACCGGCGCGGCCGAAACCGTCCGCGCCCTGATCGACAACCTCGCCCGCGTCCTCCACGCACCGGACGAGACGTTGCGGCTGTGCGTGCTGTGCCTCATCAGCGAAGGGCACCTGATCCTCGAGGACTTCCCCGGCGTGGGGAAGACGATGCTGGCGAAAGCACTCGCGCGGTCGCTCGACGTCTCCTTCTCGCGCATGCAGTTCACCCCTGACCTGTTGCCGTCCGATGTCACCGGCGTCAACGTCTTCAACCAGCGCTCGAACGAATTCGAGTTCCGGCCGGGGCCGGTCTTCGCGAACCTGCTGCTCGTCGACGAGATCAACCGCGCGTCGCCGAAGACGCAGGCCGCCTTGCTCGAGTGCATGCAGGAGCAGCAGGTGACGATCGACGGCGTCACCTACGGGCTCGAGCGGCCCTTCATGGTGATGGCAACCCAGAACCCAATCGAGTACGAGGGCACCTATCCGCTGCCGGAGGCGCAACTCGACCGCTTCACGATGCGCATCGCGATCGGTTATCCGCCGCTGTCGGAGGAGGCGAAGATGCTGACGGAGCAAACGGCCGACCCTCCGCTCGACGGGCTCGAGCCGGTTGCGGCCGGGGCCGATGCGATCGCGCTGGCGGATGAGGCGAAGGAGATCTTCGTGGAGGAGAGCCTGAACCGCTACGTGGTGGCGCTGCTGCGCGCAACGCGCGGCGACTCGCGCCTGTACCTCGGAGCGAGCCCGCGGGCGGGGATCGCGTTGCTGCGAGTCGCGAAGGCGCGCGCGCTGGCGGCGGGACGCGGGTTCCTCGAGCCCGACGACGTCAAAGCCGTCGCGGTGCCCGTGCTCGCGCACCGTCTGATTCTGGCGCCCGAGGCCCGTTCGAGCGGTCTGACCGGGGAGCGGATCGTGCAGGAGACGCTCGAGAAGACTCCCGTCCCGGTCTAGTGCCCCTCCCGGCAATGCACGCGGGGCAGCATCACTGGAACAGGCACTAGTGCTGACCCCGCGCGGGCGCAGCATCCTCGGCCTCGGCTTCGGCGTCTATGTCGCCGCCTGGGCGTTCGGGTCGAAGCCGCTCTATCCCGTCGCCACCGGACTGCTGCTCGTCGTGGGGGTGGCGTGGGTCTGGGTGCGGCTGGCAAACCGGCCGTTTCGCGTCCGGCGAGGGTGGGGCGACAGCGAGCACGTCGAAGGCGACGACGTGCCAGTGATCGTGGAGCTGGAGGCGACCGCCAGCGTCCTGCCGGCATCTGCGACGCTGGTCGAGCGGGTCGGGCGGCTCGAGGAGCAGCGCCACTCGCTGCGGCGCAACCGTAGGCGGCTGAGCATCCGGTACGTGCTCGAGCGGCTGCCGCGCGGGCGGTATGCGTTCGACGACGTTCGCGTCGAGATCGCCGATCCGTTCGAGCTCGAACGGGTGACCGTTTCCTTGCCGACGCCGGGTGCGCTGCTCGTCTATCCGCGCCTCGTCCGGCTCGACCGGCTGTTTTCGGAGAGCGGCGCGCGCTCACACGACGGCCGTCGGGCGCTGCTGCTCCGTCAGAGCGGCTTCGAGCTCCACGGGGTGCGCGAATACGAGCAGGGCGAGTCGCTCAGACGCGTGCACTGGCGCTCGACTGCCCGGCGCGGTCAGTTGATGGTGAAGGAGCTCGAAGACGCACCACGTGACGAGATCGCTGTCCTGCTCGACGCCGACGCGGCGTCGGTTGTCGGGGAGAGCTTCGACGTCCAGGTGCGCGCCGCCGGGTCGATTCTGGAGTCGTACGTGCGGCGCGGCAGGCGCGCAGTGCTCGTCGTGAACTCGGAGCGTCGTGAGGTGCAGCAGGTGCACTCGGCAGCTGCGGACTGGCGGCGGGCGCTCGAGCTCTTGGCGGGCGCGGAGGCGACGGGGAACGCGCCCCTGGTGAGGCTGCTCGCCCAAGAGGACAGTCCGGCCGCACGCGCACTCGAGCTTGCAGTCATGACGGCGCGACTCGAGCCCGCCCTCGTCGACCGGCTCGTGCAACGCGCGCTGTCCCGCCGGCGGGTCTCGCTCGTATACGTCGACCCGGCCAGCTTCAACGGCTCCGAGCGGCGCCGGGAGCCCTTGCTGCTTCGCCTCCATGCTGCCGGCATCCCCGTCGCGGTCGTCCGAGCCGGCGACGACCTCGCGGCCTGTCTCGTGGGCGCGCCGTTGGGCGAGGCTGCTCGTGCTTAGGACCGTCGTCCTCTCGGGTGTGGCGGCGTTCGTGATCGCGGCCGACTGGCTCCGGTTCGAGGAGCCGCGTTCCGGCGGCGGCCGGCCGTTCGCGCTCGCCGTGCTGGCGATCGCGGCCACATTGCTGCGGCCGTGGTGGTTGCGGCTCGCCGGGGCGGCGACGTCGGTGTTCTTCGCGCTCTGCTTGGCCCTCTCCGTTTCTCCACTCGACGTTGGGGACGCCGGCCCGCGGTTCGCGCGCGGCTTCCTGGACTTCTACGACTTCCGGTTGCCGGTCGACCCCCAGGAGCACGTCCGCATGCACGAGGTGATCCTCGTCGCGATCTTCGGCTTCACCTTCGCCGTTGCGCTGGCGGTCGCGGCGCGCCGCGCCCTGCCCGCCGTGATCGCCTTTCTGATCGGCGCAGGCTGGCCGGCAACGCTGCTCGCCGGCGGCAACGAGATCGGGCGAGGGGTCGTCATCCTCGCCGTGGCTCTGGCGGTGCTCGCAGGCTTGACGCAGCGCCCGAGCCGCCTCGCGCTCGGGGCGTCGGCCGTGGTCGTCGTCGGCGCGTTCGCGCTGTCGAGTTCTCCGGCGGTGGCGAAGAACGCGTTCCTCGGCTGGCAGCACTGGGACTTTTACAACCGCCCCCAGAAGCCGGTCAGCGTCCGCTACGTCTGGGATGCGAACTACGCGGGCGTGCGGTTTCCGAAGCACGAGACGACCGTGCTGTCGATCCGCGCGCCGAGCACGCCCGCATACTGGCGCGCGACCGTCCTCGAACGTTTCAACGGAACGCGCTGGCTCGAGCACGTCTGGAGCGAGACGCCGACAGAGACTCGTCTGCTCACCCCGGAGGGAGCACTCGACCCGCGCAACTGGGT
>VAXY01000096.1 GCA_005885085.1 Actinomycetota bacterium | reverse complement strand
AAGCGGTTCGAGCGCTAACTCGGGCCGCTTTCGCTTTATCTAAGCCAAATCTACAGAGGGCATCGGACGTTGCTCTCTCCCTCAAACCGATAGTTCCCGCTTGACAAGGCGAACAGGCGTTCGCTACTCTACGAACACATGTTCGTTCGACTCGCCATCCTCAGCCTTCTGATCGCGCTCGTCGTGGGCCTCGCAGCGCGGCCCTCCGGCAGCGCCGGGCCGCCGGTGAGCTACGTCGTCAAGCCGACCGACACGCTCTGGTCGATCGCCGCCAAGCACTACGCCGGCGACCCGCGCGAGGGGATCTGGCAACTCCAGCGGCGAAATCACCTGCGCGGCACGACGCTCGTGCCCGGGCAGCGGCTCGTCCTCCCGTAGGAGGCCGTTGCCTCCTGTCTCAAGTCGCGGATGAGGCCCGCCGATACGCCTGACATGACCGTAGTCGTCCTGCGATACCACGTGACGGAGCGGCGCGTCGTCGGAGAGACGTTCGCGCAGCGAAACCGGTTGAGGCAGCGCCATAAGTGCCTCAGCGCCCGCTTGCTCGCAGACGAGCAGAACTCGGACTCGCTGCTCGTCCTGTGGGAGTTTCCGACCCGCGAGGATGCACAGGCCTACATCACGGAGAGCATGTTCCACTACGGCGGTGCGAACATCGCGGACATGAAGGACCGCGTGATCGGCTACTACGACGAGATCGCCAGCTGGCCGAAGGTGATCTCGAAAGCGTCCTAGCCCTGCCCGGTTAACGGCAACCCGGCCGTGTAGACCTTCTCGCCGCGGAACAGGCGGCGCTCGGGGTCCCACGGGAAGAAGATGACCACCTTCCAGGAGAGCCGCTCTCTCGAAGGGAGGAAGCCGAGCCAGTCGGCTTCGTGCGTGCCGCTCACGTCGGCCTCTTCGCATACGCCCTGCGGGCCGATGACGATGTCGGTCAGATCGAAATGAATGTCCGGGAACGCGGTCAGCAGTTCCCCGTAGAAGCGCGCGGCTCCTTCGTGCCCCTCCCAGCGCTGGCCGGTCTGCACGAGCTCGTAGACACAGTCGGCGGTCAGCGTGGATATCAGGCCCGGTAGGTCACGCTCGTCCTCGGCGATCGAGTGTCGTTTCCAGAGCTCGCGGATCTCGGTGTGCTCGGCCGTCGACACCTCGCGGCGGATCAGGTCGCGCACGTCCACGTCAGTCCCGCTCCCAGAAGGACCGCAGGCGGTCGTTGAAGACCGAGCCGAGCCGCTGGGGACTGTGCGCGGAGGGAAGGACGGCCCGCTCTGCGCCCAGCCGGTCGTTGAGCACGTCGCAGACGGCGCGGAAAGCGGCTCCCGCGAGCGCGCGGGCGGAATCCGGCGCTGGACACCAATCGCCCTGGACGAGTAAGACCCGTAGGCCGGCCTGGGACAGCTCGTCGAGCGGGATCTGCGCCTCCCACGGCGGACGCTCGGTCATCGACGCCCGGGCGGCATGCAGGTCCGCACCCTCGAGCCTGACCGGGTCCGCCGGGAAGCCGAACCCGCGCAGGAACAGAGTCCGGTACTCGGCCGGGTCCTCCGTGGAGCTCGCCGCGGCGGCGATGTTGCCGATCAGCTGCTCGACCGCCGAGTCGCCCCGCGCCAGCCCGAACGCAGGCGGCTCGATCAACGTGAGCGACTGCACAGCGTCGGGACGTTGCGCGGCCGCGAGCAGCGACACGACACCGCCGTACGAATGTCCGACGAGGTGCGCACCCTCGCCGAGCAGCTCCGCGACATCGCCTGCATCGCGTTCGAAGTCGACGCGCCCGTTGGCGGGCGACGCGCCGAAGCCGCGGCGATCGATCAGCAACAAACGGTAACGCTCGGCGAGGGGGCGCTGCTCGCGCCAGGTCTCCTCACCCCAACCGAAACTGCCGTGCACGAAGACCGCCGGCTCGCCGTCGCCCCAGACGGTGACGTTGACGCCGGCCGCTGTATTCACGCGTCCGACCCTACCGGCGGCGGGTCACGCAGTCGCGGCGATGTCGTAGTGCTCGTCGGGCTCGAACAACGCCGGGCGTCGGCGAAAGGCGGCGAAGAACGCATCGACGACGTTCGGGGCAAACTGGGTGCCATTGCAGTCGCGTACCTCCGCGGCGGCCTGCTCGAGCGTCAGCGCCGCGCGGTAGGGTCGGTCCGTCGTCATCGCGTCCCAGGCGTCCGCGAGGCCGACGACACATGCCTCGAGGGGGATCTGCTCGCCGGCGAGCCGGTCCGGGTAACCCTTGCCGTCCCACCGCTCGTGGTGGTGGCGGATCAGGGGCACCGCCTCGTTGAGGCGGCTGAAGTGGGAGACGATCTCGGCACCGTCAGCGGGGTGGCGCTGGACGACCACGAACTCCTCCGCATCGAGTCTGCCGGGCTTCGTGAGGATGCTGTCCGGCACCGCGATCTTGCCGATGTCGTGAAAGAGGCCGCCGAACCGGACGGCGTCGAGGCACTGGGCCGTGATGCCGAGCTCCTCCGCCACGGCGAGCGCGATCCGCTGGACGCGAGCGGAGTGGCCGGCGGTGTAGGGATCCTTCGCGTCGACCGTCGCATTGAGGCTTTCGATTGCCTCGAGCGAGCTCTCCTCGAGCCGCCGGTACGAGTCCATCAGCTCACGTGACCGGGCCTGCAGCGTCGACGCCTGCCGCCGCAGCGTCGAGGAGGCGTTGCGCACCAGCAGCGCCAGCGCGCCGTAGAGGGTGAGAAAGACGGCGAGGATCGCAAACCAGATCAGGCGCTTTCGTGAGGCGATGAACGCCTCGGTGTGTTGGGGCTTGGCGTAGATCTCGTACGCGCCGATCGCGTGCGTACCGTCCTTGCTCTCGACCGGCGCGTAGACCTCGAACACGCGCCGGTGGTCGACGGCCTGCTGCTCGGCGGCGTTCTCTGCCTGGTCGAGCTTGCTGATCGACGCGTGCGTCGTGTTCTCCGCGATCGTCTCGCCGAGCTCGCCGTCGAGCGAGAACTTGTGACCGATGCGTCGCGGGGCAAGATTCGTCCAGACGAGCACGCCGTCGGGCCGCCACACCTTGACGCTCACGATGTCGGGCTGGCGCCGAAGCTGCTGCTTGATCTGAAGCGGGAGATGCGGCGAGACGTGGATGCGATCGCGGTGCACGAGCTCCGGCCGGAGCACGCCGTCGACGTACTGCGTCAGGCTCGAGCTCGCGTCGTCGAGAGCCTGCGAGCGGAGCGCGGCCGTGAGCATCGAGCCGAGCATGATGGCTCCCGAGACGAGGATGACGGCGCTCGCCAGGAGGAAGACGCGCAGCAGCGTCAGGGAGCGGTGAACCGCCCAGCCACGCGAGACCCCTGCTGCCGCTGAAGAAGACATACGTCCTCCAGGCCGCTATCGGCCCGGCGGAGGCTTGACTTGAGAGGCCGAAACCTAGAATCGGGCCGTGGATCTCGATCTCGTCTTCCTCGGCACAGCCGGCTCGATGCCGACCGCGCAGCGGGCCCCGGCGGCGCTGCTCGTTCGCCGCGGGGGCGACAGGCTCCTCTTCGACTGCGCCGAGGGCACGCAGCGGCAGCTGCTGCGCTCCTCCGTCGGGCTGCTCGAGCTGGAGGAGGTGTTCGTCACCCATTTCCACGCCGACCACGTCCTCGGCCTGCCGGGGATGTTCAAGACCTTTGCGCTGCGAGGCCGGGAGCTGCCGCTCGCCGTCTATGGCCCGCGCGGCCTCGTCGACCTGCTCGGCTCCCTCAAACGAGTGGTCGGGAGGCTGACGTACGAAGTCAAGCTCGTCGAGCTGGATCCCGGCGACGTCCTCGAGCGCGACGGGTACCGGCTCGCGACGTTCGGCGTTGCACACGGCGTCTTGTCGCTCGGCTGGTCGGTGATCGAAGCGACGCGTCCGGGCCGCTTCGACGTCGAGGAAGCGAACGCGCTCGGCGTCCCCGACGGGCCCGAGCGAGGCGCGCTGCAGCGCGGCGAGCAGGTGACGCTGGCGGACGGGCGCACGATCGCGCCAGAGCAGGTGCTCGGCGCGCCGCGACCGGGACGCAAGCTCGTCATCACCGGCGACACCGCTCCGGCCGGCGAGATCGTGGAGGCGGCCTGGGGCGCGGACGTCCTCGTCACCGAAGCGACCTTCTCGGAGGAAGAGCGCGAGCGAGCCGAAGAGACGAAGCACCAAACGGCGACGCAGGCCGCGCAGCTTGCGCAGCGTGCGAACGTGGGCCTGCTCGCCCTGACACATCTCTCGAGCCGCTACTTCGGCCCGGAGATCGCGCGCGAGGCGCGCGAGATCTTCCCCGAGACCGTCGTGCCTCGGGACTTCGACGTGATCGAGGTGCCGTTCGCGGAGCGCGGGGCGCCCCAGCTCGTCAGGGGAGGCGCGACGCGCCGCCGCGAGCAAGAGGTCGTATCATCCGCGCCACAATGACGGAGATGGTCCGAGTCGCGGTTGCGGGAGACGTCACGGAGGCGGAGGAGATCCAGGAGATCCTCCGCTCGGCCGGGATCGAGGCCGAGCTCGGCGACGGCGAGGATGACTCGGTCACCGTCTCGGTGCCCGAATCGTCGGTCGAGCAGGCACAGGACGCCATCGAGGCCATGACCGAGCCCGGCGACATCGTCAGCGAGCCGTAGCCGCGCGAAAGCTGCGCTTTCGCGCGGTTCGGGATCGGTCGCTTCGCGACGAAACGCGCGCGGGCCGAGCCCGCGCGCTCCTTGCAGGCGGGCGATTGTTCTCGTCCGTGCGGCGCGGCGAGGCTTCGCGTCGCCGCGTCCGCCGGGACCGGCATTCTGACAAGCGCGCTCGCGCGCGGCGGTGCGCATGTCATCGCGGTCGAGATCGACCATGAGCTTGCCGCGGACCTGCGTCGCCGGTTTCCGAAGGTGGTCGAGGGCGACGCCGCTCGGCTCGAGGTCCCGCGTGAGCCCTTCAAGGTCGTCGCGAACCTGCCGTTCGGCGACGGGACGGCAATCCTGCGGCGGCTGCTCCATCCGGGAGTTTCCCTCATGACGGCGGATGTGTCGTTCGTTCCCCGAACGAGCACCGCGCGTACGCGGCGTCTCTCGCACGCGGTTACCGCAACGGACCGCGTGCCGTCGTGCCGTGGAGCACGCTGAAGCGACTGGAGTCGGAGCTCGGCTTCGACCGCCATGCCGGTGCACGCGACCTCGATCCCCGGCAGTGGGCGGCGCTGTTTGCGCATGCTGTCCGGAGAAGCGATTAGAGTCCCGCGCGACCGCACCCCTTTAACCCGGTCCAGTG
>VAXY01000075.1:19785-20297 GCA_005885085.1 Actinomycetota bacterium | reverse complement strand
CTCGTCGCTCGAGGTCCACCCCGTCGCGGGACTCCCGGAAGAGACGGTCTCGGCGGGCGGCGCGCTTGCGATCGTCAACCGTGGGCCGACGCCGTTCGACCGATTGGCCGAGGTGCGGATCGACGGTCCGGCCGGCGAGACGCTCGTCGCCGTGTCTACGCTGCTGCGCGCTTGATCGTCTTCTCGTCGAGCAGCCGCCTGCAGCTGGAGCAGACCTTGCGCTCGACGTGATAGGGAACCCCAGCGCGCTGCCGGATCGCATGAACGGTGACGGTGTTGTGCTTGTGCCTGCGCATCAGGGTCATTCCGTCTCCTCAGGGTAATAGGACGTTCGGTCGTTGCACTTGTTGTCGGCAAATCGTCACCAAAGCTTCACCGCCTCTTTACTCCTGCTCTTCCTCGCGGCCGGGTGCGGCGGGGCGAGGCAGACCCAGACCACGGCCCCGCGGCGGGAGCAGACGTGCCACGCGGGCGCCTTCCATCGCTTCGGCTCGTCGAGGCTCGCCTTCGCG
>VAXY01000075.1:19093-19705 GCA_005885085.1 Actinomycetota bacterium | reverse complement strand
CGATCCGCGGCGCCCGCCTTGACACGCACTGCCGCCCACGCTCGTACCTCGTGCAGATCCCGAGGCGGCCGAACGGCGCCACGGGCTGGGTTCCGGCCGGCCAGGTCGACGTCGCGCGCGTGCGGACGAGGATCGTCGTCGACCTGTCGCAGAAGCGACTCACGCTGTACCGCAGCGGCGAGGAGGTTCTGAGCGCTAAGGCCGCCGTCGGATCCCCCGCCACGCCGACGCCGAGCGGCAGCTTCTACGTCAACCAGCGCCTGATCCCGACGGATCCGAACGGGCCCTTCGGCCCCGGCGCGGTCGGGATCTCCGCGTTCTCCAACGTTCTCACGGGCTGGACGCAGGGTGGGCCGATCGCAATCCACGGGACGGATGCGCCGTGGTCGATCGGTAAGGCGGTCTCGAACGGTTGCATCCGGCTGCCGAATGCGACACTCCGTCGCGTGTTCGCGCAGGCGCTCAGCGGGACCCCGGTCGTCATCCACCGGTGAGGGCCGGCCCGGCGCTCGCCGCGGCGAGCCTCGCCGCGCTCGCCGCGGGGCTGGTCGCCTCGGCCGCGAGCTCCCCCGACCCGGCCGACGCAGCGAAGGACGGCTGCGGGACCGACCG
>VAXY01000075.1:0-19065 GCA_005885085.1 Actinomycetota bacterium | reverse complement strand
TCTTCGATCGCGAGACGAATACCGCGGACTCGCCCCCGCCGGCGCGCTGGATGAGCGGTGTCGCCGTCCCCGGCAACGACTCTCCGCTCGGCGCGCATCCCACGTCCGTCGACGACCCGATCACGCACGACGCGTACGACCTGAACGTCAACGTCCGGCCCGATGCGGCAGACACGTACCTGCTCGGCGGCGATCCGAGCGCGCGCAGCGGCAACTTCGCCGGCCGGGAAGAGGAGACGGCGAGGCTGCACATGGAACGAGAAGAGGTCGGCGTCCCGTTCGCCGTGTGGCCTGAGCAGGGCGACCGGGTGCGCGCGTACGGCTCATGGGTGTGGGACTGCGAGCACTTTGCCGGCGGCGGGGCGCGGACCGAGTTCCACCCGCTGCGTGCGCTCTGGGTCGAACGCCGCTTCTCGCCGCAGAGTCCCACCGGCGAGGCGGAGGCGTCGCTCTGGTACTCGAACGTGAAGACGGCCGCCGGCGTGATTGCCGACTGTGCGCACCGGACGAAGGGGGACGAACAGGCCTTCAAGGCGTGCCACGACGCCGGCTCCAAGACGTTCGAGCTGCGGGCGCCGCCGCGCCCGAGCCGGCAGGCGCGGCTGAGGGCGCGGCTCGTCGACGTCGGCAGCACGAGCACCGCGCGGCGGCCCAGCCTGAAACTAAGCCGGGACGGAGTGCGCGTGACCCTCCGCCTGGCCTCCGGAAGGGCCGTGCGGCTCGCGTACGACGTCTTCGTCGGCTGGGCTCCGATACCGGTGCGACTCCGGCCGCGCCACCTACGCGTCCGGCTCGAGCAGCTGCTCGTCCGGCGGGCGATGGATCCGTCGTGCACGCTGACTCGACCGGACTGCCCTGCCCGCGTCGAGACGACGCAGCTCGGCCAGGTTTCGCGGGCCCCGGGCGAGTGGGCGCTGTACGTCGACGTCGGCGGGATCTGGACCCACGTGCGGCCGTTGGTGCTCTACGTCCGCGACGGACAGCGCGTGCGCCTGCGCACGACGCTCGATCTGTACGTCCCGCGCGGCCGCTCCTGGCGCATCGCCGCGTTCACGCGCGAGTGCGATTTCGGGCTCCCGACCTTCTCCAGCAACGACCGGGCCGTCTACCCATGCCCGCGCAGCCGCGAGTTCGGGCATCCGGCAGGCGACGACAGGCCCGGGCACGTCGCCGTCGCGGGCCGCCTTGGCCGTCACAGCGCAAACGGCAGCCTGGCAGACTCGACCTGTCCGCCGGTCAACAAGAACGGTTGCTACCGCCTCAGCTGGCGGGTAATAAGACTTCGCTGACCACGATCAGGAGGAACGAATGACCCAACCCAGACAACGCAACCTCGTGGAGCGGCTCGCCGACGCCGGCGAGGAGGCGATCCAGCGGATCGGCAACGCTCCGGGCGCCGACCGTGTGCTCGGGACGCTGAACACGGTCCGCGACCGGGTCGATGACCTGCAGAAGCGAGTGCGTGGCCTCGAAGGGCTCGAAAAGCGGCTGACGGCTGTCGAGCGACGACTCGACAAGCTCGAGGGCAAGGGCGCGACAGGCACGCGCAAGTCGACGTCGAGGAAGCGCTCCACCACGCAGAAGCCGAGCAGCCCGAGCTAGGGAACGCGCAGGCGCAGGGCCCGCGGGACGAGCTCGAAACGGGCTGGTGTCGTGCCGGGCTGCTCGCCGTCCAGCTGCAGAGGCAGCGGCTCCGGTGCGTCGACGGTCACGACCGTGCCGTGCAGGAGCTCGGCCTTCGGATGCGGGAGATGCCTCCCACGGAACGTCTTCGGCAATGTGACGAGCAGGTCGCGTTTGGTTAGGTCCCCGATCAGGAGGACGTCGAAGAGGCCGTCGTCCACCTCGGCGTCCGGGCAGATCTTCATGCCGCCGCCGAAGTAGGGGCCGTTGGCGACCACGACGTCGTGCAGCCGCGCGCGCCGGCTCTCGGCGTCGACTGTGACGGCGACTTCGCTGTTGCTCCAGCGCGCAAAGACGCCGAGCGTCGCCCAGACGTAGGAGACCTTGCCGCCGAGCGCCTTGCTCGTGTCGTTCGCCCTCTGCGCGATCGCCCCGCTCATGCCCGTGCTGGCGACGTTCGCGAACCACGCCTGCGCCTCGTCGCCCGACCAGGCCCGGTACGTGACCCGGCCGAGGTCGATCGTGCGGATGTGCCCGTTGAGGGCGACGGCGATCGCTTCGTCGAGTGAGTGCGGGAGCGTGAGCGAGCGCGCGAAGTCCCAACCCGTGCCGCGCGCGATCACGCCGATCTCGGCTTCGTCCCGCCCCGCGATTCCGTTGACGACCTCGTTCACGGAGCCGTCGCCGCCGACGACCACGAGCAGCTCCGCCCCGTCAGCCAATGCACCACGCGCGAGCTCGGTCAGCTCTCCGGGCGCGCGCGAGAAACGCGCGTCGCCGGTCAGCCCGGCGGCGGCCGCGCGATGTGCGATCTCGGGCCACCGTCGTCCCGTCGACCCGTTCGCCGACGCCGGATTGACGAGGAAGACGGTCTTCAGTGGTCTTTGTCGGCGGTGACAGTCGCGAGCGCGACACGCGTCATCCGGTCGACCGCTCCGCGCAATTGGTCGTCCGTGATCCGCTTGAACTCACCTTCGACGACGATGTCGCTCACCGTCAGCAGGCAGCCGGACTGCACCCCGCGCAGCGCGCCGACCGTGAAGAGCGCCGACGCCTCCATCTCGACCGCGAGCACGCCGCGCTTCGACCAGCGCTCGTACTGCCCCTCGTCGGGGTTGTAGAAGACGTCGCTCGAGACGATCGGCCCGACATGCATCGCCTGGTCGATCCCCTTGGCGGCATGGACGGCGCCGTGGATCAGCTCCCAGCTTGCCGTCGGGCAGTGCGGCTCACCGCCGACGAGATGGTCGGCCGTGCGATCGTCCGCGACGGCCGACAGCGCGACGATCAGGTCGCCGAGCTCGTGGTGCGCCTGGAGGCCGCCGCACGTCCCGACCCGCAGCAGCTTCTTGACTCCGAGCTGGATCAGCTCCTCGAAGACGATCGTCGCGCCCGGGCATCCCATCCCTGTGCCCTGGACCGAGACCGGCTTGCCCTCGTACGTGCCGGAGTAGCCGAGCAGGCCACGCTCGGAGTTGAGCTGCTGCACGTCGTCGAAGTAGGTCTCTGCGATGTACTTCGCGCGGAGCGGGTCGCCGGGGAGGAGGCATGCCTCCGCGTACTCGCCCGGCTCGGCCCGAATGTGGATCGGCATGGAGCGCAACCCTAACCCGTGAAACGATGCCGTCCGTGAGCGAGCCGTTCGAGCCGGCGCTCGAGCAGATCCTCGAGTTCTGCGCCGAGGATCCGGTCGAACGTGTCTTTCTCGAGGACGTTGCGCGACGCCGGCTCGGACGCTTCGCCGCATTCGCGGACGATGGTCGGCTCGACGCGCTCTGCCACGTCGGTGCGAACATCGTTCCCTCGGGCGCGGACTGCGGTCGCTTCGCGAAGGCAGCTGCGCGTGGTCGCGCGCGCATGATCATCGGCGACGAGCGCGCCGTCAGCGAGCTCTGGCGGAACCTGGCGGGGTTGGTGCGGGCACCGCGCGACGACCGCCCCGGACAGCCCGTGTATGCGATCTCGGAGCCGCCGGAACCCGGCGACACGGGCCTGCGCGCGGCGACCGAGCGCGACTTCGAGCTGCTCCTGCCTGCGTGCGCCGCGGCACACGAGGAGGAGATCGGCGTCGACCCGATGGAGCGCGACCCCGACGGCTTTCGCTGGCGGACGCGATCGCAGATCGAAGAAGGCCGCTCGTGGCTGTGGGCCGAGGACGGCGCGATCCTGTTCAAAGCCGAGGCGTCCGCCTGGACGCCCTCCGCGGTCCAGGTGCAGCAGGTCTGGGTCGATCCGCCGGAGCGGAGCAAGGGCTACGCGCACCGCGGGATGCGTGATCTCTGCCGCCTGCTGCTGCGCGCGGTTCCAGCCGTCTGTCTGTTCGTACGGCCCGAGAACGCCCCGGCGATCCGGGTCTACGAAGGCATTGGGATGCAGCGCCACGGCTCGTATCGCAGCCTTATCTTCTGACCGCTTCATCCCCCAGGGCCGGAGCGCGCGGGCTTCGCCGCGCGCGTTTCCGCGCGAAGCGCCGTACACGAACCGACCGAAAGCGAAGCTTTCGGTCGGTTAACCCAAACGAGTGATCCAGTTTCGGCAGCGCAGCCGCCGAAACTGGCACTGTGAAGCCCCGCTTCACTGCGGCTGCGGGACTCGCTCTGGCGATCTTCGCCATGGGCTCGCTCGTCCTTGTCGTCGGCGGAAAGGGCCGGGCTGCCGTCGCGCACACGTGTTCGGCGACCGACCGGCAGTTCATCGGCGCCGCGCAGCTGAACATGGCCGCGCTCGGCTCGCTCTCGGAGGACTACCTCCACGGTGACGCCAAGGCCGGCGATGTGATCGAGGAGACACAGACCGCGGTCGCGGGCCTCGGCAGCACGAGCCCGAGCGACCCGTCGCTGTCGAAGACGCGCGCGATCCTCCGCGCGATGTTCCTCGAGTACGGCCGCGCGATCCGCGCCGACGAGCATCACCACAACCCGGGCAAGTACATCTACCGCGCGTACGGGCTCGCGAACTTCGCCCACGACGTGCTCGCGCAGGCCCAGCCGGCTTTGGTGAAGCGCGGCTGCGACGTCTCGCCCTTGCTCTGACCGAAAGCTGGCGCTCCGGGTAAGGCGGGTTCGCCTGCCTTAGCTTCCGGCTCTTTTTGTGGAGCTCGGGTCGGTCCGTTGTTTCAGGAAGTCGATGGCGTCCGCGACGACCTGGAGGCGGGCGAAGCGTTCGCGGAGCTCGGGATGATCGTCGAGGAGATCCCAGAGCTCCTGCAGCGCCGGTTCGACGTCGCCGTCTGCGCCTTCGATCAGCGTGTCCACTGCACGGCGGACGTCGTCGCGGAGTTCGGGCGGCACGTCTGCAACCGCGAGGCGCGCAGCGGTGCGTTCTTCCAGCCACTCGGCAGCCTGACGGCTCGCTTGGCGGCGCCGCCAGGCGTGGAAGAAGGTCGTCATTCCGGGTCCATCGGCCGTCGCTCGCGGGCCGTACATCCCTCGCGCGTCTACCCTGTTTTCGTGGAGCTGCCACAGCGCGTCGAGGACTTCATCCGCCGCCGGGAGCTGATTCCGCGCGGGGGTGAGGTGACCTGCCTGGTCTCCGGCGGGGCCGATTCGACCTGCCTCTGGCACGTCCTGCGCGAGCTCGGCTACCGCGTCTCGGCGTTGCACGTGAACCACGGCCTGCGGGGCGCCGAATCCGAGGAGGATGCGCGGTTCTGCGCCGAGCACCTCGGGGCCGAGGTGGTTGACGGGCGCGGCGGGACAACGGAGGACGAGCTCCGCGAGCTCCGCTACTCGTTCGCCGCCGACCGCCTGCGCGCGACGGGGCATACCGCGTCGGACCAGGTCGAGACGGTGCTGTACAGGCTCGTCGCCAGCGGGAATACGAAGGGGATCAAAGTGCGCCGTGAGGACGGCGTCGTGCGGCCGTTGCTGGAGGTGTGGCGGGCGGAGACGGAGGCGTACTGCCGTGCAGCCGGGCTCGAGTTCCGCACGGACAGGTCCAACGCGGACACGAAGCGCGGGCTGATCCGAAACGAGATCCTGCCGCGCCTGCGCGAGCTCCATCCCGGCGCCGAGCGCAACCTGCTCAGGGTCGCGCGGGAAGAGCCGTCCGCGCTCGACGAGCTGCTGGGCTCGGCGTCCGGATCGAGGCGGCTGGATCTCGGCGGCGGGCTGACGGCGGTGCGGGAGTACGGCAACGTCTGGCTCGAGCGCACGCCGTTGACGCTCGACCGCGAGGTGCGGTGGGGCGAGTGGCGGATCGCGTCCGAGGTGCCAGGCCTTAAGGTACGAGCCTGGCGGGCCGGCGACCGGCTCGCAGGGCGGTCGAAGAAGATCCAGGACGTGTTCGTCGACGCGAAGATCCCCCGTTCCGCACGCGAGTCGTGGCCGCTCGTCGTGCGCGGAGACGAGGTGGTCGCCGTGCCGGGCATCGTCGACGCGGAAGGGGTGTACGCCGAGCGTGTCTCAAACTGAGCTCGAGCGCGACGTCGCCGAGATCCTCATCGACGAGGATCGGCTCAGGTCGCGCGTGCTCGAGCTCGGCGAGGAGATCTCGGCCGACTACGCCGGCCGTGACCTGCTGCTGATCGGGGTCCTCAAGGGCGCGGTCTTCTTCATGGCCGATCTGATGCGGACGCTGACGATCCCGTGCGAGATCGACTTCATGGCGATCTCGAGCTACGGCGCCCAGACCGACTCGTCGGGGGTCGTGCGGATCCTGAAGGACCTCGACATCAACATCGAGGGGCGAGACGTTCTCGTGGTCGAGGACATCATCGACTCCGGCCTGACGCTCTCCTATCTGATGCGGAACCTCGAGTCGCGCGAGCCCACCAGCCTCGAGGTGTGCGCCCTGCTGACCAAGCCGGAGCGGCGCGAGATCGACGTCCCGGTGCGCTACATCGGCTTCGAGATCCCGAATCGTTTCGTGATCGGCTACGGGCTCGACTTCGGCGAGCGATACAGGAACCTGCCTTACGTCGGCGTACTTGACACGGAGTTGGTGCCGGAAAGCACCTGATCCGCAGGGGTTTTCCTCCTTTGCGGGAGGAGTGGCTTAAACAAAGGCTGGTACCCTGCCGAAAGAGGTTCAGTGAATCGATTTTTCCGCAGCGCGCTCTTCCCGCTCGTCATCATCGCAGCGCTCGTCTGGCTGGCGCTCCAGACCCTCGGCGGGGGCCACGCCAAGACCGAGAAGGTCACCTACTCGCAGGTCTACAACCAGGTCCTCCAGTGCAACGTGGACGGCGGGAGCTGCCCGATCGACGAGATCGTCTTCAACCCGAACAAGAACGCCCTGAACGTCACGTACGGGAACGGGAAGAAGGCGAGCGTCCACTATCCCAGCGACCAGTCGGTCCCGAACCTCGAGAAGGCGATGCAGGACCACCACGTGCTCTTCGACTCGAAGGGGACGGGCTCTTCGCCGTGGTGGTCGATCCTCACGTCGCTGCTCCCGTTCGTGCTGCTGTTCGGGTTCTGGATCTTCCTGATGAACCAGGTGCAGGGCGGCGGGTCGAAGGTGATGTCCTTCGGCAAGTCGCGCGCGAAGCGGATGACGCCGGACTCGCCGAAGATCGGCTTCAAGGACGTCGCCGGCGTGGAAGAGGCGGTCGAGGAGCTGCAGGAGATCAAGGAGTTCCTCGAGAATCCGAAGAAGTTCCAGGCGCTCGGCGCGCGTATTCCGAAGGGCGTGCTGCTGTACGGGCCGCCTGGTACCGGTAAGACGCTGCTCGCGCGCGCGGTCGCAGGCGAGGCGGGTGTGCCGTTCTTCTCCATCTCCGGCTCCGACTTCGTCGAGATGTTCGTCGGCGTCGGTGCTTCGCGCGTGCGCGATCTCTTCGAACAGGCGAAGCAGGCCTCCCCGTGCATCGTCTTCATGGACGAGATCGATGCCGTCGGCCGCCATCGCGGCGCCGGCCTCGGCGGCGGACACGACGAGCGCGAGCAGACGCTGAACCAGCTGCTCGTCGAGATGGACGGCTTCGAGCTGAAGGACAACATCATCCTGATCGCCGCCACGAACCGTCCCGACATCCTCGATCCGGCGCTGCTGCGCCCGGGCCGCTTCGACCGGCAGATCGTCGTCGACCGTCCCGACCGAAACGGCCGCAAGAAGATCCTCGAGGTGCACTCCAAGGGCAAGCCGCTCGCGCCCGAGATCGACCTCGACACGCTCGCGGCGGGCACGCCTGGATTCACCGGCGCCGATCTGGCGAACCTCGTCAACGAGGCGGCGCTGCTCGCAGCGCGCCGCGGCAAGAAGACGATCGAGCAGGAGGAGCTCGAGGAAGGGATCATGCGCGTGATCGCGGGCCCGGAGAAAAAGACGCGGCTGTTCTCCGAGGAGGAGCGCAAGATCACGGCGTATCACGAGCTCGGTCACGCGATCGTCGGGCACTACCTCGACCAGGAGTCCGATGTCCACAAGATCTCGATCATCGGCCGCGGCCAGGCGCTCGGGTACACGATCTCGCTGCCGCGCGAGGATCGCTACCTGACGACGAAGCAGACTCTGATGAACCAGTTGGCGATGACGCTCGGCGGCCGCGCCGCGGAAGAGATCGTGTTCAACGAGGTCACGACCGGAGCCGCGAACGACCTCGAGAAGGTGACGTCCACGGCGAAGCAGATGGTGATGCGCTTCGGGATGAGCGAAAAGCTCGGCCCGCGCGTGCTCGGCCGCAACCACGACATGCCCTTCCTCGGACGCGAGATGGGGGCCGAGCCGGACTACTCCGAGGAGGTCGCGCGCGAGATCGACGACGAGATCCGCCGCATCATCGAGGAGGCGCACGACCATGCGACGCGCGTGCTCAAGGAGCACGGCGACGAGCTGCACCGAATCTCCGCGATCCTGATCGAGCGGGAGACGATCGACAAGGATCAGTTCGAGCGCCTGCTCGCCGGCGAGCTGGAGGAAGCCGTCTTCACCGACGAGGCGCCTGCGCGCCAGCCGGCGCCCGAGCCTGCGGACGACAAGAAGCGCAAGCCGGAGCCGAAGGCACGGCCGTTCCCGATCCCGGGCGCGACCATGCAGCCGCCTCCGCCCGAAGGCGCCAAGGGCTAACCCTGCACGAGCACGCGCAGGGCCACGCACACGCGGCCCGCGACGCCGATCTCACGCGTCAGGGCGCGGAGGCGACGGCGCACTGCTTGATCGGCTGCGCCATCGGTGAGATCGTCGGCATGGCGATCGCGACGGTGTTCGGCTGGCCGAACGGCGTCCAGATCTTCCTGGCGATCCTCCTGGCGTTCCTGTTCGGCTACGCACTGACGATGCGGCCCGTATTGGGTGCAGGCGTTCCGTTCCGGCAGGCGAGCGGAATCGCACTGGCGTCGGACACGGTCTCCATCTCCATCATGGAGGCGGTCGACAACGTCTTCGTGCTGATCGTCCCGGGCGCCCTCAACGCCGGGCTGGGAGATGCGAAGTTCTGGTGGAGCATCGTCGCCGGCTTTGCGATCGCCTTCGCCCCGGCGACCGTGGCCAACCGCTGGCTGATCGCCCGCGGCAAGGGTCACGCCGTCGTGCACCAGTACCACGGGCACTGAGAACCGAGCTTCTGCGGTCTGACCCTGACGCTGGAACTGCCGGGGTCTGACCCCAGCCTTCGGAGCTCTGCTACGCCTAGGACAGCGCCAGGCCCGCCTGCCACGACTCCCAGAGGCGCGCATAGCGGTCGCCCTGCTCGACGAGCGCGTCGTGCGACGCGACCTCGACGAGACGTCCCTGCTCCATCAGCGCGACGCGGTCGGCTCGCTCGGCCGTGGAGAGGCGGTGGGCGATCGTGATCACCGTACGGCCCTCCGCGACTGCGGCCAGCGCGCGCTCGACGGCTGCCTCCGTCGCAGGATCCAGGCTCGACGTCGCCTCGTCGAGGACGATCACCGCCGGATCGGCCAGCGCGACGCGCGCGATGCCGACGAGCTGGCGTTCACCGGCCGAGAGCCTCAGACCACGCGTCTGCACGTTCGTGCCGAGAGCGTGCGGCAGCGACTCGAACCTGTCGAGCGCGCCGATGCGGCGCAGCGCGCGGCGGACGTCTTCGTCCGTCGCGTCGGGATGCGCGAGGCGGACGTTCTCGGCGATCGTGCCGGTGAAGAGGTGACCCTCCTGTGGGAGGAGCACGATCCGCCGGCGTAGCGACGCGAGCGTCGCATCGCGGAGGTCGATTCCGTCCAGCTCGATGCGCCCCGACTGCGGGTCGTACTGCCGCGTGAGCAGCTTCGCGACGGTCGATTTGCCCGCGCCGGTCGCCCCGACTAGGGCGATGTGCTCCCCCGGCGGCACCTCGAGCGTGAGGTCGCGCACGACCGGACGCTTCCCGTACCCGAACGTGACGCCGTGCAACGCGATCGCGCCCTCGGCGGGGAGCTCGACCGCATGCGGACGCTGCCGGATCGCGACCGGCACCTCCAGCAGGCCGACGATCTTGGCCAACGCGGCCAGGCCCTGACGGAACTCGCCGAGCCACTCGGTGAACCGGCCGATCGGATCGAACAGCTGGATCAGGTAGAGGACGAACGCCGTGATCGTCCCGATCGAGATCGACCCGGCCCGGTACATCGACCCGGCGACGAGGAGCACGACGATCAGCGCGGACGCCTGCGCCAGCGGTAGGAACGCGAACAGGCGGATGTTCACGAAGGACGCTCGCCGCCAGGCATGGATCTGCGCCTGGCTCCTGGGCCGGTAGCGCTCGAGCGTCCGCTGCTCGCGCCGGAACGCCTGCACGACGCGAACGCCCGCGAGCCCCTCCTGCAGGGCCGTCAGCGTCTCCGCGACGCGGTCGCGGATCGCGTGATAGGCCCGGCCGGCGCCGTGGTGGAAGCTCCAGCTGGACGCGACCAGGATCGGGAGCGCCACGAGTGAGATCACGGCCAACCTGGGCGACAGGAAGAGCAACGCCGCCATGGTGAGAACGATTTGCAGCGCGCTGCCGGCGATCTCCACGAGTGCGTCGCGCACGAGCTCGTTCAGGGACTGAACGTCCGACGTGAGCCGCGAGACGAGCACGCCGGCGCGCTCGCGCTCGAAGAAGCCGAGCGGCAGGGCCTGCAGCTTGTCGAACGCAGCGATGCGCAACGCGTGCAGAAAGTGTTCGCCGGCAGTCGCCGCCAGCAGGATCTGCGTGCGCACGACGAACGGCTTCAGCACCGCCAGTGCGAGGAAGATCAGCGCCGCGACGTTGAGGGGATGGGTGTCGTGCTTCTTGATCCCGGCGTCCACCGCGTAGCGGACGAGTGCCGGTCCGGACAGCGTGATCAGCGTCGACACCGTCACCGCCGCGGCGGCACCGAGATACCGCGCCCGCACCGGGCGCAGCAGCGGCTTCGCGCTCTGCCAGACGGCGCTGGGGGACGCTCGCTCCATCAAGCAACCGCCTCCAGCGCGAGCAACGCGCGGTACCGTGGAGACGCGCGCAGCAGCTCCCCGTGCGTCCCTTCTTCGACGATGCGCCCGCCATCGAGCACGGCCACGCGGTCGGCCAGTGCAATGGTCGCGGGGCGGTGCGCGATCACGAGCGTCGTCCGTCCTTCCATCACGGTGGTCAGCGCTGCGCGGATCTCGTGCTCCTTCGTCGCGTCGACGGCCGACGTTGCGTCATCCAACACGAGCACCGCGGGATCCGCCAGGATCGCGCGCGCGATCGCCACCCGCTGCCGCTGGCCGCCGGAGAGCGAGAAGCCGCGCTCGCCCAGCGCGGTCTCATAGCCGTCCGGAAGGTCGGCGATGAACTCCGCCGCGCCGGCGAGCACGGCCGCGCGCTCGACCTCGTCGTCGCCGGCGTCGGGTCGCGCGAAGCGGATGTTCTCCTTGACCGTGTCCGTGAACAGAAAGGTCTCCTCGAAGACGAGCGCTACCGCCCGGCGCACGTCGCTCAGCCGAAGGTCGCGGACGTTGTGGCCGTCGAGCAGGACAGCGCCGCCGTCGGGGTCGTACAGGCGCGCCAGCAGGCCGGCGATCGTGCTCTTGCCCGATCCCGTCGGGCCGACGAGCGCGAGCGATTCGCCCGGCGCAACGTGGAGATCCAGGCCGTCGAGCACAGGACGGCCGTCCTCGTGACCGAATTGCACGCCGGCCAGCCGGACGTCGCCGCGCGCCGGCCGTTCGAGCTCGATCGGATGCCTGGGCTCGCGTAGCTTCGGCTCGGCCTCGAGCACCTCGGCGATGCGTGCGCTTGCGCCCACCGCCTTCTGCAGCGTCGTCACGCGCTGGCCGAGCACCCGCAGCGGCCAGACCAGATACGCGATGTAGGCGTTGAAGGCAAGGAAGGAGCCGACCGTCAGGTCACCGGCGATCACGCGCCGTCCGCCCAGCCAGAGCACGCCGAGCAGCCCGAGCAGTGGCAGGAACTCGAGCGTCGGCATGAAGACGGCGTCGAGGCGCGCTATGTCGAGCGCGCGACCGACGATCGCGCTGCTCCGGCTGCGGAACTCGCCCGCGAGCGGCCGCCCGGCACCGATGCCCTTGACGACGCGAATGCCGGCGATCGACTCCTCGACCAGCGTCGCGGCACGACCCCAGGTCTCCTGCAAACGCTCCGTCCGTGCGTGGTAGCGACGGGAGTAGGCCAAGCCGGCGAGGCTGATCAAGGGGAGCGGGATCAGGACGACGATCGCCAGCCGCCAGTCGATCACGAGCAAGACGACCGCAACGGCGACGACGGTCAGCACGTAGCCGATCGTGTGGCCGATCGAGTCCATCATCCGCGCCACGTGCTCCGAGTCCGACGAGGCACGGCTCATCAACTCGCCGGGCCCGACGCGGTCGTGGTAGCTCGCGTCGAGGCGCAGGGCGTGCGCGAAGATCGCATCACGGACGCGCGCGTCGGAGCGAGCGCGATTGCGGACCGCATACAGATGCCTGACCGCACCGGCTGTCATCTCGAGCAGGCCGACGGCCAGCAGGGCGCCCAGCCAGACGAGCAGCGTGTGGTGGTCGCGCTTGAGCACGCCGTGGTCGACGGCGTTCTTGACCATCAGCGGCGCAGAAACCGCGCCGGCCTGCCACAGCAGTCCGGAAACGGCCGCGCCGACGACGCCCGCGCTCTGCGAGCGGACGACGGCGCGCACGAATCTCCACGCCGCGCGCCGTTGCGCGTCGTGTTCCCCCATCGGTGAAAGTATCCCGCGGTGTCAAATCCACGAACCCCGGTCGAGAAACGCTTCCAGCGCCCGTCGGTGATGGGCGTCGTGAACGTCACGCCCGACTCCTTTTCCGACGGCGGGCTGCATCTCGATCCCGTGAAGGCGGTCACGGCGGCGCGGCGGATGCTCGAGGAGGGCGCTGCGATCGTGGACGTCGGCGGCGAGTCGACCCGCCCCGGATCGGAGGGTGTGTCTCTGGACGAGGAGCTCAGCCGGGTCGTGCCCGTGCTGGAGCAGCTGCAGGGGCTGCCCGTGTCGATCGATACGGCGAAGGCCGACGTGGCGCAGCGGGCACTCGACCTGGGCGCCGAGCTCGTCAACGACGTCACGGCGCTGCGCGGCGACGGGCGCATGGCCGAGGTCGTGGCCGGGTCCGGCGCCTACGTCTGCCTGATGCACATGCAGGGCGAGCCGCGCACGATGCAGCTCGAGCCCGCGTACGACGACGTCGTGTCCGAAGTGGCAGGGTTCCTCGAGGCACGCCTACGCTTCGCAGTGGACGCGGGGATCGCGGAGGACCGGATCTGTCTCGATCCCGGCATCGGGTTCGGGAAGACCGTCGCGCAGAACTTCGAGCTCGTCCGCCGGCTCGACGCGCTCACCTCCCTCGGCCGTCCTGTGCTGATCGGCTTCTCGCGCAAGAGCTCGCTCGGCCGCGTGCTCGGCGACACGACCGCGAAGACGGGATCGCTCAGCGCGAGTGTCGCGGCAGCTGTCGCGGCGTACGAGCGCGGAGCGACGATCCTGCGTGTCCATGACGTCCGCGAGCATGTCGAGGCCCTCACGGTCGCCGCCGCGGTCGCCGGGTGATCGTCGAGATCCACGGGCTCGAGCTCTTCGGACGCCACGGCGTCGGCGAGCAGGAGCGAAGCGGCGGCCAGACGTTCCTCGTCGACGTCATGCTGCACGTCGAGGAGCCGGCCGAGGACAGCGTCGAGGCGACGGTCGACTACCGCCGGGCGCGCGATCTCGTTCGTGCGGTCAACGAGCGCGCAAGCTACAAGCTGCTCGAGACGTTCGCGGTCGCCGCCGCCGACGCGCTCGCGGCAGAGCCGGGCGTGGAGAGGGTCGAGGTGCGGATCCGGAAGCCGGGCGTCGCCTGGGCGGAGTGGACGGCCGCTAGCGTCGAGCGGCCGTGAGGTGCAGCGTGTACCGCGCGCTCCGCGCGCCGGCGGGCCGAATCTCCACGTAGACGTAGCTGCCGTGCGAGCCCTGGTTGCCGTATACGGCCGTCCCCTGCTTGCCGACGGCCAGCGCCCCGGGCTTGTTCGTGCTCGGAGCCCGCGGGAGGAGGCGCAGGGCAACGGCCCCGGTGACGTGCGCCCGTAGGACCTCACGCGCCGGCGACCAGACGCGATAGAGGTCGACCGGATCCTCGCTGCGGTCGACCGACGCCGAGAGGGACGCGGTCCGCTGGCCGGGCCGCGTCAGCGGGGGCGTGCCGCTCGGGAACAGCCCGTGCGGCTCGATCTCGGTCGGGCTCTCGTTCGGCTCGTAGGGGTCGCGGAGAGGCGTTCGAAACGAGAGCGCGTTCGGGATGTTGAGCAGTCCGTACCCCGAGGTGGTGTCGAAGCCGGGTTCGCCGATGTCGGTTGCCGACCGGCGCATCAGCTCGAACAGCTGCGTGTTGTCGAGGTCCGGCCGCGTCGTCCACACCCACGCTGCCGCACCTGCGACGAGCGGCGACGAGAAGCTCGTGCCTGGGACCTCGATGTAACCGCTCGGCGCCTGCGCGAGCGGCTCGGCGACGGGGATGCGAACACCCGGGGCAACGAGGTCGACGGTCGGCGCGATCGTCGAGAAGGAGGCGACGCGGCCGGTGTCGCTCGTCGCTCCGACCGTGAGCACGTGCGGATATGCGGCGGGGTAGCCCTTCGGGCTCCCCTCCAGGCCTTCGTTCCCGGCCGCGGCAACGACGAGCGAGCCGGACCGGTACGCGAACATGACCGCGTCCTTCAGCAGCGGGTCGTCGTCTTCCCCGCCGAAGCTGAGGTTGATCACCCCAGGACCTTCGCGGGCGGCCTCGGCGATGCCCTGGATCGCAGCGCCCTCGTTCAGGATCCCGAACGGGCTCGCGTCCCAGACGCGCAAGACCGCTTCCGGATAGACCCCGACGATCCCGAAGCCGTTGTTCGGCGCCGCGATCACCGAGCTCACCTCGGTGCCGTGGTCCTCGTCGTCCTCGGTCGTCGTCTGCTTGTTCATCAAGATCGTGTTGGGACGGTTCGCGAACTCGGGGTGCGTGATGTCGAGGCCCGAGTCGACGACGGTCACGGGCTTGCCGGGGCCCGGCGGCTCGACGCGGTCGGCGCCGATCGCGGCCCGCCACCACTCGGTCGGCACGAGCGGATCCGTCGTCTCGGCCGAGCTGGTCACCCGCAGCAGGCGTTCCGCCTCGCTGTAGCGGACGACGCCGGCGCGCCGCAGCGCGGGGAGGGCCGTCGCCGGCACACGCCAAATGCCGAGCTCGGGGGCGAGCGCGGTGCCGCCGGCGCGGACGGCGAGCGCTCCGCCGCTCGGATCCAGCCTGACGAGATCGGCCCGTGCCGGGGCGGCGCCCGCGAGGAACACCGCCGTCACGATCAGAAGGCGCCGCGCCAAGGGCCTCAGAGTACTCCGGGTCACTACGCTCCGGCCATGGTGCGGGCGTTCATCGGCCTCGGCTCGAACCTCGGTGACCGGGAGGGGACCCTGCGGGCGGCCGTCGGGCGGTTGCGGGCGCTGCCGCACACGAGCGTCGTCGCCGTTTCGAAGCTACGCGACACCGAGCCGGTCGAGTACCTCGAGCAGCCTCGCTTCCTCAACGGCGCCGTCGAGCTGGAAACCGAGCTCTCGGCTCGTGCGCTGCTGGACGCCCTGATGGAGCTGGAGCGGCGCTTCGGCCGCGACCGCACGGCATTTCCGCCGCAGGGTCCGAGGACGCTGGACCTCGATCTCCTGCTCTACGGCAGCGAGGCGATCGCCGAGCCCGGGCTCGAGGTTCCGCACCCCCGCCTCCACGAGCGGCTGTTCGTGCTGGAGCCTCTCGCCGAGTTGGCCCCGGCTCTCGAAGTCCCCGGAAAAGGGCAGGTCCAGACCTTGCTCTCGAAGCTACACTCACCGCCATGAGCCACCTCGACGAGCTCGACGAGTTCGAGGCCGAGCTGGAGCTCGGCCTCAAGAGGGAGTACACCGCGGTCTTCGGGCTGTTCCGCTACTGCGTCCTGACGCAGGACGCCACGTACCTCTGCAACCGGCTCGATCTCGCGCAGGTTTCCCAACCGAACTACCCCTTCTTCCACCTGCGGATGGAGGACGTCTGGGTCTGGGACAAGAACCGGCCGACGCGGATCATCCCGCGCGCGGAGGTCTGGACGTCCAGCGACGTCACCGTCGAGGAGCTGCGCGGCGAGGGCGAGGAGTCGCACCTCACCGCCGAGGCGCTGGCCGAGAAGATCGGCGAGTCGCTCTCGGCAGACGACGACATCTAAAGGGCTCCGTGCTGCTGGCGATCGACGTCGGCAACACGTCGACGGTTTTTGGGCTCTTCGACGGCACCGGGCTGTCCGAGCACTGGCGGATCGCAACCGAGCGGCACAAGAGCGGCGACGAGCTCGGCGCGCTCTACCGCAGCTTCCTCGACCTGGGCAGCGTCGACGGCATCTGCCTCTCGTCGACCGTGCCGCAGCTCGTTCGCTCCTACCAGGAGTTCGCGGAGCGGTACACCGGCGCCGACCTGCTCGAGCTCGGGCCGGGGGTGAAGACCGGCATTCCCGTTCGCTACGACGATCCGCGGGAAGTGGGGCCGGACCGGATTGCGAACGCGGTCGCCGCAACCGAGCGCTACGGGGCGCCGTGCATCGTCGTCGACTTCGGCACGTCGACGAACTTCGACGTCGTCTCGGCGGACGCAGAGTACGTCGGGGGCGTGCTCGCCCCGGGGATCGAGATCTCGATGGACGCACTCTTCGCGCGTGCGGCGCGCCTGCGCAAGATCGACTTCGTCGAACCGGAGACGGTGATCGGCAAGACGACCGTCGCGAGCCTGCAGTCAGGCCTCGTGTACGGCTTCGCGGGTCAGGTGGATGGGATCGTCGAGCACATTCGCGGCGAGCTCGGCGCGGAGGCGCAGACCGTCGCGACCGGAGGGCTCGCCGATCTGATCGCCCCGCACGCCCGAACGATCGACCGCGTCGACCCCTTGCTCACGCTCGAAGGCCTGCGTCTCGTCTGGGAGCGCAACCGCTAGTGCCCCTCCGGCCTGCGAGGATTCACCCTAATGACCCTGGTCGGAACGGTCCGTTGGACGTTCCTGGCGCTGGCCGTCGCGGCGACGGTCGCGACCCTGCTGCTCCTGGCGTGGAGCCTGCGGGGCCGCGGCACGCCCTCGGAGCGTCCTAGGAGCGACCGCCGTCGCCCTTCGACGGCGCACGGCGACCCGCGCGAAGCACTCGCGCTCGTCGGCGACGCGCTTGCGGCGACGCACAACCCGCGCGTGCTGTTGCCGGTGATCCTGGAGGTGATCACCGAGGCGACGGGAGCGCTCGGCGGGCAGATCTTCGCCGGTGGCGAAGAGGTCGCATGGATCGGCGAGGTCGGCGGCGACCGCAAGCCACTGTTGCTCGGCCTCGGCTTCACCGCCGAGGGCGAGACGACGCTGCTCCTGTTCCCTCCGGGAGACGGCTTCGTCAAGGAGACCAGGACGCTCGCCGAGTGGCTCGCGTCCCAAGCGTCTGTCGCGCTCGACAACGCGCACCTGCACGACATCGTCCAGCGTCAGGCGATCACCGACGACCTGACCGGGCTTGTGAACCGCCGGCGGTTCCTGGAGGCACTCGATGCCGAGATCGAGCGCGCCCGCCAGTTCGGGGCTCCGCTTACGATCGTGCTCGCCGATCTCGACAACTTCAAGCAGGTCAACGACGAGTTCGGCCATCACGGCGGCGACGTCGTGCTGCGCGCCTTCGCGGATCTGATCCGCTCCCATGTCCGCGACGTCGACGTCTCCGGCCGGATCGGCGGCGAGGAGTTCGCGATCCTGCTGCCGGAGACGGACCGGGCCGGCGCCGCCCGAGTGGCCGAACGCATGCGCAGGTCGCTGAACGCGGTCGCGATCGCGATCACGGACGACCATTCGATTCACGCGGCATCGAGCTTCGGCGTCGCGGAGCTCGTGCCCGACCAGTCGGGCGACGACCTGCTCCGCGCCGCCGATGCGGCCCTGTACCGTGCCAAGGACGCGGGCAAGAACCGAGTCGTCACCGCTTCGGAGCTGGCGGGCGCCTGAAACGACGCCTATGCTGTCCTGTATAAGGCCGATACTTCTATGCGCGTGCGAATCTCATTCGATGCGCTGCGGCTTTGCCTGCTCGTTGCAGCGGGCGTCACTTCGGGCTACCTCTGGCGGGCGGCCTTCGAGTCGAGCTCGCCCGAGGTCCGCCTGGCCGGGAAGCCGCGAATCGTCGAGCAGGCGCCGGCGCCGCCCGTCGTGCGGATTCCTCCGGCCCGGCTGACACCTCGCGCTCAGCGTGTTCATCGCCACGCGGTGCGGCGCAATGCCGTCCGTCGGGTCCAGCCTGCGCGGGCCGCGTTTGCTTCGCGGCAGGCCGCGCCCGCCCCGACCCCGGCTCAGCCGAAGCCTGCTCCCGCCCCGCGGCCCGCGTCACCTCCCCCGACGCCCGCTCCGACGCCTGTTCCCGCACCCACGACCTCGACGCCGCAGCCGCAGACGCAGACGGCTGGGCCGGTTCAGGCCGCCGTGGCGGTGCCGGCGTCACCGCCGGCGTCACCGCCGGAGACGCCGACGGTGTCGAACGCCGACGGCACGCGTCCCGGCTGGGGCAAGGGCGACAAGAACCACGACCACACCGGGCCGGGTAGCGACACCCCCTAGTGTCCTCCCACTAGCCGCCGCCGTAGATCGAGATCGGCATCGAGTCGAGCAGGATCTCGTCGAGCTGCGCGAGCACCGCACGGGCGGCCGGCTCCGCGGCGAGCAGCCGCTGCTCCGCCTCCTCGAGCGTGGCCAGCTGGACGAGCTCCTGCTTGAACGGCTTCGGGAAGCGCCCGCGGCCCACGTACCAGCCGTAGAACTTCTTCAGGAAGCCGGCGGCTCGCCGCTCTCCGAGCTCGCGGACGGTCTCGCGCGCGAAGACGATCAGCTCGGCCGCGACCTCTTCTCGCGACGGCTCCGTCGCATCGCCGGCGACGATCTCGCGCAGTGCCCAGGGATTGCCCTGGGCACCGCGGCCGACCATCACCGCAGCGGCACCCGTCGTCGCGAGCACCGCCTGCGCGCGCGCGCGGGACGTGATGTCGCCGGACGCGATCACAGGAACGTCGACGCGCTCGACGAGCTCGGCCGTCAGGG
>VAXY01000074.1 GCA_005885085.1 Actinomycetota bacterium | reverse complement strand
AGGTAGCCGAGCGTCCGCTCGTTCTTGTGCTCCAGCCCGGCGCAGCTGACCATCTCCGAGCAGACGAGCCCGGCCCCGTACCGGCGGCCCTGGCGGCGGAAGGCCTGGACGCTGACCCCGGCCATGGGGGCCAGGACGAGGCGGGTCGGGATCTCGACCTCCTGGATCCACCACGATTGGCGAAGATCTACCTGCATAGAGCGGAAA
>VAXY01000095.1 GCA_005885085.1 Actinomycetota bacterium | reverse complement strand
GCTCATCGACGACGAGCTCGAGCCGTCGCAACAACGGCTGCTCGAGGACACGCTGCAGGCGCGCGTCGTCGACCGCACGCAGCTGATCCTCGACATCTTCGCGCAGCACGCGGTCAGCGCGGAGGGCAAGCTGCAGGTTGAGCTCGCGCAGCTCGAGTACAACCTCCCGCGCATGCGGGGCATGTGGCAGCACCTCGAGCGGCTCGGGGGTGGTGTCGGCACGCGCGGCCCGGGCGAGTCGCAGCTGGAGACCGACCGCCGGATCGCCCGTCGCCGCATCACGCTGCTGCGGCGTCGCCTGAAGCAGCTGCGCAAGCAACGCGAAGTACGGCGCAAGGAGAGGAAGCGCGTCGAAGCGCCGACCGTCGCGCTGGCGGGCTACACCAACGTCGGGAAGTCGACGCTCCTGAACGCGCTCACAGCCGCCGAGGTCTCGGTCAACGACCGCTTGTTCGAGACGCTCGATCCGACGACTCGCGCGTTCGAACACGATGGGCGCAAGTACCTCGTCACCGACACGGTCGGTTTCATCCGCCGGCTGCCGACGCAGCTCGTCGAAGGGTTCGCGGCGACGCTCGAGGAGACCCTCGTCGCGGACCTCGTCCTGCACGTCGTCGATGCGTCCGTCGCGGACGATCGGCTCGACGAACAGACACGCGCCGTGACGGCAATCCTGCGCGAGATCGGCGCGCAGGAGCTCCCGCTCGAGATCGTGATCAACAAGGTCGACGCGGTCGACTCCCTTCGCCGCCGACGTTTGTCGAACCGCCTCCCGGAGGCGTTGCAGGTGTCCGCCTTGACCGGCGAGGGGCTGGACGAGTTGCGCGGACGAATCGCGTCGCGGTTCTCCGACCGCTACGAGGCGGTTCACCTGTTCCTCCCCTACGGCGAGGGCGGCAAGCTCGCCGAGCTCTACGCTCTCGGGGCGCCGATCGAGGAGCGCGAGGACCAGGCCGAGGGCGTGTTCGTACGCGCGCGGTTGCCGCGACGGGAGCTGCGGCGGTTCGCACGCTATCTCGTCGCGGAGGCGCGCTCAGAGCCGGCGCAGCGCGCGCGTTGATCGAATTGCCGATCCAGAGGCTGCGCGCCGACGCGGTTTTGCCTCAGCGTGCCTACGCAGGCGACGCGGGCTTCGACCTGGCTGCGTGCGAACGGGTCGAGCTCGCTCCGGGCGGGCGCGCCGTCGTCGGCACCGGCCTCGCCGTTGCGCTCCCGGACGGATACGCCGGTTTCGTCCAGCCCCGGTCGGGCCTCGCCGACCGGCACGGGATCTCGATCGTGAACGCGCCGGGCCTGATCGACTCGGGCTACCGGGGGGAGCTGAAGGTGATCCTGCTCAACACCGACGCAACACATTCCTTCGTCGTCGAGCCGGGCATGCGCATCGCGCAGCTCGTCGTGCTGGAGGTGCCGGAGCTGGAGCTCGTCGAGACCGACGAGCTGCCCGCGACGGAGCGCGGCGCGCGCGGCCACGGCTCGTCAGGGAGGTGATGGGGACGGAACCGCGGATCCGCGTCTCGGCCATCCTCCGCTGGAAGGAGAGGGTGCTCCTGTGCCGTCACGAAAAGCCCGGGCGCGAGTACTGGCTGCTTCCGGGCGGCGGTGTCAACTCGGGCGAGAGCCTCGTCGACGCGCTGCACCGCGAGCTGGCGGAGGAAATCGGCATCGACGAGGACCTTCCGGTCGAAGGGCCCGTTGCGATCGTCGACTCGATCGCTCCGGTGCGCAGCTTCGCCGCGAAACACGTCGTGCACATCATCTTCGCCGGCGATCTCGGCGCACGCTCGCTCGAGGCCGTCACCTCGCACGACGCTGCCGTGCGCGGTCATCGCCTCTTCGGCGTGCAGGACCTCGACGGCGTCGTCCTCCATCCACCGATCCAGCGTTTCCTCAGGCGCTGGCAGCCGGGCGATCCCGCCGTCTATCTCGGCGCATTGTGGGCGCCTTGATCCAGGTCCGGCACACGCGCAGCACAGACGCGGCCGTCTTCGGCCGATAACGTCGACCGCGAGGGTGGCGGGTATGAGCCCCACCCTTGAGGGTGGGGGTGTGCGCAGACCCGGCTGCGGGGACACGCCGAGACGGGCTAGCGGCGGCCGCCTCGTGTTTGCGCTCGCCGCGCCGACACCTCGTGCGCTTGCTGCTCGAGATCGTCGCCCAGGGGTGTGAGCTCCGGCGGCTCGCCGAGGCGGTGCGCCAGAGCCTGCGCGAGCAGCCAGTCCGCGAACCACGGATTGCGCGGCAGGAGCGGGCCGTGCAGGTACGTCCCCACGGCGCGGCCGACGCGACAGCCTTCCCAGCCGCTTTCGCCGTCGTTGCCGAAGCCGGCCACGACGCGCCCCAGCGGCTCCGCACCGGGATCGAGACGGGTGCGGCCGGCGTGGTTCTCGAAGCCGGCCAGCGTCCGCCTCACGCCCGGCTCCAGCTCGCACTCGAGCAGGACGTCGCCGATCATTCGCGTCTCGCCCGCGACCGTCTCCAGCGGGAAGAGCCCGATGCCGGGCAGGTCGACGCCGTGGAAGTCACGGTACGAGCGGCCGAGCAGCTGGTAGCCGCCGCAGACTGCCAGCAGCGCGGCCCCGGCCGCGACCGCCGCGCGGACGCCCTCCGCCTTCGCGGCCAGATCCTCTGCGACGAGGGCCTGCTCGCGGTCCTGCCCGCCGCCGACGTAGAGCAGGTCGTACTCGCCCGGCCGCACCGGCTCGGCGACCGACACCGTGCGCACGTCGAGCTCGTGGCCGCGCCAGGCCGCGCGTCGCGCGAGCACGGCGATGTTCCCGCGGTCGGCGTAGATGTTCAGGTAGTCCGGATACAGGTGCCCAACCACGATCTTCATGCGGCGCGCTCCCAGTACGGCCGCACGAACCCCCGCGCGGCGACGATCTTCCGCAATGCGAGCATCGCCGTGTAGGTGGGAAGGAGGACGAGCTCGCCGCCCGCGGGCGTCAGCTCGAGGCCGCGGTCGAGCGCACGCTCGAGCGAGGGGATGACCTCGATCGCTTCCGCCTCCAGCCCTCCGTACTTGAACCGGAGCGCCAGCTCGGCCGCGCGGTCGCCTGTCGCGACCAGCCGGGCGAGGCCGCCGATCAGCGGCTCGAAGTCGACGTCCCAGATCCACGAGACATCCCGGCCGTCGGCGATCGCGTCGTTGAGCGCGACGACCGCGAGCGACGGCGCGCCACCGTCGACGATCGTGCGCACGGCCTCGTTCGCACCCGCCGGATTCTTGATCAGGAGCATCAGGACGCGGCGATCCCCGACCGCGATCCGCTCGAAGCGACCGAACGCGGCGCTGAAACGCTCGAGCCCCGACGCGATCTCGTCCAGCGCTGCGCCCAGCAGACCGGCCAGCGCCGCCGCGGCCAGCGCGTTGTAGACGTTGTACAGCCCCGGCACGTTCAGCCGCACCTCGCGCGCGCCAACCGGCGTCTCGAGCCGGAAGGTGACCGCGTCGAGCCCGTGCAGCTCGATCCCGCGTGCGGCGACGGCGAGCGCCGGGCGTCGATGGCCGCAAGCGGGACAGCGGTAGTCGCCGAGATGACCGACATATGCAGCGGCGTACTCGTACGGCGTCCCGCAGCGGACGCAGTACTTCGAGTCCGCCGCGTGCTGCAACGACGGTCGTGCGCACGCCGGATCGTCCACGCCGAACACGACCGCGTCGGGACGCGCGTGCGCCAGCTCGCCGACCTGGGGATCATCGCCGTTCACCGCCAGCACAGCGTCGCCGGCCAACGCACCCACCGCAGCGCGCCACCGCGCGGCGATGTACTCGAGCTCGCCGTAGCGGTCGAGCTGGTCGCGGAAGAGGTTCCCCAGACAGACGGCCCGCGGCTGCAACCGCTCCGTCACCTCCGGGAAAGCCGCCTCGTCGACCTCGAATAGACCGAGCTCCGCGCCCCGTGCGTCGAGCAGCGTCGACGCGACCCCGGAGACGAGATTCGCGCCGGAGCTGTTGTGCGCCAGCCGCAGGCGCCCACCCAGGATCTCGGCGGCCATCGCGGCCGTCGTCGTCTTGCCGTTCGTCGCCGAGATCAGCGCCGACCCGAGCGGCAGCCTCGCCGCCAGGCGGTCGACGGCGCCGGGGTCGAGCTTCCAGAGCAGCTTGCCGGGAACGGTCGTGCCGCCCCCGGCGCCGGCCAGGCGCGAGAGCCGCCCTGCGGCGCGCGCGAGCGCGATCTCGGCGGCAAGCGGAACGGGCACGCGCACGACACGAGGGAGGCTATCCGAGCCCCGCTGGTCACTCGGACGGGGGAACTTTGACGGCTCATACCGCGGAAGGGTGACGAACGCGAATGCGCGGCTCTCTACGTTCCTACCGGTCAACTGCGGTCTGTGAGAGGAGCGGGATGAGGGACGGAGAGCAACGGCGGGGCGTGCGCGCGAGCGCGCTCTGGGGCAGCGGCAAGCGAGACGACGGTTCGCGCTCGAACGCGCTCTGGGGCAGCGGCAAGCGGCGCGCGGCCCTCTTCGCCACGCTCGCGCTCGTCGTGATGGTTCCCTTCGGCGCCGCCGCGAGCCCCTCGAAGCAGGACGCCAGCGCGTATGTGACGCCTTCACTGCTCTCGGCCGGGCAGGCGAATGCGACCGAGACCTTCAGCGTCATCGTGCAGGGCAAGGCCGGCAACCAGGCCGCCAAGGCGGTCGCCGACGTCCTCGGCACCCAGCTCAAGGTGGTGCGAAACCTGAATTCGATCGACGGCGTCGCCGTCGACCTCACGGGTGCCCAGGTCCTCGCGCTCGCAGCCGACAAGCATGTGAGCGCGGTCACCTTCGATGCGCGTGTCCGCCTGTCCTCGACCTCGACGGCCGACACCAACGAGAAGTGGCCTTACGTCACAGGCGTGACCAAGTACTCCGGCGCGCCCGCTGCGACGATCGCGATCGTCGACTCCGGCATCGAGGCGACCCGACCGGAGTTCGCCGGCCGGATCGCGGCCAACGTCAACCTGTCGACGCTCCCGGGCAACTCGCCGGGCGACGGCCGCGGCCACGGCACGTTCGTGGCCGGCATCGCCGCCGGGCACCTCGCCGGCAAGGACGGCGCCGCACCCACGGCGAAGCTCGTCTCGATCGACGTGATGGACGACCAGGGGATGGCGCGCACGAGCGACGTGATCGCCGCCGCCGACTGGATCCTCGCGAACAAG
>VAXY01000150.1:552-5832 GCA_005885085.1 Actinomycetota bacterium | reverse complement strand
GCCCTTGAGCAGCCGCGGTCTACCGAGGTTCGAGACCCGGGTTGGAGCGTGGAGGTAGTCGAGCAGGTTGTTACGCTCGTCTCCAATGGGACGCGGCTCCAAGTCGATCAGGCGCTGGCGCAAGGACCGCAAGCGAAGAAAGGCCGAGCGCGAGAAACGGAAGCTTGCCGCCGCCGATCAAAGGAGCGGCAACAGCCGACGCCGGAGCGGATAACCCGGTCAGCGACGGGCACCGGGCAGCACAATCACGTTCGACGCCACAATGGTCTGCCCGTGCTCGAAGCTGTATTGCGGGCGCACGGCCTGACGTCGCGTTTCGGCTCTTCCGCGACAGGCAGAGCCGCTACTTCTCCCGCGCCCGACGAAAGCGCGAGGCGTGCTAGGTCCCCTGCTCCCGCGCGCACTGGTGGAAGTCCTCCGCACTCCTACGCTCGCGCGTGAGGATCGCATCCGAGACCTCGTCCCGTTTCCGCTGACCCCATTCGAGGAGGCCGCTCGAACTGCGTTCGAGAAGCAAACGCCCAAAAACAGTCGCACTGCGTCGCGCCAGCAGCGGACCGGGAACTGAGTGGCCGCCCGTTGCCGAGGGCAATCAAGATCTCGCCGACTTGTGTCCCCAGCCTCGCTTCGCCGGGGCGCGGCATCCCGTTCAGGTTTGTTGCGTCTGTCGCGGCGGCTCCCGCTAGCTTCTCTATGCAGCGTTCTCCTCGCCGCTCTTTTCCATCTCGACTTCCCGCTCCTTAGCCCGCTCCGCCGACGAACCGACCGAGTCGCTGGCTTCTGGATCGCGGACGCGCTTGCCATGACCCTTCTCTGGATCTGACGTTCCTTCCTTTTATTCGTCCTCCTGGTAACGCGTCGTTGTTACGCGAGGGCGGCCGGGCTAAAGAGACGCCCCGACCGCCCTTGGCCGGATTTTCTCGGCCGCTGGTCTAGCGATCGCTATCGACGTGACGGCCGCCGGACTTGGCAAGACCACGTGCGACCATGTACGCCGATGCGACGACGGCGACCAGCGTCCATGCACGAGGCGCGTCGAAGTTGTCCGCTGATGCAGCTGCGATCAAGATCGCTATCACGATTCCGATCATCGTGAACAACTCCGTCGTCTTGAACGACGGCTTCGTTTCGTCGTGCGTCACGGGGCGCGACGCGCTCGTGCGCACGCGATCCGCAGTTTCTGCTGAGGCCATGTTGCTCTCCTTCCGTGTTGCCTGGATTGACGTGCTAAAGGTTTCCTCCCGGTCTCTGTCATCTGTGTGTGCCCCGTCGGTCGAAGGTCTTGGGGACCTGTTGGCGCGCCAGAGTGGTCGTCGGCGAGGAATCTTCTGACCAACGCTGGCCCGTGCCGCCCCGTTCCTCGGTCCGCCCCGCCCGGAAGGCGGACTCAATCCACGACTCGCGAGCGATGACGGCTACCGCGAGCGCGTGCAGCTTCATCCGTCGGTTCCGCGCCTCGCGGCGAAGTCGCTCGAACGCGTCGTCGACCTCTATCGCAAGTCGCTCCGCGAGCATTCCTTTCGCCTGCTCGATGATGATCCGGGTAACGAGGGCCGTTCGCAGCTGGTCGTTCTCCTTGCGCAAAGCCTCCGGGGAATCGAGGGCGCCTCGCGTGGCGAGGTGCCGCATCTCGGAGCGCTTGGGCTCCTGCTCCCGCGAGGGCTGATGGGCCGCAGTCACGCCGGGCTTCCGTTGACGTCAGCGTGCACGCGCCTGATCGTGAGGAGGCGGTCGAAGCCCGTCACCTCGAATGCGGTTGTCGGCGTCTGCGGCCCGACGAGGATGAGCAGCTCGCCTCCACGAGCGCGCTGGCGCTGGCTGGCCTCGAGGAGAAGGAGGAGTGTGGTCGAGTCAAGGAAGCTGACCGAGCGCAAGTCGACCGCGACGCGTCGAACCCCTTTGCTCGAGCCTGGGGCGTCACCGGCGGACGGGGCGCCGCATGTCTGTCCGTGCCGCTCGCCGTCCCGCTCGGCTTCGGTCGCTCGTGACAGCGCGTGCTCGATTTCGGGGGCGCGGTAGAGATCCAGCTCCCCAGCGAGGACGAGAACCGTTCCTCCGTTTCCGAGCCGCTTTACGGCGAGCGCGAAATCGTTGGGCGGTACCAAGTCGTCCGAGCCTCGCCGCGTGCCAGCTTCACCAGCGCCGAGCGGCTCAGCGCTCATCGTTGATGTCACGCGTAGGCGGCGGTGCGTCGACTCTAGAAATCCTCATCACGATTTGGGAGGTTAGCTGCGCAATGACGAGTTAAGGGTGGAACGATGAGGTATTTGATGAGGTAATGCAATCAGTGTCTGCCGTTGACCGCTGATTGTGATGAGATAAGCTGCATATCCCCTTGCCGACTTCGGACCCTCCCGTCTACAGCATTGGCGCAGTCGAGCGCATGCTCGGTATCGCGGCCGCGACCGTCCGCAACTGGGAAGAGCGCTACGGACTCGTGAAGCCGGAGCGGAGCCCCGGCGGACATCGCCTCTACAGCCGTAAGCAGGTCGAGCAGCTCCGGTTCGTTAAGGAGCAACTCGACGCGGGGCTGCAGCCGGCCGAGGCCCACCGCCTGCTCGGGGAGCGGCTCGAGCGCGGAGGGGACTTCCGTGTCGCGGATGAGAGGGAGCCGGGCGCGCGTCTTCTGATCCTGCTCGCCGAGCGTGACCCGTACGCGGCGGAGTTCGAGCAGTTCTTCCTCCGCACCGAAGGCTACGAGGTCGCCCTCGCCCTCGACGCCGAAGACGCGGCGCGCACGTTGGAGCAACGGTTGCCGCAGCTCGCCGTGGTCGAGCTGCTCATCTCCGGCGGAGCGGGCGCGGAGTTGTGCCGCCGCCTGAAGGAAGGCGGGGTGCCAGTTTGTCTGGCGATCTCGACGCTCGAAGCGCGCGACGAGGCGCTCGGCGCCGGCGCCGATGCCTTCCTGCAGAAGCCGCTTGATCCGCTGCAGCTGGTCTCGACCGTGAAGGACTTGCTCGGTGAGAGCGCCTTCCTCAAAGGCGCAACTTCACGATGAGCGAGCGCCTCTCGAGCGGTCATCCGCGTCTCGATGGGGTGCTTGGCGGGGGCCTTCCGGCGAACGGGATCAACATGTTGATCGGGCTGCCCGGGACCGGCAAGACGATCGTCGCCCAGCAGTACGTGTTCACGAACGCGACGCCAGAGCGGCCGGCCCTGTATCTGGCGACGGTCTCCGAGCCGTTCGACAAGATCCTGCGCTACGGCCAGAAGCTCGGCTTCTTCGACCGGAACGCGGTCGGCCGCTCCGTCTTTTACGAGGACCTCGGCACGCTCCTGAACGAGGGCGGCCTGCCCGCTGTGCTCGAGCAGGTGAGCACGCTTATCAAGGAGCGCCGTCCGGGCATCATCGTGATTGACAGCTTCAAGGCGCTCTCGGCCTATGCGACGGGCGCCGAGTTCCGCAGCTTCCTCCACGACCTCGCCCGTCACCTCTCCGTCTTCCCCGCCTCCTCTCTTTGGGTCGGCGAGTACGGCGAGGACGAGATCGCGGCGGCGCCCGAGTTCGCCGTCGCCGACGCGATCATCGCTCTCTCGACGACGCGAGCGGCCGAGCGCGAAACGCGCTCGCTCCGCATCCTCAAGCTAAGGGGAAGCGATTTTGCTCCCGGCTCGCACGCCTACCGCGTCACGGAGAACGGACTCGACGTGTTCCCGCGGCTCGCCGATCCCGTGGACATCAGCGACTACGCTCTCGACCCGGTTCGGCAGTCATCGGGAGTCGCCGCGCTGGACGGGATGCTCGCTGACGGTTACTGGCAGGGCGCCTCGACGCTCTGCGCCGGCCCCTCCGGCTGCGGAAAGACGCTGATGGGTTTGCACTTCGTCTTCAACGGCGTCCGTCAGGGCGAACCGGGCGTGCTGGCGACGCTCCAGGAACACCCGACGCAGCTCGCGCGGATCGTCGAGGGGTTCGGGTGGTCGCTCGACGAGGAAGGCGTCGAGCTGATGTACCGCTCGCCGGTCAACGTTTACATCGACGAATGGGTCTACGACCTGCTCGGGGCCGTCGAGCGCACGGGAGCACGCCGCGTCCTCATCGACAGCCTGACCGATCTCCAATTGGCCTCGCCTGACGAGACCCGGTTCCGCGAGTACATGTACTCGCTCGTCCAGCGGCTTTCCCGCCAGGGAGTGGGCCTGTTCATGACCTCGGAGCTCCCCGACCTGTTCCAGGTCACGCGGCTCTCCCAGTTCGGCGTCTCGCACCTGTCCGACAATGTCGTGCTCCTTCAGTACATCCGCGACGAATCAGCCGTCCGGCGCGCCCTCACCGTTCTGAAGACCCGGGCGAGCCGGCACGAGCCCGAGATCCGCGAGTTCAAAATCGCTCCCGAAGGGATCACGCTTGGCGAGCCATTCGTCGCCGCACCGGCGTTCGAGTAGCGCGAGCCGCTCGGCCGCGAGCCCAGAAAGCGGGGAGCGGCGTGCCGCCGACCTTTCGCTGCTCGAGGAACTCCACGCGCACCTGCCGGTCGGCGTGCTCGTCAACGACGCCGACACACGCGAGATCCTGCACGCCAACCCCCCGCTGCCCGGATTCGCCGAAGGGGACCTGACATCCGACGACGTCGTGGGGTCGCTGAGCCAGGAACACGAGCCCCGGCTCGCCGTCTCCGAGCTCGCATCACTGCTCGAAGAGGTGGCGCTGACCGGCAGGCCGCGCCACCTGCCCGAGTTCTGTCACGACGTCCCCGGGCAAGGACCGCGCTGGTGGAGCGCCAGCTCCCACCGCATCGACACCGACCACTGGGGAACAGTCGTGGTCACACTGACGGTCGAGCTCACCGATCAGGTCCGCGCTCGGAATCTCCTCGAGGAGCGCGAGCAGCGGCAGCACGCTCTCCAGCAGACGATCAGCGCCGTTGCCGGCCAAAACCTCGTGTCTACCCTCCAGCAGGTTGCTGACGCCGTCGTTTCCGCGCTTCCGGTCGGGGTGGCCGCGCTTCGGCTGCTCGACGCAGACGGCAAGCTCCATCTCGCCGCTGCCGCCGGCTTGCGCCCGGCTGAGATCCGCCGCCTCACGCTCGAGCCGCTGAGCGAAAAACAGGTCGAGGCAATGATCGAAGGCAGCGCCGGTCCGCTTGTCAGATCGCTCGGCCTGCGCTGGACCGAGATCCGCTGGCTCACTGTCCGAGACGACCGGATCGGGACCCTGACGGTCGGCGCGCGCAGCGAGCGCCGGTTGTCCGAGGACGACCTCGCGCTCCTCGACTCCGCCGCAGCCCGGCTGAGCAACGGGCTGGAAACGATCGAGCGAAATCCGCGGTCCCTTCGTAG
>VAXY01000150.1:0-486 GCA_005885085.1 Actinomycetota bacterium | reverse complement strand
CACGCTCTCGTCGATGGCCTGCGACCACGTGAGCTCGCAATCCTCCGCCTCTACGGCGAAGGGCTCGCAACACGCGAGATCGCTGAGCTGCTCGTGCTCTCAGCGCACACCGTTCGCACACACGTGAGAAACGCTCTTCGCCGCCTGGGTGTCAGTTCCCGACATGAAGCGCTCGCGCTCCTCGAGAGCAATGCTGAGCATCATTTTGAGATCTAGCGATGAACGAGGACTCGCGCTACCACCCTGAAAGGTAACGACGTCGGCCGCTGGTCGGTTGTCACGCCCGGCTTGGCCGGCACTAACGGCAGGTAACGATGCGCTGTCCGGCTTGTCCCAAGCGGCAGCCACATGTCCCTAGCTAGGTCCCCTCGTCGCCTGCGAGTACGAGCTCGGTGGGGCTAGGTTCTGGCGACAGCTCGAGATCTTCTGAAACCGTTCTGTAACCAAACCTGACAACGATCGATGGAGCCTTTGTGGAGCCCCGTG
>VAXY01000149.1:7506-14146 GCA_005885085.1 Actinomycetota bacterium | reverse complement strand
GCGACGGCGGTCCCCACACCGCCGAGAGGAGCGCTGCGACGAAACCGGCGATCAGCCCTACACTCGCGGGATAGAGACGGCGAACGGCGACGGCCGCCGTCACAGTCGCCCCGAGAAGCGCTGAAGCAAGGCGCTCGCGGAATGCCATGCCGCCGCCGACCCAGGTCTCCAGCTCGAGCCCGAGCGTGAGCGCGCCCGCGACCAGCCAATCGATCTGCAAGCGGTTCAGCCGTACTCGATAGAGACGGGCGAGACCTGAGCGCATGCGGTCAAGGTAGACGGCCGCGGCCGCTCTGTCATCAGCCACTCGGCCGATCAGCGGTGGCCGGAAGATCAGTCGATCGGCTGACGCAAGGATCGCCCAACCCGCCGATGACGCCACCTGGGCCCCGCGCTTACCTTCGAGTTGCTAACGAAACCGAAAGGAGAAGATCATGATGAATGCTCGGGTTGGCCTGATCCTCACGGGGCTCGCTTTCGGGATCTGGGAGGTGGTCGACATCTTCTGGATCGATGTTCCTGCCGTGGCCGCCCTCTTCGCGGCCCTGTTCCTCGGCTGCACGCTCTGGTTCTGGCGCCGCGACAGCGTCCGGGCGGCAGTGGCGCTGATGCTGCTGTTCGCCTTCGAGGCCGCGGCGGCCCCTGTGCTGAAGCACGTGATGACAGTGACGAAGGTCGCCGACTTCACGCTTGCACTCGCCGGCGTCGCCTGCACGATCGCCGTGTTGCTCGCGGGGCGGCGTGCCACGCGATCGCGCGGTCGTGCCCTCGCCGAAGCCGGCTCCTAGCCGGCGCCCCACGACTGTCTCGAAGAAAGGAGCGAGCATGAATGAACGCAGGCAAGATCGCCTCTTTGCCGCCTGTGGGGTCGCATCGGCCGTGCTCGTGCATGTCGGGTTGTTCGTCGGTCTCGCAAGCGGCCAGGCCTTTGTGAACCTCGGCAGCAGTCCCGCGAAGGTCGCGCACGAGCTCGCCAAGCCGGCGGGGACGGGCGTGTGGGTTGGGGCCTACCTCGGGCTGCTCGGCTTTGGCGCCTTCCTCGCCTTCGCCGTCTGGGCGACGGCGAAGCTCGGCGGTGGCCTCCTCGGTGCGACCGCCAGGACCGCCGCCACCGCCTATGCGAGCGTCAGCATCGCCGCCCTCTGTGTGTTCGACGCGGTCGAGTTCCGCGCCGGGCACGGCATGGGAACACAGCTGGCAACCGTGCTCACCAACATCAACGAAGCCCTCTACGTCGGCAGCTGGTTCCTGTCCGCCTTCTTCCTGCTCGCGGCAGGCGCCCTCGCGTTGACGGCGGCGCGGCGGGCGCTCGGCTGGAGCGCGATCGCAATCGCCCTGCTCACGCTGGCCGGAGCGGCAGCACCAGCGAATGGCCTTGCAGAGAACACCGTCCTCCTCTGGTTCATCTGGATCGTCTGGGCGAGCATCTCTCTCGCCCGCAGCGAACGCGAACCCGCCGGCGCCGCCGCTGTCGCCTAACTACCGTCCCGCTTGACGATGAACTCGCACCGTGTCAGAGTCGCCCAGTCAAGTCCTGTGCGCCTTCGGGTTCGCAGGACTTGGCGTTTTAAGGAGATCGACCTCCTCCCTCGCAGGGAGGGGACCTCCCGCAACGGGTGGCAGCCCACGGCAGACGCCCTGCTTACCATGGAACGTCTCAGGCAACCGGTCGCAACCCACGGCAACGGTTTTGGCGTGTTTCCGCCGTTTCCGCACTCAGTCGATTTGCCGCTGATTGCCACCGGTTGCAACCACGGGGCCTCCATAAAGGCTCCATTCTCTGTTGTCGATTCTGACTACGTACTGTTTGGTGAGCGACCTGCTACACGAAACTCGTAGAGCGTCGTGCTCGAGTCTGTGCTTCCGTCAGTTCTTCACTCCATGAGCTCGGCGCATCCTCTCCTTCAGTTTCCCGGGTTGTAAGTAACCGCATGGGGTTCTCCGGCCTGGAACCGTGCGCGGCATCCCCGTACGCTTGACGCATGCGTCTTTGTACGAACTGTGGGCAGGAAAGCCCGGACTCGGCTCGGTTCTGCGCCGCCTGCGGCGCCCCGCTCGAAGAGGCGGCGCCCGCGCGTGAGGAGCGCAAGGTCGTCACCGTCCTCTTCGCCGACCTCGTCGGCTTCACGTCCCGCGCCGAGGAGATGGATCCCGAGGACGTCCGGGCCCTCCTGGCGCCGTATTACCAGCGGCTGCGCTCCGAGCTCGAGCGCTTCGGCGGCGCTGTCGAGAAGTTCATCGGCGACGCGGTCGTCGCGCTCTTCGGCGCGCCCATCGCCCACGAGGACGATCCCGAGCGAGCGGTGCGCGCGGCGCTTGCGATCCGCGACTGGGTGCGCGAGGAGGAGGAAGACCTGCAGCTCCGCATCGCCGTCAACACCGGTGAGGCGCTGATCGCGCTCGGCGCACGTCCCGAGGCGGGGGAGGGAATGGCCTCGGGGGACGTCGTCAACACGACGGCGCGGCTGCAGTCGGCGGCGCCGGTGAACGGCATCCTCGTCGGCCAGACGACCTGGCGCGCGACGCGCGACCGCATCGAGTATTCCGAGCACGAGCCCGTGGCCGCGAGAGGGAAGTCGGTGCCGATCAAAGTGTGGGAGGCCCTGCAGGCCATGTCGCGCCTGGGCATGGATCTCGAGCAGCGTATGGTGACGCCGCTCGTTGGGCGTGAGCGCGAGCTTGGCGTCGTCCTCGACGCCTTCGACCGCGCCGTGCGCGACCGCGAGCCGCAGCTCGTGACGCTCGTCGGCGTCCCGGGGATCGGCAAGTCGCGGCTCGTAGCCGAGCTGTTTCAGCGGATCGAGGAGACGCCGGAGCTGATCTGGTGGCGGCAGGGCCGCGCGCTGCCGTACGGCTCGGGCGTCAGCTTCTGGGCCTTCGGTGAGATCGTGAAGGCCCAGGCCGGCATCAACGAGAACGACGCGCCGGAGACCGCGGCCGAGAAGCTGCACGAGTCGGTGACGCAGACGGTCGACGACGGCACCCGACCGACAGGAGGCGTTCGCCGCGTGGCGGCGCTACCTCGAGGGCATGGCCGAGCAGCAACCCCTCGTCCTCGTGTTCGAAGACCTGCACTGGGCCGACGATGGGCTGCTTGACTTCGTCGACCACCTGGCGGAGTGGGCGTCGGGCGCGCCCATCCTTGTGCTGGCGAGCGCACGTCCGGAGCTGCTCGACAGGCGTCCGAACTGGGGCGGTGGGAAGCTGAACGCCGTCACGCTTGCGCTGTCGCGGCTCAACGACGCCGATGCGGCGCGTGTGATCGCGGCCGTGCTCGACCAGGCAGTACTCCCCGTTGAAACGCAATCCGCGTTGCTCGAGCAGGCTGGCGGGAATCCTCTGTATGCCGAGCAGTTCGCGCGCCTGTTCCTCGAGCACGGCGACGTCGAGCAGGTGAGCGTGCCGGAGAATGTCCAGGGGATCATCGCGGCGCGCCTCGACGGGCTGCCCGAGGAGGAGAAGCGGCTGCTGCAGGACGCGGCCGTCGTCGGCAAGGTGTTCTGGTCCGGCGGCGTCGCAAGCCACAACGCGGCTGCGACGCTGCACGCGCTCGAGCGCAAAGGTTTCGTCCGGCGCGAGCGCCGCTCGGCCGTCGCGGGCGAAACCGAGTACGCGTTCCGCCACGTGCTCGTGCGTGAGGTCGCGTACGGGCAAGTTCCTCGCGCGGCGCGCGCGCAGAAGCACCTCGCCGCGGTTGCGTGGATCGAGTCGCTCGGCCGTCCGGACGACCACGCCGAGCTGATCGCGCACCACTACCGGAGCGCGCTCGACTTGCTCGAAGCCGCGGGGAGCCAGGCATGTGCAGAGTTGCGCGACCGTGCGCGCCAAGCGTTCCGTCATGCCGGCGACCGTGCTGCTGCGCTGAACGCGCTCGTGCCGGCCGCCGATCATTACAGAGCAGCGCTCGAGCTCTGGCCGGCCGACGCAGCCAATCGTGCGCCGCTCGTGTTCGCCCTGGGGCGTGCGGAGTACATGAACGGCGATTCGTCTGCCGCGCGGCTGCATGACTCTGTCGACGAGTTGCTCGCCAGCGGATCCCAAGAGCTTGCCGCGGAAGCGGAGGCGATCGGTGCGGAGGCGGCCTGGTACCGGGGCGAGGGAGAGGAGGTGGAGCGCCGTCTCGAGCACGCGCTCGAGCTCGTCGAGCCGCTGCCGCCGTCACGCGCGAAGGCGTGGATCCTGAGTCAAGGGTCGCGTTACGCCATGCTCGCCATCCAGCATGACAGGGCGATCGAGTACGCGACGCGAGCTCTGCAGATGGCGGAGGAGCTGGACCTCCCCGACGTACGCGTCCATGCCTTGAACAATCTCGGCTCGTCACGGGAACGCCGCGACGGAGCCGGCTTCGCGGAACTCGAGGCAAGCGTGGCGCTCGCGGAGCAGATCAACTCGCCCGAGCTCGCGCGCTCGCTCAACAACCTGGCGTCGCTGCATTATGCCGTCGGTGACGTCCGCGAAAGCTACGACCTCGACCGACGCTCGATCGAGGTCGCCGAGCGTTTCGGGCTCGAGTCGATGCTGGCGTTCTCGCACTCGAACATCCTCGGCGTGTACGACCGGCTCGGGATGTGGGATGAATTGGACGCAGGCGTGGAGATAATCCTCGACGGCGAGCCCGCCGCTGGTGCGGCCGCCGCCGCGCGCACGTTCCGCGCCTGGCTGCGCGTTGCGCGGGACGATCTCGAAGGTGCTCTCGAAGACTCCGCGTTTGGGCTCGAAGTCGCCCGTCGCGCCGAACAGGCGCAGTCGTTACTGCCGGCGCTGAATGCCCGCGCGTACGCTCTGGACGCGGTCGGCGAGCTCGACGAGGCTCGCGGTCTCATCGAAGAGGTGAACCGGATCCTGCAGCCCCTGAAGGCGGGCGGTCTGCCGTTCCAGGGCTCCGGCATGATCGTGGACGCCCGTATTCGAATCCTCGGCCGAGAGCGTGAGGCCGGGCTGCTGAGCGGCTGGAAACACGAAACAGTGTGGATCGTCGCCGGTCGCGCGTTTGTGGCGGAGGATTTCGATCGCGCGCTGGCACTGTACGACGAGATGGGATGCCTCCCGGACGTCGCACTCGTCCATCTGCGCGCCGCGGAGAAGCTCGTTGCTGCTGGACAGCGGGCAGAAGCGGAAGGGCATCTAGGCAGTGCGATGTCGTTTTACCGGACGGTGCGTGCGACGCGCTTCATCCGGCAGGCGGAGACGCTGCTCGCCGCGACCGCGTGATGGCGGAGAAGGTCGAACAGCTCACGCAGGAGCAGAAGGAGCAGCTCGAATCAGAGTTGGCCGAGCTGGAGGGTGCGCGGGCGGGCGAACGGGGCCGTCCTCGGCGGCTGCGGATTGACGGCCGCCGTCTGCGCCGCATCGTGCCTCCGGCTGCTGCGTTGTGTCGAGAGGGTCCGATGGCTCATTGGCGGGCTCGGAGGATGCTGGTCGGCTCGCGGAGGCAAAGTTAGACCGGAAGAACGGTGGACCCGGGGCTTGGGGCACGTCCGACGTCGTCGTAGACGCGCCGCCCGGCTGAGGCCCTTTTCGACCTGAAGGCTCCATAAAGGGCTCCATACCCACCGCACGTTCGACGAGGAGCAAGTCAGCCTGAACGAAAAGCGCCGACGTGCGGCGCTTTTGCAGAGCCCTCTTCCGGCCTCGAACCGGAGACCCCCTCCTTACCATCGGATTTCGCTTGTTTTCGCGGTTTCGAGGGGCAGTCGATTTGCCGGCGATTGCCACCGGTTGCAACCCCGGGGCTCCATAAAGGCTCCATCCTCGCCGGGAGGGACGAGTGTTACTCGTCAGGCGATTCAGGTGCTGACCTGACAGTTCACGGTGTAGGTAGTGCCGTTCACGGTGATGCTGGCGGTGATCGTTGCCGTCTTGCTGCTTCCGTTGTTGAGCGTGAGGGTGAATGCGCCTGCGCTCGCTCCGGCGTTTTGCGCGATCGTCGTCGAGGCTGGGCTGCTGGTGCCTTGGCCGGTCGTCGTCTGTGTGACCGTGATGCTGCTGCCGGTGGTGTTGTTGACCGTGTTCTGGTTGGGGTCGATCAGCCGGACGTTGGCGGTGAAGGTGCCGCCGCTCCCGACGCCGCTGACGGAGCAGGTCACGGCAGTGATCGTGGTGTAGTTGCAGCTGACCGTCTTGTTGTTAGAGGTGGTGATGCTCGTCCAGTCGATGCCGGCGAATGGCACCTTGACGATCGTGCTCACGCTTACTGCATTGCCGACGTTGTCGGTGCCGGTGAGCGTGTACCGGTAGCAGTAGCCGACGGTGATCGCGGGGTTCGTCGTTCCGCTGATCGTTGTCGCTGACGTGTACGGGCCTCCTGAGCCGGCCGCGCCGCAGGTCGTGTTGCTCGTCAGCGTCTCCGATTGCACCGTCAGCGTGCTCGAGCCGATCCCCGAGCCGGAGTCCGTGTAGTCGGTGCGTGAGTTGATGGAGAAGTTCGGGTTCGTGGTCGAACTGCTGCTGCCGGCTCCGTTGGCGGCGGTGCTGTTGACGGTGAGGGCGCCGCTTACGGGGTTGGTGGTGTCGGGGGTGAGGGTGAAGCTTGCTGTGTTGGTGAGGTTGGCGTTGTTGGTGGCGGTGATGGTTTGGCTGCCGGAGGCGGCGACGGCGCCTGACCAGTTGTAGGTGCCGCTCGAGTAGGGGCTGCTGGTGT
>VAXY01000149.1:6831-7436 GCA_005885085.1 Actinomycetota bacterium | reverse complement strand
GGCGCTGGTTTGGAAGCTGCCCGACTTGCCGGCCTGCGCGTTGATGTAGACGGTTGTGCCGCTGATGAAGGTGTTGCCGCTCGCACTCGACAGCGACACCGACGGCGCCGACGGGCCGCTCGTATCCACCTTGACGGCGGTGGAGATGCTGATGGTGTTGCCGACGTTGTCGGTGCCGGTGAGCGTGTACAGGTAGCAGGTCGGGCCGGTCAGGGTTTGGCTGATCGGGGTGGAGCGGCTTGCGATCGTGGTGGCGCTGCCGAAGCTGCCGCAGCCGCCGTCGGCGATTCCGTTTGAGGAGGAGAGCGTCGCGGACTGGCGCGTCAGCAGCGAGGAGGCGAGGCCGGATCCGGCGTCTGTGTAGTCGCTGATCGCGCTGATCGTGAAGCTGCCGCTGTTGTTGTAGCTGCTGCTGCCGGCTCCGTTGGCGGCGGTGCTGTTGACGGTGAGGGCGCCGCTTACGGGGTTGGTGGTGTCGGGGGTGAGGGTGAAGCTTGCTGTGTTGGTGAGGTTGGCGTTGTTGGTGGCGGTGATGGTTTGGCTGCCGGAGGCGGCGACGGCGCCTGACCAGTTGTAGGTGCCGCTCGAGTAGGGGCTGCTGGTGT
>VAXY01000149.1:613-6746 GCA_005885085.1 Actinomycetota bacterium | reverse complement strand
TGGTGGCGCTGGTTTGGAAGCTGCCCGACTTGCCGGCCTGCGCGTTGATGTAGACGGTTGTGCCGCTGATGAAGGTGTTGCCGCTCGCACTCGACAGCGACACCGACGGCGCCGACGGGCCGCTCGTGTCCACCTTGATGTCGGGGCTTGTGTAGGTGGTGCTGTTGCCGACCTTGTCAGAGACGACGTACTCGTACTGGTAGCAGCGACCGCTCGCGATACCGTCTGCCGCGTTGTCGGCGAACGGCGAGCTGGGATCGTTCGCGCCGACTTGGGCGAAGCTTCCGTACGCGCCGCAGCTGCCGTTGCTCGTCCCATCGGCAGACGAAAGCGCGGCCGAGGCGCGCAGCAGCTGCGCTCCCGAGGTGGCGAGGCCGGAGCCGGAGTCGCTGCCCTTGCTGAAGGCGATGCTGAGCGTGGTCGAGCTCGAGTAGCGACCGCCGCTGCCGCCGAGCCCGCTCGCGTCGACGGAGCCGCCCCCCGGCGGTGTGGAGTCGTTGACGAAGTTGAGGGAACTGCTGGCGAAGTTGTCGGCGACGTCGCGGCCGGTGACCGTCTCTGGCGCTCCAGTTGAACGAGTTGGAGACGTAAGGACCACCCGAGGGAGTCGTCACGAGCGAGGAGGTGTGTGACCAGCCGGTCGCGCTGCCGGCGAGCGGGCTGCTCGCGCTTGAGGCGGGCCCTGAGAGCGCGTCGGCGACCGCGTTTCTGACCGTGAACGAGCCGGCGGCGACACCGCGGTAGTAGACGGTCGTTCCGTCGCTCAGGGGGCCGGTGGTTGGGTAGAGGCCGCCGCCGACGTTGGTGAGCGAGAGACCGTTGCTTGGCGGGGTGGTGTCGATCGTGACCAGCTGTGTCTGCACGGCGGACGCGTTCCCGGCCACGTCTGAGGCGTAGTACTTGACCGTGGTCGTTCCTTGCGTGGAGATGTTGAACGGTGTGCCGGTGTAGACCTGGGCGGTGCCGGAGGTCGTCGGGTCGGAGCCGTCGGTTGTGTACTTGATCTGATCGATTCCGGAGCCGCTGCCGTCGTTGGCGCTGAGCGCGACGCTGACCGGCGAGGTGTTGTTCCAGCCGGCGGCGTTTGCGGTGGGAGAGAGCTGTGCGCTCGCGGAGGGTGCGGCGGTGTCGATGACGATCGCTGCGCTTGCCTGGGAGGGGTTGTAGGCGGCGTCGCCGAGCGTGTAGATCGTGTGTGCGCCGTCGCCGGCGTTCTTGGGGATCGCGAGCGACGTGATTGTCGCGGTGCCGTTCGTGCCGACGAAAGTTGGCGAGCCGGTCAGAGCGGTGCTGCTGTCGAGCCGGTAGGCGACGTTCTCGCCGTGGCCGCCGCTGCCGACTCCGGAGAAGCCTGAGATCGCGCCGGTCGCGTTGGCGGTTGCGGGCGTGAAGGCGGCGTTGCCGAACGGCGATCCGTTCACGGTCAGGGTCGCCGCCCCGATCGTCGTGACACCGCTGCTCGAGCTTTGGGTGCCGCGCCAGCTGCCGACGATCGGCGTGACTGTGTACGCCCAGGTTCCGGGAGGGACGTCGTCCTCGCTGCAGTTGGTCGCGGCGACGGTGCCGCTACAGGTGCCGATCGGGCTGATCGTTGCGGCTCCGCCGCCGGAGGGGTAGCGGTTGATGAGGTAGGCGCTGACGGGCGCGCCGTTCGAGAGCGTTGATGCGCCCCAGCTGAGGCTGACCTCTCGACCGATCGCGGTCACGCTCACGCTTGGTGTTGCGCCCTGGTTGACGGTCGCGGCAGCGGCTGCTCCCTTGCTGCCCGCTGTGGCGGTCGTCGTCCAGTAGGCGTAGGCGACCGCGGTTGTCGCGGCCGCAACGGCGGCGATCGCCAGCGCGAGCCGCCCGCCGGAGAAGAGCGACGGAAGGTTCATCGCGGGCGGTCGTTCGCCGCAGTTTGTGCGCTGTATCGGAGCTTGAAGACCGCTCGCTGGCACGCATCCGCGACTGTGTTCGGCATCGTCAGCCGCACGACCACCCGGCGTGCGCCGCGCGGCGGAATCCTCAGCGGCGGTTCCGTGTACTGGCGGATCCGGAGGTTCCCTCGCGAGGGAGCACAGCCACGCTTCGTAGTTGCGATGTCGCGAACATGGACGCGCCGGATGCGTACGTCGTGGTGCCTGTCGCCGTTGTGCAGCGTCAAGACGAGCTCCCTTGTGGCGCCGGGGTAGAGGCCGTGCACGCCGTTGCTCGTGATCCGAACACGCCCGCTGCCGTAGCTCCGCGTCGCCGCGGGCTGCCACTGCGCGACAGCCACTCGTGCGCCCAAAACAGCGGCGGTTGCCGACGACGCGAGCAGGGCCAGGAGCGCGAGATACCTAGCCCTGCTCGATCGCTTCGTTCCGAGTGCCATCCGTCTGCCATGCGGCGGCAAACGAGCAATCTGCCGCCGGTCCCGTTTACGGCGTGCTCGCGCCGGTCGCGGTCAGCGCCACCGTGAACGTCGCGCCTTGGCACGAGTCGTTCGCCGCGTTGCTCATCGAGATCGCGTTCGCCAGATCGACACCCAGGCTGCCGTTGACACCGCCGCTCTTCGCGGGAACATCCCAACCGGCGGCGCTGTTGTCCTGCGGTGACGTCACGCTGACGCTTGCCGTGTTGCAACCGCTGTGGCCGGCATCGACGGTGACGGCTCCGAGCGAGATCGAGCTGACGTGCACCTTGTACGGGTTCGGGTTGCTGATCGTGGCCGCGACATCGGCCGAGGCGGTCGGATAGAGACTGGAGCTCGGAGTGCCAGCCGAGATGGTCATCGACGCAGCCGAGCCAGCCTGCGCCTGACCGGAGCCGCTGCCGCCGGTCGTCCAGGCGGCGATCGCCACACCGATCACCGACACGCCGACGACCACAGCCGCGGCGAGGGTGAACTTCTTCCTTTTGCTCGCGAAACGGAAAGCTCGCACAGTTGCCTCCTTAGGCAGCGCCTGCTTCAACCAGACGGATGGGAATCACTCGTGCCTGAGTTCGGTGACCAGCTCTTTCGGCTTTGCGGGGCCGAAACTCATTGCTTTGGGGGATGTCGGTACGCCGTTTCGGGTAGCCCAGCCCCCAGAAAGGGGTTACCTAGTGTCAGATCGGCAGCCCTGCCGCGGCCGCGGAACGCTGCGCGGCTACCGGAATTGCGGTAGCTGGGCCTTCAGGGAAAGGGAGGATCTGCCGACAACGGCACGATGAGCCGCCTCGGCAAGAGCCGCCGCCTCGTTTCGCTCGTTGCCGGCGGCTCCGCTGGCGCGCATTTGGTGCGCCGGCTCGCCCCAGCCACGATCGGCCTGCCGGTCCTGGTCGGTCTGCTGCGCCTTGCTGGCGAGCGGGGCGGGCTGTTCGGCGTCACGTTCGGCGTTGCGCTGATGATCATCTTTAGCGTCGTCGGCGCGACAGCGCTGCTTCTGTGGACGGCGGGCTCGCTCGACCGCGTCGACGCCGACCGGCGACGGGTGGAGGAGGCGCTCCGCCGCAGCAGCGAGCAGCACCGAACGCTCGCGCGCAGCTTCCCGGACGGGGCGATCGTGCTCTTCGATCGCGACCTGCGCCATCTCGTCGCGGACGGGATGGGACTGGCCGGCGTCGGCTTGTCCAGTGCGTTGATGGAGGGGCGGACGATCTGGGAGGTCTTTCCGCCGGAGGTCTGCGCCGTGATCGAACCCCGCTACCGGGCCGCGCTCGCCGGCGAGCAGAGCACGTTCGAGTACTCGTGGGGTCGTCGCACGTATCTGGTGCGCGTTGTTCCTGTCGCTGACGAACAGTCCGGTGAGGTCTGGGGCGGTGCGGTGATGGTGCATGAAATCAGCTCGCGCAAACGTGCCGAGCAGGCGCTGAGGGAGAGCGAGGCGCGGCTGGCAGAGGCGCAGACGCTCGCCCAGCTCGGTTCTTGGGAATGGCGCATCGCCGAGAACAACGTCATCTGGTCGGACGAGCTGTACCGGATCTACGGGCTCGAGCCCGGCTCGTTCGAGCTCAGCTACGAGGCCTTGCTCGAACGTGTCCATCCGGAAGACAGGAAGCATGTGAAGGAACAGGTCAGGCGCGCGCAGGAGCGAGGCGAGCCGTTCACGTTCGAGCACCGGATCCTGCGTCCAGACGGATCAGAGCGGTGGGTGCAGGCACGAGGTGAACTCATAAGAGCCGAAGGCGTGTCGACGGTCATGCGCGGGACGGCCCAGGACATCACCGAGCGCCGCGCGGACGAGCGGCGCCTGCGCGAGGCAGAGGAGCGCTACCGCACGCTCGTCGAACAGCTGCCGCTCGTGACGTATGTCCGCCCGCTCGACATGCGTGACTCCAACATCTACGCAAGCCCGCAGGTCGAGCGGATGCTCGGCTACGCGGCTGAGCTGTGGCAGAGCGACCCCGGCCTGCTCGAGAAGATCGTCCACCCCGACGATCTCGAGCGAGTACTCACGGCCGCGAAGGAAGTGCGCACGAGCGGGATTCCTTTCCGCGGTGAATACCGGTACGTGCGCCCCGACGGAGAGATCGTCTGGGTGCAGGACGAGACCTATCTCATCCGCGACGCAAGCGGCCAACCGACCAGGGTCGAGGGCTACCTGCTCGACATCACCGAACAAAAGAGCGCGGAAGAGGAACGCGACCGTCTCGAAGCCGACTTGCTGCACGCGCAGAAGCTGGAGGCGATCGGCCAGCTCGCCGGCGGCGTCGCGCACGAATTCAACAACATGCTGATGGCAATCAACGGCCACAGCGCGCTACTCCTGGAAAAGCTTGCGCCGGAGAGCCCGCTTCGGCGCGACGTCGAGCAGATCACCGGCTCGTCGGAGCGGGCTGCCGCGCTCACCCGGCAGCTGCTCGCCTTCGGACGCAAGCAGGTGCTGCAACAGCGGAGCATCGACCTGAACGAGGTGGTCGCGGCGAGTGTCCGCTTGCTCCGGCCGCTGATCGACGCACGCATCGAGCTGGTGACGGAGGTCGACACAAAACTCCCCGCCGCGGTCGCCGACCCGGCCCAGGTCGAACAGGTGCTCGTCAACCTCGTACTCAACGCCCGCGACGCGATCGCCGGGCCCGGGACGATCACCATCTCCACCACTGCGACCGAGCTCGACGAACTCGCGGCGAGCGCTGAGAGTGTCGAGCCGGGCCGCTACCTCAGAATCGCGGTCGCCGACACCGGCGCCGGCATCGACGAGCAGACGTGTTCCCGCATCTTCGAGCCGTTCTTCACCACCAAAGAGGTGGGCCAGGGGACCGGGCTCGGCCTTTCGACCGTCTACGGGATTGTTCGCCAAGGTGGCGGCTTCCTCGCCGTCGAGAGCGAGCCCGGTCGAGGCACGACAATGACCATCGCGCTCCCCGCTTCCGCCGAATCAATAGCTCCAGCAGAAGCTGCGGAGCGGACACACACCGAGCCAGCGCCCAGAGGCCGAGCGCTCGTCGTCGACGACGAAACCGTGGTCCGGAACGTGTGCGCCGAACTGCTCGAGCAGTTCGGCTTCGCCGTCCTGAGCGCCGGCGACGGTGAGCACGCACTCCAGCTCCTGGAACAGCAGCAAGCGCCGATCGACCTACTCCTCACCGACATGGTGATGCCGGGAATCGGCGGCCGCGAACTCGCCCGCCGCGCGACCCTCATCCATCCGGAAACAACGATTGTCTACATGTCGGGCTATCCAGGCGACCAAGCCGCCAACGCAGGCGACAAAACAGGCGCCGGACTCTTTCTTCAGAAGCCATTCACTGCTGCAGAACTGGAATTGGCGATCGCCGCGGTTGCCCCAGTGCCGGACGAAGACCCCAGCGCCGCGACCCGCCTCACCTGCGTGGTCGCCGACGACCACCCCTCCGTCCGCGACGCTGTCTGTCGCGTTCTCGGCGAGGCTCACGTTCGAGTGGTGGCCCAGGCGACCGATGCGCGTGAAGCAATCGAACACGTCAAGAAACACATCCCCGACGTGGCCCTGATCGACATACACATGCCGGGGCCGGGAGCTATCGAGGTGGCCAAACAGCTTCGCGAAACCAGCCCTGCCACGCGCCTTCTCCTCTACACCGGCCATACCGAACGCGAACTCGTTGCGGACGCGCTGGCAGCGGGAGCACAGGGAGTGGTACTCAAGAGCGCCCCGCTCGCGGAGCTAGCCAAAGCGATCAAGATCGTCGCAGACGGCGGAATCTA
>VAXY01000149.1:0-602 GCA_005885085.1 Actinomycetota bacterium | reverse complement strand
CGTCGCCCAATCATTCGCTGACGTCGCCCTGCCGAGCGTGCCCGCGCGCGACCCGCGGCCGAACCTAACCGCTCGCGAGCACGAGGTACTCCGCCTGCTTGCAGACGGAAACACGAACGACCAAGTCGCAAAGACGCTTACGATCTCCGCCGACACTGTCCAGACTCATGTCCGCAACGCAATGAAGAAGCTCGGCGCCGACACACGCACCCAGGCCGTCGCCAGCGCCATGCGACAAGCATTAATTCACTAACACGTCCGCGCATCTGAGCGGAAACTGTTGCGGCTATGCGCCTACGAGTTGAACCAATCGAGCTGCGAGACGACTTGCTCGAGTTTCTTCGAGGTTCATCGTGCCTTGGCGTCAAACACGGGGCGAACGAGATCGAGGTGCATGTACTGAACAGTGTCAGCGACCGCCACGACGGCGCCGTTCTGACCGCATGCGTGCAGGCGTGGCAAGCGCGCCACAGCCATGCGTCGGTTGAGATCGTCTCCGGCGACGGATAACTGCCCGGCGATAGAATGTCGCGCATGATCCGCGAGACATGCACAGGTTGCGGTTGCGATCAGTGCCCGTGCCCGGACTGCACCAAGAAGTA
>VAXY01000148.1 GCA_005885085.1 Actinomycetota bacterium | reverse complement strand
GAACCTCCTGAGCAATCCAGGAGGAGGGGGTGTCACGAATGCAGAAACGTCTAATCGCAATCTTGATCGTCATGCTCGTCGGCACCGGATCGGCGGCCGCAGCATCGACTGTGCCGCGAAACACGGTCCGGCCGACGATCTCCGGGACGGCCCGGCAGGGCGAGATCCTGACCGCCGACCCGGGCACCTGGTCGGGGACTCAGCCGATGACGTTCGCCTACCAGTGGCGGCGCTGCGACGCCAATGGCATCAACTGCTCGAACATCATCGGCGCGACGGCCAAGACGTACACACTGACGTCGGCCGATGTCGGCAACAGGCTGCGTGTGCGTGTGCGCGCGTCGAATGATGCGGGCTCGAGGACCGCAACCTCGCTGCCCTCGGCAGTCGTCGCCGCGGCCCAGCCGCCGAAGTCGCTCTCGCTGAACATCAGCCAGTCGATCGCCGTGTACGGTCGCGCGGTAACGCTGTTCGGCTCCGTTGCGAACGGCCAGGCGAGCGAGCCCGTGACCATCACTGAGCATCAACTGCCGTCGTTCAGCGGCGTCGACGTTCGTGCGGTGGCCACCGTCCAGACGAATACGGAAGGCTCGTTCACCGTCGTCGTCCGGCCGGTCACCCACACGCTCTACAAGGCGACCGCCGGCCAGACGACCAGCAACACTGTCTCCGTCAACGTGCGCCCGCGCCTGACCCTGACGCGCAGGGCCTCGCACCGGTTCGTGCTGCGAGCATTCGCGGCGCGTTCGTTCGCCGGTCGATACGGCGTGGTCCAGCGTTGGAGCCTGCGGACGCATCGCTGGATCGGCCTGAGGCGCGTCCTCTTCACGCGCGCCTTCCCGACCGTTTCGCCGACCATCGCGTCGCGGGCTGTGTTCTCGGCGCGACTCGGTGGAGCGAGGATCCGGGTGCTCCTCCCGCGCAGCCAGGCGTCGCCGGGTTACATCGCCGGCGTCAGCAACGTCCTGCCTGCGTAAGCACGCCTCAGCTGCGCCCGGATTGCCGGGCGCAGCTCCTTTCTCAGGTGCATGCCACGGCCTCGAACGGCCATGGGCCGTGCAGGGATCGAACCTGCGACCTTGGGATTAAGAGTCCCCTGCTCTACCAGCTGAGCTAACGGCCCGAGCGGGTGCGTAGTGTAGCCACCCCCCCGCGTCAGTAGCCTTGCGCGGAATGAGGCCGGAGGTCGCAATCGTCGGGGCCGGTTACGTCGGCATGCCGCTCGCTCACGCATTCGCCGACGCCGGGAGAGGTGTCGTTCTGATCGACGTGGATCCCGACGTCGTCGACGGGATCAACCGCGGCGAGAGTCACATCGGTGACGTTCCTTCAGGCGAGCTGAAGCAGCTCGTCGACGACGGCCGCGTCACGGCGACCACGGACTTCGACGCGGTCAAGGAGGCCGACGCGATCCTGATCGCGCTGCCGACCCCGCTGTCCAGCCAGCGCGAGCCCGACCTCTCGATCGTTCGCAGTGCTGCCGAGCTCATCGCTCCACGGCTCGGCAGGGGCCAGCTGGTCGTGCTCGAGTCGACGACCTACCCCGGCACGACGCGGGAGTGCCTCCAGCCGATTCTCGAGTCGAGCGGCCTCAAGGCCGGCGAGGACTTCCACCTGGCGTTCTCGCCCGAACGGGTCGACCCCGGTCGCACCGACTGGACGACCCGGAACACGCCGAAGCTCGTGGGCGGGCTGACGCAGGCCTGCACCGAGTGCGCGGCCGAGTTGTACCGCAGCGCCGTCGAGACCGTCGTCCCGGTCTCGTCACCGGAGGCGGCGGAGCTGACCAAGCTGCTCGAGAACATCTTCCGCGCGGTCAACATCGCGCTGGTGAACGAGCTCGCGCAGCTCTGCGAACGGATGGATCTCGACGTCTGGGAGATCGTCGAGGCGGCGGAGACGAAGCCGTTCGGCTTCATGAGCTTCAAGCCGGGCCCGGGCCTGGGCGGGCACTGCATCCCGATCGATCCCTTCTACCTGACGTGGAAGGCGCGGGAGTACGACTTCTACACGGAGTTCATCGAGCTGGCAGGGAAGGTGAACGCGAACATGCCGTACTTCTGCCGCTCGCTGATCTCGCAGGCGCTGAACCACGGTTCGCAGAAGTCGCTCAAGGGCTCGCGGCTGCTCGTGCTCGGCGTCTCGTACAAGGCGGACATCGACGACGTGCGCGAGTCTCCGGCGGAGAAGATCATCAAGCTGCTGCAGAAGGCGGGCGCGGAGGTCGCGTATCACGACCCGCATGTCCCCGAGTTCGACGGCCTGCGCTCGGCCGGGTATGCGCCGCAGGAGTACGACTGCGTCGTGATCGTGACCGCGCACACGACAATCGACTACGACGACCTCGTCGAGCGCGCGCAGCTCGTCGTCGACCTGCGCAACGCAACCGGCAGGAACGGCACCGGCAACGGAAAGGTCTGGAAGTTGTGAGAGTGGCCCAGATCGGCGTCGGGCAGTGGGGCAAGAATCTCGCTCGCAACTTCGGCGCTCTCGCGGACCTGGCCTGGCTCTGCGACGTCGACACCGGCCAGCATGCCGAGCTCACCCAGCGCTACCCCGCCGCGCACGTGACCGCGAGCGTGGACGACGTGCTCGCCGACGACTCGGTCGAGGCGGTCGTAATCGCGACGCCCGTGCCGACGCACTACGAGCTCGCGCGCCGCGCGCTCGAGGCGGAGAAGCACGTCTTCGTCGAAAAGCCGCCGGCGATGCGCGGCACCGAGCTGGAGGAGCTCTGCGACCTCGCCGAAGAGCGTAGTCGCGTGCTGATGCCCGGGCACCTCCTGCTCTACCACCCGGGCGTGCGCCGGCTGAAGGAGATCGTCGACTCGGGCGAGCTCGGCGACGTGCTCTATGTGTACGGCAACCGCCAGAATCTCGGCACGTTCAGAACGAACGAGAACGCGCTCTGGTCGCTCGGCGTGCACGACCTCTCGGTGCTGCTGTACCTGATCGAGGAGGAACCGAGCGACGTGCGGGCGCACGGCAATGCCTTCCTCACCGGCGGCGTCGAGGACGTCGTCTTCTGCTACCTGCGCTTCCCGTCCGGGAAGATGGCGCACATGCATCTGTCCTGGCTCGACCCGCACAAGATCCGCCGCATCACCGTCGTCGGGAACGACCGGATGGCGGTGTTCGACGATATGGAGCGCGACCGCAAGATCACGGTCTACGACAACTGGCGGACTCGCACCGGCGACATCTACAGCCCGAAGGTCGCTGCCACGGAGCCGCTTCGCCTCGAGTGCGAGCACTTTCTCAGCCTCGTGCAGGGCGAAGGCGACCCGTTCAAGGCAGCACGAGACGCAGTTCCGGTCGTGCGCGCGCTCGAGCAGCTCCAGGCCTCGCTCGAAACCGTCGCCGCGTGAGCGCCGCTCGGCTCGCCGCAGGGGAAACGATGTCCCTCGCTCATCGGCCAAAGATCGGTCGATGAGCGCGCACATTGCGGACACCGCGGTCGTCTATCCGGGGACGGTCGTCGGTGAGGGCGGCAGGATCCTGGAGTACGCAGTCGTCGGCAAACAACCAACACTCTCCCCACGGTCGACCGCGAAACGGGAAGACCTGCCGCCGGTCGAGCTCGGAGCCGGCACGATCGTGTCGACCGCCGCGATCGTCTTCGCCGGGACGCGTCTCGGGTCGGGCGTGATCGTCGGCGACCAGGCCTGCATACGGGAACGCTGCGAGCTGGGCGACGATGTCGTCGTCGGCCGCGGCTCCCTGGTCGAGAACGACACCACGATCGGCGCGCGGACGAAGATCCAGGCGATGGCCTACATCACGGCCTATTCGACGCTCGAGGACGACGTCTTCATCGCGCCGTGCGTGCAGACCGCGAACGACAACTTCATGGGTAGGACAGAACGCCGCCACGCTCTGCGCCGAGGCCCGACGATCCGTCGCGGCGCGCGCGTCGGCGTCGGCGCAGTTCTCTGTCCCGGCGTCGAGATCGGCGAAGAGGCGTTCGTCGGTGCAGGCGCCGTTGTGGTGAGGGACGTTCCCCCCGCCGTCGTCGTGGTTGGGAATCCGGCGCGCATCCTGCGCGACGTCGCGCGGGAGGAGCTGCTCAGGACCGAGTGAGCGTCAGCTCATACGGCCCTGATCCGCGCGTGACGAGCTTCACCTCGACGTAGTACCAGCCCTTGCTCGGCGCGCGGTAGCCGAGCCTGTGCGACGAGCCGGGCCCGATCGACTGTGCGACGCGGAAGTTCTGCTTGCGCAGGTCGTTGACGCTGTTCGTGCCCGGCTTCCAGAGCAGCAGGTTCGAGGTCGCCCCGGCGGGCCCGTCGAGGGTCAGCTTCAGCCTCTTGCCCTTGTGTAGATAGACGCGGTAGACATCGATCTGGTCGTCCCAGAAGTCGACAGTCGCCTTGACGGACGTGACTCCCGCGGTCAACTTGACCGACGTCGCGCCGGCGTCGTCGTTGGGCTCGCGCCGGTCGGGCGCGGGCAGGACGCCGTCCAGGGCCGCGACCGCCTTCGACACGTCCAGGCGACCCCAGCCGCTGTAGGCGTCGCGCTGTAGCGGACACTGCTTGCAGCCGTCGGCCGCACTCACGTCCGTCGCCGACCGTTCGAGGATGTTGACCACCTGATCCGACTGCAGCGTCGGTTTCAAGGCGAAGAGAACCGCAGCGGCCGCCGCCACCTGTGGCGCCGCGAACGATGTTCCCGCGGCGTGGCGGAACTCGTCGGGCCCGCAGTCGGAGTACCCCTGGTTCTGACACGCCGGACGTGTTCCGGTGAGCGCGCGGGGCAGGGTCGAATAGATGTCCTGGCCGGGCGCCGACATGTCGTTGTAGATGCGATCGCGGTCGGAGAAGGTCGGCACGTTTCCCGTCGGTGTCAGGGCGCTGACTCCGAGCACGTGTGGAAGCGCAGCCGGGTAGCTCGCATAGGGCCACGGGCTCTGCGGCGCTTCGTCGGAGTTGCCGACGGCGGCGACGAGCACGGCCCCGCGCCGGACCGCATAGTTGATCGCGTCCGCCTCGGCCTTGGAGAAGGTGTCCAGCCACGGGTTGAACGGATCTCGCAGTCCCCCGATCGAGAGATTGATCACGCGGGCGCCGACATCCACCGCCCAGCGGATTGCCTGCGCTTCGTCGCGCACGTCGATCGTCTGGTCCGCGCGCGCAATCTTCGCGATCACGAGCTGGGCGGGAAACGCCATCCCGGCGATGCCCTCGTTGTTGTTGATCGTCGCGGCGATCTCCCCGGCACGAAGGTCCCGTGGCCCTCCTCGTCGGTGAGCGGGCTGCCGCCGACCCAGCTGCGCGCCTGCCAGATCCGCTGTCGCGGGAACTCCGGGTGAGTGCCGTCGAGACCGGAGTCGATGATCGCGACGCGGACGGGATTGACGACGGGCAGCTCGGGCCCGAACGCGTCGAACGCGTGATCCTGGCCGAGGTAGTACTGGTGCGACACGAGCGGGTCGGTCGGCACGAAGCTCGAGCGCACCGGGAGGGCGAGCGCCGACGGCGCCAGCACGAGCGCCAGCACCACGGCGGCTGCTGTCCTCACTGGTTCGAGACCTGCAGAACCGGCGTCGTGCCGGCCACGAAACCGTGTCCGGAACCGACGCGAGCGCGATAGACACCGTCGGTGAGTTGGAGTTTCGCGAGGAACGTCCCGTCGGCCGCAACGGTCGCTTGCGCCGCCGTCATCCACCCCGGCCCCTGCTGGCGCTGGATCAGCACTGCGGCGCCGGCGAGCGACAACGGTCGCACGTACCCGCGCAGCTGGTCGGGCGTCCGCGGTGCGTAGAAGCGGACGAGGGGGGCG
>VAXY01000147.1:9576-12466 GCA_005885085.1 Actinomycetota bacterium | reverse complement strand
GGACAGCACGATCCGTCACAGCTGCCGGCGATCCTCGCTCCGGTGCTCTCGGGCGAGGCGGACCTCTGCGTCGGCTCGCGCTTCACAGGCCCCGGCGCGTACCGCTCCTCGTTCGCCCGGCGCATCGGCATCCAGATCTTCGCGCACGTCGTCTCCGCGATCGTGCGGCAGAAGGTCACCGACACGACGTCCGGCTTCCGCGCCGTCAACAGGAAGGGGATCGCGCTCTTCGCCGCCGACTACCCGCACGACTATCCGGAGGTCGAGGCGACCGTGATGTGTGTCAAGCACAAGCTTCGGCTCACCGAAGTGCCCGTCTCCATGCGCGAGCGCGGCGGCGGCGCGTCGTCGATCACCGCATTTCGTTCGATCTACTACATGACGAAGGTGCTGCTCGCGATCTTCGTCGGGCTCTTTCGTCGTTATGCCGTCCCGCTCGAGGAGGAACACCGATGACACCTCTGCCGATCTCGATCGCCGCGGCGATCGCGTCGTTTCTTCTGCTCATGATCGTGTTCGAGCTGATCCGCTCGCGCCGTCTGCGCGAGCGCTACGCGTTGCTCTGGCTGCTCACCGGCCTCGTGCTGCTGGCGCTGTCGCTCTGGCGCGGCGGCCTGAACACGATCGCCGGCTGGTTCGGCGTCCAGACGTACCCGCCGGCGATTCTCGGGGCGGTGGGCGCGCTCTTCATCCTCGTCGTCCTGCTGCAGTACTCGACCGTGATCTCACGGCTGGCTGACCAGAACACGATCCTGGCGCAACGCCTCGCGCTGCTCGAACAACAGCTGCGCGAAGAAGGGCCTACCGCACTGACACGTTGACGGGCGAGCTGACGACGTAGACGTCGCCCAGGGTCGGGTCGTCGAGCCAGTTGGCTGCGATCCCGATGCGGTACGTCCACGTGCCGCGGCCGGGATGGTCGACGAACGACGTTCCCTTCGTTGTCCCGACGGGGTCGACGTACAGCGTGCAGTTGTCGGAGGAACCGTTCCGCCTGCCCGCGCAGCCGACGCCGCCGTCCGGGTTGGACGTACGCATGATGCGGTAGAAGCCGGGGGCCGTCCCGGCGGCGCGGTCACGCCACCTCAGGTGCACGGCTTGCCCTGCTGCGGTCGCGTTCACGTGCACGGTGGTCGACACGGGAATGAGCGTGTTCTCGAAGTGGACGGCGAGCTGTCCTCCGTCGTGGAGGCGCGGGATCGCGGCGACGGCGCCGAGGGGCAGCACGGCGAAGAGCACGACCGCGGCGGCGAGCGCATTCGTGAAGCTGCGGGGCGCGGCGGTGACGGCGGGCCTGGGGCGGAGCCCGGGAAGCGCGAGCACGACCGCCGCGGCCAGCAGCACAAACGCCGGGAAGGCCGGCATCAGGATGCGCCAGAAGCTTGCGTCCTCGACCGAAGCCGGGATGTACGTCGCCTTTGCGAGCACATAGACGGCGAACCAGGCGCCCGCGAGCAGGAAGCCACGCCGCGACCGGACGAGCAGCGCGATCATGCCCGCGATCGGGACCCATTCGAGCACCCGCGCGATCCAGAAGTGTTCACGCAGCGCCAGCAGCACCTGGTGCAGGTGGGCCCAGCTGTTCAGGCTCGGCGGGTGGATCCGGTCGAGCAGGCTGCCGACCCCGGCCGCGAGGCGAATCGGCTCCGCAGGCGCGGCCGCGAGTGCACCCAGTCCGCGGAACTTCCAGATCGCGAGCGTCAGCAGCGCAGGCGCCAGCCCGGCCGCGAACGTCAGCAGGCTGCGACGCCGCGTCGCGAGCAGCAGCAGGGCCGGCGCGACGAGGAAGATTGCGTTCGAGGGCTTGATCGCGATCGAGTAGCCGGCCGCCAGCCCGGCTGCGACGCCGCTCGGCCAGCCGGAGGCGGCTTCCGCGGCGCGCAGGCAGAAGTACGCCGACACGAGCAGGCCGACGGTGGAGGGGAAGTCGGGCACGGACGACAGCCCCTCGAGCTGTGGCAGCGTGAGCTCGGTGTACTTCTGGTGGTAGCCCGGCTCGACGAAGAGCACGCCCAGATACGGGAGGACGATCCAGAGACCCGCGGCCCAGTAACCGAAGAAACGGCCGGCGATCCTCGCCGCGATCCCGTAGACGCAGAGCAGCGCGACGGGGAGCAGCACCAGCGTGTTGAGAAGGACGATCGCCGGCAGCGCGGAGACCAGGTTAGGCCCCGCGATCGCGGCCAACGGCAGCAGCATCAGCGACCATCCGTAGCCGACGTAAGCGGGCGGCAGATGGCCGTGCGCCAGCAGGTACGCGCCGGTGTAGTGCCAGAGCTGGTCGCCGCCGGCGTAGTACAGCCAGCCGTTGTGGCGGACGGTGAGCGCGAGGACGAGGACCGCGAGCCACTGCACGCAGACGAGCCCGCCGAGCACGTACGCCGGCCTGATCGCTGCGGCGACGCTCCACCACCGTCGTGCTCGCGCGAGCGCGGAATCGAGACGCGTTGGCGCTGCGGCGGCCTGCGACGTCACGCCTGCGCGCCGGCGACCGCGCCCGCGTGCTCGCGGTACCACGCGAGCGTTCGCTCGAGGCCTTCGCGCAGCGGCGTGCGCGCCTCGAAGCCGAAGAGCTCGTGCGCGCGGGTCGCGTCGATGCTGCGGCGCGGCTGGCCGTTCGGCATCTCGGTGTCCCAGACGATCTTGCCGCGGAAGCCGACCACGTCGGCGACGAGGTCGGCGAGCTCGCGCATCGAGATCTCCTTGCCCGCCCCGAGGTTCACGGGCTCGGGTCCGTCGTACTTCTCGGCCGCGAGCACGATCCCGTCGACGCAGTCGTCTACGTAGAGGAACTCGCGCGTGGGCGAGCCGTCGCCCCAGAGCACGACCTCGTCCTCGCCGCGCGCCAGCTTGCGGATCAGGTCGGCGATCACGTGCGCGTTCGTCTCGT
>VAXY01000147.1:0-9407 GCA_005885085.1 Actinomycetota bacterium | reverse complement strand
CCTCGCGGAACGGCACGGGCGCGAATTTCGGATACGAGCAGACCGTGCCGAGGATGACGAGCTTGCGCACGTCGTACGCGCGCGCGAGCTCGAGCACATGGGCGCCCATGATCAGGTTCGCGTACCAGAAGCGGCCGGGTGTCGCACGGTTGGCGCCGATGCCGCCGACCTCGCCGGCGAGATGGAACACGACCTCTGGTGCGGCGTCGCGGAACAGCCGCTCGGCGTCTTCCCGGCGCGTCAGGTCGTAGTCGGCACGGCGGGCGCTGAAGACCTCGTGCCCCTCGGACTCGAGACGCTCGACGAGGTGCGAGCCGAGAAAACCCCCGCCGCCCGTGACGAGGTTCTTCATGCGGGTGTGCGTGTCGGCGTGAGCCAGTCGACGCGGCCGATCCACCGGGCGCGGTTCTCGGCGTACCAGGCGATCGTGCGGGCGACTCCCTCCTCCCACGAGACACGCGGCTCCCATTCGGTTTCGCGGTTCAGCTTCTCGTAGCCGACGCGGAGCGCCATCACCTCGCTCGCGCCGGGGCGGTACCGCTCCGGCGTCGAGACGATCTCGCAGGCGTCCCAGTGGCCCTGTTCGCGTCCGACGCGCAGGATCAGCTCGGCCCAGTCGCGCATCGAGATGTTCTTCCCCTGCCCGTAGACGTAGAGGTCGCCGGGAATCCCGCGTGCGGCCACGACGAGGTGACCGCGCACGCCGTCGGTGCAGAAGCAGAAGTCGCGCATCGGTTCGAGCTGGCCGAGCTCGACCGTTTCCCGTGTCAGTGCCTGCGTGATGATCGTGCCTGTGATGTAGCGCGGGTTCTGGCGCGGCCCATAGTTGTTGAACATGCGCGTTACCACGCCCGGGACGCCGAATGCGTCGTGGTAGTTCATCGTCAGGAAGTCGGCGGCGACCTTCGACGTGGCGTAGACGGACTTGGGGTTGATCGGCGAGCGTTCGTGCAGGATCAGCCCGCCTTCGGCGTCGAACGAATGGTGGTCGGTGACCGCCTCGCGGACGTTGCCGTACTCCTCGGAGGTTCCCGCGGTGTCGAACTTCTCCAGCTCGAGCCCGTGGTCGACGATCGACTGCAGCAGGTTGAGCGTGCCGACCATGTTCGCCATCACCGTCTCGTACGGCCGGTGCCAGGATTCGCCGACGTGCGCCTGCGCGCCGAGGTGGAACACGTACGGCCGGTCGGGCGCGTCCAGCATTTCTTTGACGAGATAATCGACCGAGGTGCGGTCGGTGAGGTCGGCGAAGTGAACCTTCACGCTCGGCCGGAGATGGCCGATGTTGTTGAGCGCGCCGCTCGAGGTCGCGCGCACGAAAGCGTGGACGTTCGCGTCGAGATGGACGAGCGCATCCGTCAGGTGCGAGCCCATGAACCCGTCCGCACCGGTGACGACGCACGTGCGGCCGGTGAAAAATTCGCCGACCTCGCGCTCGAGCTCGGCGAGCTCGCCGTCTGTCCAGGGAGAGTTGTGTCGGTCTGATTTCATGCGGCGATGCCCGCGGACGAGCAGCTGAAGCCTAGCCCGGAACGCGGCCGGAGTGCCGTGCAAAGCGGAACCCTCACCGGGCTTTCGTTCCTGACGGTCAGCGGCGCTGCGGCCGTGGCCGGCGCCTTCCTCGCGCACAAGTTCGGACGTGACGTCCGCACGGACGGCTTCATGGCCGCGTACGGCGTCTACCTGGTGCTCGTGCTCGGCGCGCAGTCGTTCCGGATGGTGGTCGTGCCCGATCTGACCCGTGCCGCCGGCCAGGGCCTCCTCGGCGACGAGTTTCGGGCGTACGTGATCGCGTTCGTGGTCGTTGCGATTCCGGCGACGCTCGTCGTCGCCGCGTTTCCGGGTTTCTTCGGGGAGCTGGTCACCGGCCGGTTGCCGCACGAGTCCGCCCTGATTGCCGGCCGCGCGCTGCCGTGGCTCGTACCGGCCGCCTTCGGGCAGCTGCTGGCGGCGCTCGCGGCCAGCGCGCTCGCCGCGCGCGACAGCTACCTCGTCGCCGCGGCGAGCTTCGCGTTGGGGGCGATCGGGGGCGTGTCGCTGTTCGTGCTCCTCGCCGACCGGCACGGTTTGGTCGCGCTCGCGTGGGGCCTGGCGCTGAACGCAGTCCTTGCGGTCGCGCTGCCGGCGACGGCGCTCGTCCTCCGCGGGGGGCGCGTACGACGGGGCCGCGTGCCGGTCGAGCTCCGGCGGCGGCTCTGGCGCCTGCTGCTCGGGGCGGCAGTCCCGCTCGCCGTGCAGGGCATCTACGTGATCGGGCTGCGCTTCGCCGCCGGCACCGGCACGGGAAACGTGACGAGCCTCTCCTACGCCTACCTGCTCGCGGCGATGTTCGTGAGCGCGACCGCATTCTCGCTCTCGCTGATCGCCGCGGCGCCGCTGACACGCCGCGGCGTCGATGCCGAGAGCGCGGCCGACCACGTCGTGCACACGGCCTGGGTTGCGCTGGCGTTCGTCGGCGCCGCCACCGGGCTGGTGGCGCTCGTCGGCGGACGCGTCGTGACGGCGGCGCTCGGCGACGCGTATGCCGGCAAGGTCGGCGATCAGCTCGGCCGGCTCGTCGTGTACCTCGCGCCGTGGATGGTCGCGTGGGCCGCGTTCTCGATCACGTATCCGCTGCTCTTCGTCATGCACCGCACCCGCTTCCTCATCCCGATCGCGGTCGCGGGCGTGCTCGTCGACATTCCGATCTCGATCGCGGGCCGGGCGTGGTGGGGCCTGACCGGCGTCACGTTCGCGATGGGCGTGTCGATGACGTTGATCGTGCTCGGCCTGATGGCCGCACTCTCCCGCCGCACGCTCATGCTGGCCCTCGCCGGCCTGCTGCGACTGTCGGTTCTGGTGGGAGCCGCGACCGCATTTGCGTTCGGCGGTGCCTCGCTGCTGCTCGATGCCGTTCCCGCCGCGGCGGCGGGGCTCGGGCTGTACGCGCTCATCCTGGTGGCCGTGCGCGAGCTCGGTTTGGCGGAGGCGTGGCACCACGTGCGCGCCCTCCGCTGACAGTGGCACCCCGTACAATCTTCTGAATGTCCGCGCCAAAGGCAAAAAACGCCCCAACTGCAGGGATTTCATCTGCCGAGGACGTCGATGTAGGCGTCCTCTTCGAGCGCCTGCGTGCCGAGCTCAGGCGCGGTGTGCCGGCTGGCGACGTGCGGGGCGCGGAGTTCGCGTCGGTGCGCGCGCTCGCGGAGCGCTTCTGGCCGGTGACGGCCGAGCGCGAGGCGGGACGCGGCCCGAAAGGCCTCGTGAAGCGGTTCCTGCGGAAGCTGATGCGCTGGTACGTCGAACCTTTGGCCGCAGACCAGCGCGTGTTCAACGACTCGATGCTGAAGCTCGTCGACGCGCTGTCCGCCCGCTCGGACGAGGAGGCGAGCGCGCGCGAGCGTGTCCAGAACCTCTTGCGCGAGCTCGAGGAGCGTCTCGTTCGGGTCGAGCGCCGCGGCCCGGCACAGAGTGTCGCACGCGCCGCAACGGTGGCCGCGCAGCCGGGAGCCGACGCCGTGCCCGACTACTTTGCCTACGAGAGTCGCATGCGAGGCAGTACCGAGTCGGTCCGCGAGCGCCAGCGTGTCTATGTCGACGATCTTCGTGACGCAGCGCCGGTGCTCGACGTCGGGTGCGGCCGCGGCGAGCTCCTCTCGCTGCTGCGAGACGCCGGGGTCGAGGCCCGCGGGATCGATGCCGACGCCGACATGGTCGCCTACGCGCAGGGGGAAGGGCTCGACGTCCAGCAGGCCGACCTGCTCGAGTATCTCGACGGGGTCGGCGACGGCGCGCTCGGCGGGATCTTCATGGCGCAGGTCGTCGAGCATCTGCCGCCGGCGGTCCTCGTGCGGACGTTCGAGCTGGCCGCCGTGAAACTGCGACCGGGTGGCGTCCTGATCGCGGAGACGATCAACCCGCTCTCTCCGCTCGCGCTCCGCCACTACTTCGCCGACCTGACGCATGCGCAGCCGCTCGTACCGGAGACGCTCGAGCTGCTCGCACGGCAGTCGGGGTTCTCGGCCACCGAGCTTCGCTTCCTGAACGAGCCGGCCGAGCGGCTCACGGAGCCCGATGACCCCGTGATCGCCGGCAACGTCCGACGCCTGAACGAGGTCTTGTTCGCGCCGCTCGACTATGCGCTGGTCGCGCACACGGCGGCCGGATGACGAATCACGAAGACGACGCACTGGCGTTTCAGACACGTCACCTTTCTCGCCCTAGGCTGTCGGTGGGAGGGAGCGGCGGGACCCGGCAACACCCGCGTCTACCAGTAAAGAGGCCGGAGTGAGGATCGCCGTCTGCTTGCCGCAGGTGCCGTTCGCGCGCGGTGGGGCCGAGATCTTCGCAGACGATCTGGTGGCCGAGCTCCGCGCGCGGGAGCACGAGGCCGCGCTCGTGACCGTGCCCTACAAGTGGTACCCGGGCGAGCGCGTCCTCTCGCAGGCGTTCCTGTGGCGGCTGCTTCGCGACGAAGTTCCCCTCGTACGCGGTGCGTCATCCCAACAAGGTCGTGTGGCTGTTGCACCAGTTCCGCCAGGCCTACGAGCTCGACCGCACCGAGCTCGGCCAGTTCGGCGAGAGTGTCGAGGAGCGCGCGACGCGTCGGGCCGTGCAGCGGCTCGACCGGGTTGCCCTGGGCGAGGCGCGCAAGCTCTTCACGACCTCGCAGAACGTCGCCGACCGGCTCAAGCGCTCGACCGGGCTCGACGCCGACGTGATGCCGCATCCGCCGCAGGAGCTGCAGTACCGGACCGAGGGCTACGAGGACTTCGTCCTCTCGGTCGGCCCGCTCGACCGCCGCAAGCGACACGACCTCCTGCTGGAGGCGCTCGCCGCTGATGCGACGCTCCACTGCGTGATCGTCGGCGACGGCCCCGACCGCGAACGGCTCGAGGCGGTCGCCCGCCGCCACGGCCTCGACGGCCGCGCGCGCTTTGCGGGGCGCGTCGACGAGGAGCAGCTCGCGGCCCTGTACGCCCGCTGTCTCGCTGTCTACTACGCACCCGTGGACGAGGACTTCGGGATGGTCCCGTACGAGGCGTTCCTCGCCGAGAAGCCTGTCGTGACGACGACCGATTCGGGCGGGCCGCTCGAGGTCGTGGCCGACCGCCGCACCGGCCTCGTCTGCGAGCCCCGGGCGGCCGCGCTCGCGGAAGCCTGCTCGTGGCTGCGGCAGCACGTCGAGGATGCGAAGGCGTGGGGCCGCGCGGGGAAGGAGATCGCGCGCCGGGTCTCCTGGGACGAGGCGATCGCGCGGCTGTTGGCGTGACCCGGCCGGATCACGTCGCGTGAGGGTCGCGTACTACTCGCCGCTTCCGCCGGAGCGGTCGGGCATTGCCGATTACTCCGCGCTGTTGCTGCCCGCGCTCTCGCGCTTCGTCGAGGTCGACGTCGTGCGCCGCGGCCGGACGCGACCTGTGGCCGCCGACGTCGCGCTGTACCACGTCGGCAACGATCCCGAGGCGCACGGCTGGATCGTCGAGGCTCTGCGCCGGCGCCCCGGCGTCGTCGTGCTGCACGAGTTCGTCCTCCACCATCTCGTCGCGGGGCTGACGATCGGCCACAAGGACGGGCCCGCGTATCTCGCCGCGATGGAGCGAGATGCCGGCATCCCCGGCCGCCTCCTCGCGCACGGCGTCCTCGACGGGCGCGTGCCGCCGCCGTGGGAGACCCGGCCGGACGAGTTCCCGCTCGCCGGTGAGGTGCTGGGAGCCGCGACCGGCCTGATCGTGCACTCGCACTACGTCGAAGAACGTGCACGCGGGAGCGGCTACCACGGGCCGGTCTGGCGCATTCCGCATCCGGCGTGGCCGTCGCGCGACGTCCGCCCGGCACAGGTCGACGGGCGGCCCCTGTTCGGCTGTTTCGGACACCTGAACGCGAGCAAGCGCATCCCGCAGCTCGTCGACGCGTTCCAGGTCGTGCGCGCGCGGCATCCCAATGCGCGCCTGCTGCTGGTCGGGTCTGCATCGCCGGGTTTCGACGCCGACCGGCTGCTGACGGACGGCGTCGAGCGGATCGGATACGTGGAGGAGGAGCGTCTGTGGTCGCTGATGGCGGCATGCGACGCCTGCATCTCGCTACGGGCGCCGACCATGGGCGAGACCTCCGGCAGCGTCATCCGCGCGCTGTCGCTCGGGCGTCCGCTCGTCGTCAGCGACGTCGGCTGGTTTGCGGAGCTCCCGGACGACGTTGCCTTCAAGGTGCCCGTCGACGAGGACGAGGTTCCGGCGCTCGCGACGGCGCTCGAGCTGCTTGCCGCAAGCGAGGCGACCCAGCACGCGATGAGCGACGCCGCCCGCGAGCACGCGCTGGGCGAACACGACGTCGGTGACGTTGCCGAGCGCTATGCGGCCGCGCTCGAAGAGGCGTCCGGCGGGCCCGTCGTCGCGGACGCCGTCGTCGACGAGGTCGCCCACGCCGCAGCGGAGATCGGGATCCAGCCGGGGACGGCCTTCGCCGCCGAGCTCGCCGAGCGCCTCGACGAGCTCGGCCTGGCGCGCAACGGCCGGCCTGAGCCCGAACCCCCGCGCCTGCCCGGTCCCTTTGCGCGCATCCCGGTCTGGCTCTGGCTCGCCGGGCTGGTGGTCTTGTCGTCCGTGTTTCGGTACGGGCTCTCGCGCCGAGTCGTCGCGCCTTGGATCATGGTCGACGAGCTCATCTACTCCGAGCTCGCGAAGAGCTTCGCCGCGACCGGGCACTTCCTCGTCCGCGACGTCCACCACGGCGCATACCCGGTCGTCTACCCGTTGCTGATCGCACCGGCGTGGCGTCTGTTCGGCTCCGTCGCCGATGCCTACGCGGCCGCGAAGACGATCGGCTCGGTCGCGATGTCGCTGACGGCTATCCCCGTTTACCTGCTCGCGCGACGCGTGCTCCGCCCAGCCTGGGCTCTCTTTGCCGCCGGCCTCGCCCTCGCCCTTCCGTCGATGATGTACACGGGCACCTTGATGACGGAGACCGTGTTCTACCCGGTCTTCGCGTGCGTGGCGCTCGCACTCGTGCTCGCGCTCGAACGGCCGACGCTGCGGCGGCAGGGCATCCTCCTCGGCCTTTGCCTGCTCGCGTTCCTGACCCGGCCGCAGGCGATCGTCCTCATCCCTGCGGTCGCGTGCGCACCACTCGCGTTGGCCTGGCTCGACCGGCAGAGGGTGCTGCGGGTGGCGGCGGAGTTCCGTGTCCTCTACGGCGTGCTGGCCGGTGCCGTCGTCGGCGTGCTCGTCGTGCAGCTCGCGCGCGGGCGCTCGCCGTACGACGTGCTCGGCAACTACAGCGTCACGGGACACCAGCACTACAGCGTCGGGCAGGTGCTCAAGTGGGTGCTCTACCACGTCGCGGAGCTCGACCTCTACCTTGGGATCGTCCCGTTCGCGGCGTTCGTGCTGCTCGTTGCGCTCGGCCGCTCGCTCGACCGGCCGCTACGCATCTTCCTCGCCGCCGCGGTGCCGCTGGTCGCGTGGCTCCTACTCGAGGTGGCCGCCTTCGCGTCGGTGCTGTCGCCGCGCGTCGAGGAACGCAACCTCTTCTACGTCGCGCCGCTCTTCCTGATCGCACTGCTCGCCTGGATCGAGCGCGGCCTGCCGCGCCCGGCCCGGGCGGCGGCGGGCGCAGCCGTGGTCGCAGCGGCACTCCCCGGCGCGCTGCCGTACCACTCGCTGATCGGCATTCCCGCCGAGGCCGACACGCTCGCGCTGATGCCGCTCTGGTGGCTGCAGGAAACGGTCGTCAGCGTGGACACGATCCCCGTGCTCGTCGTCGTCGCGGCCGCCGTGATCGCCTCGCTGTTCTTCGCACTGTCACCGCGGTACGCGCTCGCCCTGCCGCTCGTCGTCTTCGCGTGGTTCGCATTCACGACGGAACGGGTCGAGCGTTTCCACCACGGCTTCCCGAAGGCGTCGATCGGTGCGCTCTTCCAGGGCATCACCGCGGACAAGCGCGACTGGGTCGACGCAGCCGTCGGCCCCAACGCCGACGTCGCCTTCGTCTTCTCCGGCGCGCACCCGACCGAACAGCCACTGCCGTTGTGGGAGAACGAGTTCTTCAACCGCAGCATCGGGCCGGTCTACGACCTGCGGCAACGGTCGATGGGCGACCTGCCGGAGACGCACGTCCAGCGGCGCGCCGACGGGGTCCTGCTGGTGCCAGGCGGGCGCCCGGTTCGGAGCCGGTACGTCTTGTCGGACACGAGCGTGTCGCTCGCCGGCAGGGTCATCGGCAGGGACGATGTCCGCGGCATGGTGCTGCGCCGCACGGACGGCGTTGTCGCGATCGCCTCGGGCGTATCGGGGATCTATCCAGACGGCTGGTCGGGCCGGCGCGTGACGTATACGCGCCTGCGCTGTTCGGGCGGCACGCTGACCGCCTTCGTCGCGAGCGACACCCACCTCTTCTCCGGGCCTCAGACGGTTGCAGCTGACGGGCGCAGCGTCAGGCTCGATCCGACGGGGGTTGTGGGCCTCACCGTACCGCTCCGCCCGCGCGACGGCGTCTGCCGCGTGCTGTTCACCGTCAGGCCGACCGCGGTGCCGGCGCTGGTCGAGCGTGGCAGCGGCGACGGCCGGGTGCTCGGCGCCCGCTTCGTGCAGTTCAGCTACAACGCTCCGTGAGGATCGCCTACGACGTCACGCCCCTCTCGCATCCGCGAACGGGCGTCGGCAACTACATCCTCGGTGCGCTGACCGGGATGCTCGAGGCAGGCGGCGGGCACGAGGTCGTCGCCTTCGGCCCCGTCAGCATTCACGGCCGGCAGCTGCTGAACGCAGCGCTGGACGGATTGCCCGCTCAGCGGTGCACCATCACGGTCCCCTTCGCGCACGCGACACGGCGAGCCTGGGGCGCCGTCGGATGGCCACCCGCCGAGCGCTTCCTGGGCGGTTTCGACGTTCTCCATTTCAGCGACTGGATGCGGCCGCCGCAACGCGCGGGGCTGCGCGCAACGATGATCCACGATCTCGGACCGTTGCATTTCCCGGAGCGGCTTCACCCCCGAACCGTGCGCATGCACACCGTCAATGCACGCGAAGCTCAGAGGTGCGACCTCGTCTTCGTCAACTCGGAGTTCACGGCCGCAGACGCCGTCGAGCAGCTGCGGATTCCACGTGACCGCATCCGTGTGGCGTACCCCGGGGTCGGTCGCGCATTCTCGCCCGACGGGGCGCGGTTCGAGACCGCCGAGCCGTACGTGTTCACGACGGCCACCGACGACTGGCGGAAGAACCTCGAGACGCTGCGCTCGGCGTCGTCGCTCCTTCGGGCCGACCTGCGCCTGCTCGCTCCGGCGGACGTCGGCCACATCGACGACGAGCGACTGGCGGAGCTGTACCGCGGCGCGGCGGCCTTCTGCTATCCGTCCCGCTTCGAAGGCTTCGGCATTCCGATCGTCGAGGCGATGGCCTGCGGCGTGCCGTGTGTCGTCTCCACGCATC
>VAXY01000146.1 GCA_005885085.1 Actinomycetota bacterium | reverse complement strand
CGTTCGGGCGCAACGACCGGCTTTCGACGCTCGCACGCGACTCGGTCTGGTACCCATTCGTGCTGGGGCGGGAAGGCGAAGCGGACGTCCTGCACTGTCCGACGTACCGCGGACCGCTGCGCGCGACCCGGCCGCTCGTCGTGACCGTGCACGATCTCGCGGTGTTCCGGCATCCCGACGCGTTCAACCGCTGGACGCGCACGTACAGTCCGCGGTTCGTGCCGCGCGTGCTCGCTGCGGCAGACCGCGTGATCGCCGTCTCCGAGTTCACGAAGCGCGAGCTGGTCGAGCTCTTGGCTGTGCCCGACGAGAAGATCCG
>VAXY01000135.1:6176-6899 GCA_005885085.1 Actinomycetota bacterium | reverse complement strand
TGCACCCACTCGAAGTAGGAGACCACGACTCCGCCGGCGTTGGCCAGGATGTCCGGGAGGACGATGATGCCCTTGTCCTCCAGGATCTCGTCAGCGCTCGGCGTGACCGGGCCGTTCGCGCCCTCGACGACGATCTTCGCCTTCACCTTGTCAGCGTTCTCGGTCGTGATCACCTGCTCGAGCGCGCACGGAGCGAGAACGTCACACTCGAGCAGCAGCAGCTCGTCGTTCGAGATCGCGTCTGCGCCGCGAAAGCCCGCCAGCGTACCCGTCTCGCGCTTGTGCGCCAGCGCCGCCTGGACGTCGATGCCGTTCGGGTTGTGCAGCCCCGAGGTGGAGTCCGAGATCGCGATTACATTCGCACCGTCCTCGGCGAGGAACTTCGCGAGGAACGAGCCGACGTTGCCGAAGCCCTGGACGGCGACCGACGTTCCCTGCAACGACAGCTGCAGCTTGCGCACTGCTTCGCGAACGCAGTAGAGCGCACCGCGCGCCGTCGCTTCCTCGCGCCCGAGCGAGCCCCCGATCGTCAACGGCTTCCCGGTCACGACTCCGAGCACCGAATGCCCCTTGTTCATCGAGTAGGTGTCGAAGATCCAGGCCATCACGCGTCCGTCGGTGCCGACGTCCGGCGCGGGAATGTCCTTCTCAGGCCCGATCTCGTTGATGATCTCGGACGTGTAGCGGCGGGTCATCCGCTGCAACTCGCCCTCCGACATCGTC
>VAXY01000135.1:454-6132 GCA_005885085.1 Actinomycetota bacterium | reverse complement strand
CGCACTTCCAGGTCATCCACATCGCGAGCGCCTTCACTTCGTCGAGGGTGACGTCGGGGTGATAGCGGATGCCACCCTTCGACGGCCCGCGCGCGACGTTGTGCGTGACGCGGTACCCCTGGAAGACCTGGGTCGACCCGTCGTCCATCGCCACGGGGACCGAGACGGACACCGCCTTCTTGCACTCCTGAAGGACGTTCACGAGATTCGGATTGATCGCGAAGACCTTCGCGACACGGTGCAGCTGCTCGCGCGCGATCTCGAATGGGTTCTCGCGGAGATGCGAGACGGGGGCGTCGACAGTCGTCACTTCAACTCCTTTTTCCGCGCAAATAAGGGCATTTCGGCTGGGCGGGCGGAGCCTACTTGATGGAGAAAGCCAGAGACTTGACCGTCGGCGGTCCGGGATCTGTGCCGTATGCGAGCAGCCGCAGCTGGTAGTCGCCGCCCGGGAGCACCGCGCCCGTCGGGTCACGACCCGTGACACCGAACGAGTAACGGCCCGGCAGCACGTCGCGGAGGCGGGCGAGCAATCCGATCCGCCCGCCCTTCGCGCTCCACAGTTCGAGATCGAGCCGGGAGAGCGGCAGGACGGCAGGACCGCCGGCAGCGGGCGGCACGGAGCCGGCGATGAAGCTCAGCAGCGGCGGCGCGGCGTCCGACGGGCGGAACGCATGCGCCGAGAGGTGTACCGCGGCGAGCGTCGGGGCGGGACGCGGGCCGAAGAGGATCGTCCACGGCAGATGGATCTCGTGTCCCGCGACCGGTGTGACGACGAGGTATCCGTCGGCGGGCGCCTGCCCTTCCGGCTTGCCCGCGACACGCACGCGTAGGTGCACGCGGATCGTTCGCCCCGCGGCGAGCGACAACCGCACGGGCCGGACGTTGAACTGCAACGGTCCGGCGCCCTCGTGTGCGACGACCACCTGCAGCGAGAGGATGAGCCGCCGGAAGGTGACGTTGCGCAGGGCGACGACTTGGTCGCCGTGCCAGCGTCCGCTCGTTGCGCGGCCGAATGCGAGCGACGCCGGCGCCGCCGTCACCTCGGTCGCGGTCGCTCCGCCGACATCGATCAGGCCCGCTCCCTGTGATGCGACGGGATCGCCGGCAAGCGGACGCGCCGAACCGACGAGGAGCCCTTTCAGCGCCTCGGCGTCGAGGTACGGACGAGCCTGTGCGAGGAGTGCGGCGCCGCCGGCGACGAGCGCCGCCGCGACGCTCGTCCCGTTGACGGTTCCGAAACGTGCGGAGCCGTCTGGGTTCGTCCCCGGCTCCGCGGTTTCCAGCGCCACGCCGGGCGCGACGACGTCAGGCTTGACACGCGCGTCGAACGCGAGCCCGGACGACGAGAACTGCGCAACCTTCCCCTCGCCGCTGTTCGGCGTCGTGCGCACGTTGCCGAGCGAGAGCGCGGCACCGACGCCGCGGCGAAGCTGAGCGAGCAGACGCTCGGCGAGCGCTTCCGGGATCGAGACGGCCGGGATCGGCCCGTTCTCGTCGAGGCTGATGCCGCCGGCCGGCAGGTCGGCGCCGTAGAAGAGCACGGCGACCGCACCCGCGCGAGCGGCGTTCGCGAGGCTGCCGTTCGGATCTGGCCCGGCTCGCAGAAGCGCGGCGCGGCCGGCGACGAGGCTCAGTCCCCGCTCGTCGAAGAAGTCCAGCAGCGGGACGGCCCCGCGATGGCCCGCGGGTGCGGTCGTCTTCGCGCGCGGTGCGCCGAGGCCCGCGTCGATCGGCCCGGCCGGTGTCACGGCGCTGGCAAGGGGACGCGTGGCGTCGAACTCGACCTGCAGTCCGGCGCGCAACACCACACGCGCCTCGCCGTACCGGGGGCGCAGGTCGAGCGCGCCCACGGTCAAGGCCGCCGGCGCTCCCCCGGGGCCAGACACGCTGCCATAACCGGGGCCCGCGGGACCGTCGTTTCCGCTCGGCGCGACGACGAGCGTGTCCAGTCGCATGGCTCCGGCGGCGGCGCGCGCCAGAGGACCGTCGGCGAAGGCCGCGAACGGCTCGGCGACCCCGACGACTGCGATGCGCGCCGCGTCGTGAGCGTCGCCGTCGTCGTTCGGATCCACGGCACGCTCGATGCCCGCGAGGACCTGGTCGGTGCGGCCGTACACGGCCCAGCGTGCGAACGCATCACGCTGCCAGCCTGCGACGCGGATCGGCAGCAGTGTGGCGCCCGGAGCCACGCCCGCCAGCGCACCGGGGCCGCCCGATCCGACCAGGAGGCCGGCGAGCTCCGTGCCGTGCGCTTCGAGCTCCGCCGGCGCGTCGGGCTGCGGCGCGGCAGAGGCGTCGGGATCTCCGCCGACGATGTCGAGGCCCGGGCTCACGCGGCCGCGCAGGAAGGGCTGGGCACGGTCGACCCCGGTGTCGAGCAACGCGATCGTGACGCCGCGGCCGTCGCGATCCGACAACGCGATGCCAGGCCGTTCTCCGGCCTGCGCACCCGAAAGCAGCTGCGAGCTCGTCGTTGCCGGATACGCCGCCCGCACGGGATACACACCGGCCACCTCCGGTGCGCGTTCGAGCAGCGCGATCCCACGCGCGTCGAAGGCCGCCGAAAAACCGTTGATCGTGTGCGTGTAGCTGAACTCGGGCTGCACGACGACGCCCTCCACGCGAAGGCGCGCGACGAGCAGCTTCTGTGCAGAGAGCGCAGTCTCGGTCCAGCGTCGCTCGTCCTCGCTCGTCGCGAGCCCACCCGCCGTGCCGACACGGTCGGCGAGAGCCGGGGCCTTCAGCAGCACGATTACCCGCTGGCCGACCGCGACGCGAGGCCGCTGCGCGCCCGCGAGCCCCTGCCAGCTCGGCTCGCCCGTCGGCGCGGCCTGCCGCCGGCTGCCGCCGGCGGCGATCAGGACCGCACTCACGACGACCGCGAGAGCCGCAAGAACCAGCGCGTTGATCGGTTCACGCGGTCGACGCGTAGGCATCGAGCGCAAGATAGCCGGGATACGGGACAGGCTCGACGAAGCGCGCGGCCGACGCGATCATCGCGGCGTTGTCGGTGCAAAGCTCGAGCGGAGCGACCACCGCCTCCGGCAGAGCTGCGCGCAGCTCGGAGTTCGCTGCAACGCCGCCGACGACGGCCACCGTTGCGGCGCCGCTTTCTGCCGCGGCCTCGTACGTACGCCCCACGAGCGCGCGCACGATCGCGCGCTGGTAGCTCGCCGCGAGATCCGCACGGCTCCGTTCGAGCTCGTCGGGCGCGAGGTCGCGCACCGCGTACAGCAGGGCAGTCTTCACGCCCGAGAACGAGAAGTCGAGGCCGGGGACGCGGGCGACGGGAAAGTCGTACGCATGCGGATCACCTTCGCGCGCCAGCCGGTCGAGCTCCGCCCCACCCGGATAGCCGAGACCCAGCAGCCTCGCGCCCTTGTCGAAAGCCTCGCCGGCAGCGTCGTCGATCGTCGTTCCCAGCACGCGGGACCCGCCGCCGCGGTCACGGACGTCGAGCAGCAGCGTGTGGCCGCCGCTGGCGAGCAGGCACAGGAACGGCGGCTCGAGCGGATCAGGCTCGAGATAGAGCGAGGCGACGTGCCCGTGCAGATGGTCGACGGCCGCGAGCGGCAGCCGTCGCGCCCACGCGATCGCCTTCGCGGCTGCAACGCCGACGAGGAGGGCCCCGATCAGGCCCGGGCCGGCCGTCACGCCGACCAGCTCGATGTCCTCGAGGCCGGCGCCTGCAAGGCCGAGAGCCTCGCGGATCACGGGCGTGACGAGCTCGAGATGGCGGCGCGAGGCGACCTCGGGCACGACTCCGCCGTACCGCGCATGCAAATCGGCCTGCGAGGAGACGACGTTCGCGAGCACGCCCCCGTCGGCGGAGACGAGCGCGGCGGCGGTCTCGTCGCACGACGTTTCGAGGCCGAGAATCATGGCGCGAGCAGCGGCGAGCGCAGCACCGAGCGCAGGCTGTGGCCTCCGTCGACGGACCGCCACAGGATGCCCAGGCGGGCGGGCGCCGCCGAGGCTGCGTGGGCACCGGTGACGAGCCAGCCGCGGGCGGCGTCGACGAACGACAGGGCCGAAGGCACGTAGCCGCGGAACGGTGTGCTGCGCCGGAACGACGCACCGCCGTCGAGTGTGCGCACGATGGTCGCGGTGCCGAATCCGTCGCACGGAGAGCAGGAGCCGCTGAAGACCGCCGCGCCGCGGCCGAGGACGTTGAACGGTCCCGCGTCGTTGCTGATCGCGGGCAGGCGGCGCTGGAACGGGCTGGCCAGCACGGCGCGCCAGCTCGAGCCTCCGTCGAGCGAGCGATATACGTGATAGCCCTCCGTGCCGGCGGCGGCACCCTCGCGCCAGAGAACCCAGACGTCGTGTCCGCGACAACCGAGCTCGGGCAGCGCGGAGCTTGGTCGCAAGCGCAAACGAACCCAGGTCCGGGCGCCGTCGTGCGTCGTCCAGACCGAGCCGGCACGCGCAAGCCAGCCGTCTCGCAGGCTCGAGAAGCATTCCGATTGCACGAGACCGGGAGCCTGGAGCTGCGACCAGATCCGTCCGGCGTCCGTGCTGCGGACGACCACGCCGTCCCGCGTCAGTCCGAAGCCGGTCTGCGCATTGACGAACTGCACATGGAAAAGGTGCGGAGCGCCGAGCCGCGACCAATGCTGCCCGTCCGTCGTCCGCAGGACGAAGCCGTCGCCGGTGATCGCCCAGGCACGCCGGCGGTCGAGCGCGGAGATGCCGGCGATGGGCGCTCTCAGCTCGACCCGGAAGGTCTGGCCGTCGCTCGTGCCCAGTAACCCTCCCTGCCCGCCGGCCCAGCCGTGACGAGCGTCGACGAAGGCGACCGCCGTCGTCGGCGGCAGCTGGACGATCACGAGGGCTGGTCGAGTGGACGCTGCTCGGGATCGCGCCACATGATCAGGGCGTCCTCCCGGTTGTCCGTGTAGTACCCGCGGCGCACCCCGCGCGCCTTGAAGCCGGCCTGTTCGTACAGCTTGATCGCCACGTCGTTCGAGACCCGCACCTCGAGCGTGTACCCGCGGCGCCCCTCTCCCGACGTTACCTCGAACAGGCGCTCGAGCAGGCTCGCGGCGATGCGCTTGCGGCGGTGCTTCGGGGCGACCGCGAGGTTCATCACGTGCCAGGCGTCGACGTACCGGCTGATGATCAGATAGCCGAGCAGCTCGCCTCGCTCCGGATCGAAGGCGCCGAGCGAGATCGAGGACGGTTTCGCCAGCTCGCCCGCGAACATCGACCGCGACCACGGCGTGCGGTAGGAGGCCCGCTCGATCTTCTCGATTGCGTTCAGGTCGCGCAGCTCCAGGCGGCGGAAGTCGACGCGATTCGCGGTCGTGCTCACGGGCCGTTCTTTGGCCGATGAGCGAGGGAAGGGGCGACATCGCAAGCGATGTCGCGGTCCTCGGCGCGCGCGGCGATCGCAGCGGCGCGCGGGCTGAGGCGTGACCTAAAGAAGGGGTCTCGTAGGGGAAACATTGTTTCCCCTACTGGAGCGAGCCGAAGGCGAGCGACGCTCACGGTCTCGTTCTATCAGCGTCAGGGATACGGAGGTACTGGGGCTCGACCTGATCGGCCGGGCCGTAGTTCCGCGCCAGCTGGGCGTGGTACCGGGCCCTCGGGAGGTGGCGGTCGTCGGCGTCCGGAGGGATTTCGGCGCCGGCGGCCTCGAACACTTCGCGGTAGCGGACGGCGCCGCTCCCGAC
>VAXY01000135.1:0-357 GCA_005885085.1 Actinomycetota bacterium | reverse complement strand
CGCAAGCGCATCGAGCGTCGACACGCCGGCCGCCGGGATGCCGAGCGCCAGTGCGAGCCCGCGCGCGGTCGAGAGGCCGATGCGGACGCCCGTGAAGCTGCCCGGCCCGACTCCAACCGCGAGCGCCTCGACGTCCCGGGTGTGCATCCCGGCTTGCCGCAGCAGCGCGTCGATGTCCTCGAGCAGGGTCACCGCGCGCGACGTGCGCTCGCCGAGCACCTCACCGTCGTCGACGAGCGCGCTCGTCGCGACGTTAGTCGCCGTGTCGAACGCCAGGATCACCATCGTGCTCAATCGTGACAAGCCGGACGTCGCCGCCGCCGTGCTCGAGTCGCACGGCCGCCCGCGCGGGCGGGA
>VAXY01000134.1:7072-8545 GCA_005885085.1 Actinomycetota bacterium | reverse complement strand
ACGGACACCCTCCTCAACACCCTCTTCGACGGGCGCTACCGGATCGTGCGCAAGCTGGGCACGGGCGGCATGGCCAACGTGTACCTCGCCGAGGACGAGGTGCTCGGCCGCCGCGTGGCGATCAAGATCCTCAACGACCGCCATGCGGGTGACGACCAGTTCGTCGAGCGCTTCCGCCGCGAGGCCAAGAACGCGGCGAGCCTCTCGCATCCGAACATCGTCTCGATCTACGACCGCGGCGAGGCGGAAGGCACCTACTACATCGCAATGGAGTATCTCGACGGCCGCTCGCTCAAAGAGCTGATCGTCGCCCGCGGACCTGCACCGGTTCCCGTCGCGATCGACTACGCCCGCCAGATCCTCACCGCGATCCGGTTCGCGCACCGTCACGGCATCGTGCACCGTGACATCAAGCCGCACAACGTGCTCGTCGACGCCGAGGGGCGGTTGAAGGTGACGGACTTCGGCATCGCGCGCGCCGGAGTGAGCCAGATGACCGAGGCCGGATCCATCATCGGCACGGCGCAGTACCTCTCGCCGGAGCAGGCGAAGGGTGCACCCGTCGATCAGACCTCCGACCTCTACTCGGTCGGCGTCGTCCTGTACGAACTGCTCACCGGTGTGGTTCCCTTCAGCGGCGACACACCCGTGGAGATTGCGATGAAGCATCTCTCGAGCGCCCCGGAGCCACCCTCGGCCAAGCGCGCCGAGATTCCGCGTGAGCTCGACCTCGTCGTCTTGCGCGCCCTGGCGAAGGATCCCGCCGATCGCTATCAGAGCGCGGAGGAGATGGACGCCGACCTCGCGCGCGTCGCGCGCGGCGCGGCCGTGTCGCCCGCGACCGAGGAGGCGGCGACCGCGATCATCGCCCGCCCGCCTCCGACGGCCGTCACCGAGATCACGCCTCGGCCGCGCGAGACGGTTCCGTATGCCCCGCCCGCGGCGTACTACGACTACGACGAGCCCCGACGCCGCGCCGTCTGGCCCTGGTTCGTCGCGCTGGTGTTCGTGGCTGCCGCAATCGTCGGGGGCTACTTCCTCTACGACCAGATCCAGACGCAGCTCAGCGGCTCGAAGACGGTTGCGGTCGACAACTACCGCGACCTGCGCGAGATCGCGGCCGTGCGGAAGATCCGTGCGAAGGGTCTGCGCGTTCAGGTCGTACGCCAGTACAACGCCAAGGTCGACGAGACGTACGTCTTCAAGCAGGACCCGCAGCCGGGCGAGCGCATCGCCAAGGGCAACTACGTGACGATCTTCTCCTCGCTCGGGCCGCCGAAGACGGACGTACCGAGCGTTGTCGGCGAGAAGCTGGACCAGGCGCTGGCCGATCTCCAGAAGGCGAACCTCAAGGGCCACAGCATCGACGTCGACTCAAACCAGCCCCAGGGCGAGATCGTGTCGCAGCGTCCTACCGCCGGCGCGTCCGTCGTGCAGGGCTCGACGATCACGCTGCGCACCTCGAAAGGCCCG
>VAXY01000134.1:0-6980 GCA_005885085.1 Actinomycetota bacterium | reverse complement strand
CCCGCACCGGGCACGTACCAGCCGCCGGGAACGACGATTCACCTGCAGGTCTCGAAGGGGCCGACGACGTCGACCGTCCCTGACGTCACGAGCCTGTCGCAGAGCGACGCGCAGGCTCAGCTCAAGGCTTCCGGCTTCGGCGTGCAGATCGTGTCGCAGCCGGTCACGGATCCGTCCCAGGACGGGATCGTCCAGACGCAGGATCCGCCCGGTGGCTCGAAGGCGCCCCCGGGCTCGACGGTCACGATCGCGGTCGGCAAATTCGGCGAGACGTCGCCGCCTGGACCTCCGTAGGTGCCGAGGCTGCGCGTCGCAGTCCTCGCTGGCGGTCGATCCTCCGAGCACGAGATCTCGCTCGCGTCGGCGCGCTCGGTGCTCGAGTCGCTCGACCCCGAGCGCTACGACGTCGTCACCGTCGCGATCGGCCGCGACGGCCGCTGGGAGCTCGGCTCAGGCGACGGCTCGGTCGCGGAAACGCTGCCTGTACCGGCGGCGAATGCGCCGGCGACACTTGGCGTGGTCGACGTCGTGCTGCCCATCCTGCACGGCCCGTTCGGCGAGGACGGGACGGTTCAGGGGCTGCTCGAGCTCGCCGGCGTGGCATATGTCGGGGCAGGCGTCGCCGCTTCGGCCCTCTGCATGGACAAGGACCTGTTCAAGAAGGTCCTGCGTGACAGCGGCATCGCCGTCGCGAGACATGTCGCGCTGCGAAGCGGCGACGCGGTCGAGAACCCGTTCGGCTATCCCTGCTTCGTCAAGCCGGCGCGGTTGGGGTCGTCGGTCGGGATCAGCAAGGTCCACGACGAGAGCGAGCTCGGGCCCGCCGTCGAGCTCGCGTTTCGGCACGACGACAAGGTGCTGATCGAGGAGTTCCTCGACGGGATCGAGGTCGAGGTCGGCGTGCTCGGCAACCGCGACCCGATCGCCTCGCTGCCCGGGCAGATCGTCCCGCTCGGGCACGAGTGGTACGACTTCGCCTCGAAGTACGAGGAGGGCGGCATGGACCTCGTGATCCCGCCGGATTTGCCGGACGGCGTGATCGAGGCCGTGCAGCGCGTCGCCGTCGAGGCGTTCCGGGTCACGGAGTGCGAGGGGATGGCGCGGGCCGACTGCTTCGTCGTCGCCGGCGATCGCGTTGTCGTGAACGAGCTCAACACGATTCCCGGCTTCACGTCGACGAGCGTGTACGCGAAGCTGTTCGAAGCCTCAGGCGTCCCTTACGACGAATTGCTCCAGCGCCTGATCGAGCTCGCGCTCGAACGCCAAGAGCGCCGGTCGAAGTTGGAGTACTGAGCTACTGGCCTTTCGGCTCAGTCTTTGAAAGCGCGCACCTCGTTGACGTGCGCATAGTCGAGGCCCCGCGGCAGCCTCCTGATCCAGATCACGTAGTAGCGCAACGGCGCTGTTTGCTGCAGTTCGAATGTCGTCCTCCGTCTGACGGTCTGCTTGGGGGAGATCGGTTGCGGTGTGCCGCCCTCGATGTTCGTCGATCTGCGCGGTGAAGCCCGGCGTGTCGGTGTCGACCACGATCCGCGACAGTTGCGCCACCTTGCCGGCGTCGACGACGACGCCGACCCCGGGCTTGCCCAAGGAGGGCGCATCGTTGTACTGCTCTGTCGTCCAGTACGTTCCCGCGTTGCCGTCTGTGATGTTCGGCGCGTCCTCGGAGTGCTCGGCCTTGTCCGACGAGAAGGGGTCGTATGACGTCAGGCCCGTGACCGGAAAGATCGTCGCCGCCTCGGATTTCTTCCCACCGCTCGTGCCCCCCAGCGTGAGCAGGCCGACGACGACGGCCGCGATGGCGAGCAGTCCGAGGATTCCGACCGCCAGGGGCCATCGTGACACCTGCTTCCTGGGGCGACGCCTGCGCGCCGGGATGACCATCGTCTTGTCGCCGTCGACTCCGTGGTCGAGCTCCGCGAGGCACGCCTCGAGCTCGGCGGCGAAGGCGTCCATCGTCGGGAACCGCTGTTCGGGGTCCTTCTCGAGGGCGCGGTCGACCGCGGCCGCGACGCGAAGCGGAACGTCCTTGCGGACGTCGAGCAGGTTTGGCGGCGGCTCGTGCACGTGCTTCATCGCGACGGCCACGAAGCTTTCCCCCGGGAACGGCACGTCGCCGGCCAGGAGCTCGTACAGGACCGTGCCGAGCGCATAGACATCGCTGTGCGCGTCGACGCGCTGGCCCGTCGCTTGCTCCGGGGCGATGTAGTTCGACGTGCCGAGCACCGTGCCGGTCTGCGTCATGCCGTCGACGTCGACCGTGCGGGCGATGCCGAAGTCGGTCACCTTCGCAAGCCGGTCGCCGTTCAAGAGCACGTTCTGCGGCTTGACGTCCCGATGCACGAGCCCGTTCTGATGCGCGAACGCAAGTCCGCGCGCGACCTCGAGCGCGATCTCGAGCGCCTCGTGCACGTCGAGGCGGCCCTTGCGTACGACGAGCTCTTTCAGGTTCTCACCCTCGATGTACTCGAAGACGATGTACTGGCGGCCGTCCTCTTCGCCGCGGTCGATCACCGTGACGATGTTGGGGTGCTGCAACTGGGCGACGGAGCGGGCCTCCCGCTTGAAGCGCTCGACGAACGCCTCGTCCGAGCTGTACTGATCGTGGAGGATCTTCAGGGCGACGTGTCGCTCGAGCAGGGCGTCGCGGGCCTTGTAGACGCTCGACATGCCGCCGTGGCCGACGAGCTCTTCCACCTCGTACCGTCCGGCGATCTTCTCCCCCACCACGCAGGGAAAGCTACCCGGGCGTCGCGCGGCGCATGCGTCGGAGCCGTACGCCGAGCCAGAGGCCTCCGCACCAGATCGAGTACAGGAGGGCGACGAGGCCGGCGAGGAGCCAGAGTGGGATGAAGGCGTTGCCGTTCGAATCCGTGGCGCGGCTCTGAGCGAGGGAGATCACCCAGCCGACGGCGAGCACGCCGCCGACGCCGAGCACGATGCGTGGCCGCCCGACGCCGACCGCACCCAGGGCGAGGGGGAGCGCGAACGCCACCGCAGCGATCAGGTACCCGGCCATGCCGGCTCTATCGGCGCTCAGCCGCTGAGTGCTGAATCGAGGGCGTCTTCCCAGACGTCCAGAGCCTCGTCAAGCTCCGCAGACGAGATGACCAGCGGGACGAGGACACGGATGCAGTTCGAATAGATCCCTGACTTGAGGAGGAGCAGTCCGCGCTCGGCGGCAGCCTCGACCACCTTCGTCGCGAGTCCGGGAGCGGGATCCTTCGTCGTGGCGTCGTTGACCAGCTCGATCGCGAGCATCGCACCGAGGCCGCGCACGTCGCCGATCGCCGGCCACCGCTGCTGCCAGTTCTGCATCCGCTCCCGGATCGTCTCGCCGAGCTGCGCTGCGCGGTCGACGAGCCCTTCCTCTTCGAACACGTCGAGGACGGCGAGCGCGGCCGCCTGCGCGACCGGGTTGCCGACGTAGGTTCCGCCGATCGCCGAGTCACCGGGCGCGTCCATGATCTCCGACCGCCCGAGCACGCCCGAGAGCGGCAAGCCTCCGGCGATCGACTTCGCGATGCACATCAGGTCCGGCTCGACCGGGTAGTGCTCGATGCCCCACATCTTTCCCGTGCGGCCGAACCCGGTCTGGACCTCGTCGATCACGAGCACGATCCCGTTGTCGTTGCAGAGCCGGCGCACGCCGTCGAGGAACTCGGGCGGCGCGACCACGAACCCGCCTTCGCCTTGAACGGGCTCGACGACGATCGCGGCGACGCTCTCCGCCGCGACCTGCGTGACGAGCGCACGCTCGAGGGCCGCGAGCGCGTCGCGCGCGCTCGGCCCGCGGTAGTCCTGTGCGAACGGCACGCGGTAGATGTCCGGGGCGAAGGGCCCGAGGCCGGCCTTGTATGGATGCGTCTTCGAGGTCAGCGAGAGCGACAGCAGCGTGCGGCCGTGGAACCCGCCTTCGAAAGCGATCACCGCGGGACGCTTCGTGAACGCGCGCGAGAACTTGACCGCGTTCTCGACCGCTTCGGTGCCGGCGTTGAAGAACGCAGCCTTGACCGGTCCGGAGATCGGGGTCGACTCGACGAGGCGCTCCGCGAGCGTGACGTAGAGCTCGTACGGGACGATCGTGAAGTCCGTATGGAAGAACTTCGCGGCCTGCTCCTGGACCGCCTCGACCACGCGCGGGTTGGCGTGGCCGACGTTCAGGCAGCCGACGCCGCCCGAGAAGTCGATGAAGGTGTTGCCGTCGACGTCGGTGAGCGTTGCCCCCTCTCCGTGGTCGATCACGACCGGGATGTAGACCGAGAGCGGGTCCGCAACAACCAGGCTTTTGCGCACAAGGATCTCCTGCGACCGTGGCCCCGGAATGGCCGTCTTGAGCTCGATCGCCTTGGTCGCAGCCATCAGCGAGGACGATAACGCAGCCGGCGGCGGGTTTGCATATTTGCATAGAAAGGTTGCAAACCTTGGTCGACCTGAGGAAAGTGCGTGGGCTCGGCCCGCGCACGTTCCCCGCGAAGCGGGGACCCTCCACGGTCAAAGCGTGCTCCGGCCGACTAAAACGGTTTGGTGGAAAGAGCTTTGACCGTGTAAAGGCCGGCAGCGTTCCAGAGCATGAAGCCCTTCACGTGCTCCAGTCGGGCGGCCTGGATCTGGTCCTGGACGTCCGCGAGCGTGTAGGTCCGGCGCAGCGAGAAGTCCTGCAGCCACGGGACGAGCATCGTCTTGCGCCCGGTCAACTTCGCGCGGAAGTCTCTTAGCGAATAGGCCACCGTCGTTCCCGGGCGGGAATCCGGGTCGATGATGTTGTACTCGCCCGAGACGTAATGCGAGGGATAGACCATCGGGTAGATCGTGTCGACGAAGGGGGCGATCCGGCGCGGGAACTGCGCGATGCCGAGGTCCCGCGTCGCGGAGAGGCCGAAAACGTCGACCGACAGCCGAACGCCGAGCGGCTTCAGGCGTGAGCGCGCGTATTTGAGAAACATCGGGATCGTCCAGCCCATCGGCTGCGTGTGAACGCCTGGGTAGCGAATCTGCGAGAGGTCGCCGTCGCTCGGGAAGCGGACGTAGTCGAACTGGATCTCGTCGAAGCCGAGCTTCGCCGCCTTCGCCGCGATGTCGACGTTGTACTTCCAGACGCGTTTGTCGTACGGGTTCGTCCAGCCGAGGCCGGCGTTGTTCAACCAGCGTGAGCCGTCCGCGCGTCTGATCGCCAGCTCGGGATCGCCCTCGGAGAGCAGCGGATCCTCGAACGTGACGACGCGACCGATCAGGTAGACGCCCGCCGCGTGGATCTTCGCAACGGCCTGCTCGGCCTTGTAGTAGCGCTTGGCGGAGCCGATCCTCTGCGCGAGCGGGACGGCCGCCGGGAAGCCGATGTCGCCGTTCTCGTCCTTGACGTCCAGCTCGATCGTGTTCAGGCCGTCCTGCTTCAGGGCGATGTACTGGTCGAGCTTGCCGGGAAGGCCGGCGAGCGCCATGGTCATGTGCACGCCGCGCACCTCGTCCGGCAACGGACGGGGCTGCAGACCCTGAGGTTGCGGCTTCGGCTGCGCGCGTGCCGCCGCGCGGACGGCCTTGTGCTTGGCGACGTGCGTCGCGATCACGCCGCCGACCACGCCCGCGGAGATCAGGGCGAGCAGCGCGCCGGCAGCGACGAGCCTCTCCTTGTGCCGACGGCGCCGCGCCTCGAGCCGGCGCATCTGGTAGCGCGCGTTCGGGTCGACGGGCTGGAGGACCGAGCGAGGAGTCCTCGGGGGCCTGGGGGGCCTGGCCGGCGGCAAGGTGTGGAAAACTAACAGCTCCGGCCCGGCCGTAGAATCGGCCTCGTGGTCCTTGCAGATCGGACGATTGCCCGTTTCCTCGCAGAGGGCCGCATCGAGATCGAGCCCTACGACGACTCGCTGCTGCAGCCGTCGAGCGTCGACGTCCGCGTCGACCGCTATTTCCGGGTTTTCCACAACAACCGCTACCCGTACATCGACGTCCGGGAGGAGCAGGAGGACCTGACCGAGCTCGTCGAGGTAGAGGAGGACACGCCGTTTGTCCTGCACCCCGGCGAGTTTGTGCTCGGCTCGACGCTCGAGCGTGTCCGCCTGCCGGACGATCTCGTCGCCCGGTTGGAGGGGAAGGCCTTGGCCCTCGACACGATGGTCCCCACCGCCAGAGGCTGGACAACCATGGGGGACCTGAGGATCGGCGACCTCGTCTTCGACGAGGACGGTTTTCCGGCAGCCATTCTCAATGCGACTCCGCCGATGCCGGGCCGGCCCTGTTTCGAGGTTCGCTTCTCAGATGGCACCACGGTCGTCGCAGATGCCGATCACCAGTGGAGGACGATTGCAAGGCGAGACAGGGACCACGGGCTCAGGGTTGATCGCATCGTCACGACTGAGGAGATCGCGAAAACTCTCCGCGTGCGTGGCGAGGTGAACCACCACGTCCCTCTGGCCGGAGCACCGTGGTATCCCGAGAGCGAACTGCCGATTGACCCTTACGTCCTCGGGGCCTGGATCGGTGATGGAACCAGCACGAAGGCCGAAATCACGTGCGCCGACGGCGAGATCCTTCAGGAGGTCGCGGCCGCTGGATACAAGGGGGCCCCACAACGAACACGGCCCCTCGTTTATCGCCTTGGTGGCACGGGTCACATGCGCTGCACGACGAAGGGCGGCCTTGTTCGAAACGACTCTCTCTCGAGCAAACGACGGAATCTCGAACTGCTTCGGCAGAAGCGGATTCCGGAGGAATACGTGCGTCAAAAGCGGGCCGGCCGCTTCCATGAGCTCCGCGGAATTGTCGAGGTCCGTGAGGTGCCGAGCGTGCCCGTCCGGTGTATCGAGGTCGCGTCTTCAAGCGGTCTCTTCCTTGTCACGAAGGCATGTATCCCGACGCACAACAGCAGCCTCGGCCGGCTTGGCCTGCTGATCCATTCCACCGCCGGCTTCATCGACCCCGGCTGGGACGGGCACGTCACCCTGGAGCTCTCGAATGTGGCCAACCTGCCCGTGACGATCTAC
>VAXY01000133.1 GCA_005885085.1 Actinomycetota bacterium | reverse complement strand
AGAAGCCGGCCCCGCCGTCCTCGGCGTACTTGCCGGCGTCGTCCGCGACGCCGAAGGTCGTGCTCGAAGCCGCCCCGGTCAGGGCGAGCGCAGCGCACGCGGATGCCAGGACCGCAGAGATCCGCCTCATCCCCGTCTTGTCGGCAGATCAGGGGCCGGCGTTGAGTACCGCTTCGAGGAGTTTGCCGGCCCCGAAGCGAACGGGATCGTCCGCCGCCAGGCCCGTCTCCGCCTCGGCCTCCTCGATCGCGATGCGTGCTTCCTCTTCGGACACCTCGGAGGTGTTGAGCGAGATGCAGGCGACCTTCGCCGGCCGCAGCTTCAGCGACATCCGCTCGTGCAGGTCCACCAACTCCTTCAGGCTCACGATCGGTGAGGCCGTGGGATCGCCTTCGGTGACGGTCCGCCCCACCTCGTGGCACAGGACGTACAGATTCGGCGCGCTCCCGTGCATCAGGCCGACGGTGACGCCGGAGTAGATCGGGTGCAGGATCGCTCCCTGCCCCTCGACCCAGAGCAGGTCGCCGCGCTCCCCGCCCTCGACGACCAGCCGCTCGGCGGCGCCGGCGAGGAAGTCGGAGACGACCGCGTCGACCGAGATGCCCCAGCCGGCGATCGCGATGCCCGTCTGGCCGGTGGGGACGAACACCGAACGCAGGCCGCGATTCCGCGCCTCGAGGTCGAGCTCGCAGGTCGCGGTCATCTTCCCGATCGCACAGTCGGAGCCGACCGTCAGGACGATCGTCGCGTCGACCTCGAGGTTCGCGCCCGTCGCCGTGCTCAGGTCCCCCGGCGGCTCGCGGAGATCGCGCAGCTCGACTCCGCGTTCGCGGGCGAGCTCGGGGAGACCCGGAATGTCGTGGAGCCGGACGTGCAACCCGTTCTCGACGTCGAGCCCCTGCCTGACACTGCTCTTCAGCAGGTCCTGCCAATCGCCCGGAAAGTGGCCGCCTTGGGTGACGACTCCGACGAGGGCCGTGTTCGGCTCGTACCGCATCCCCTCGTCGACGGTTCCGACGACGGGGACTCCGTCCTCGCTCGCTCCCGCACGTTTCGTGTCGAGGATCGCGACGACCGACTCCCGCCGGTAACGCAGCACTCCCCGCATCGTCTTGCCGTAGTGCGGGTCGTGCGAGAACTCTTCAGCGAGGATCAGGTACTTCTTCTCTGACACCGAGACCGGGTTCGTCTGCAGGGACCTGGATGCCGTCGCGGAGCTCGACGCCGGGCCACGGATCATGCGCGAGCAGCAGATTCCCGTCGAGGTCGACGTGGTCGCACAACCCTGCGACCTGTGCGGCGGCGGCGATGCCGAGGCCGGACTCGATCATGCAGCCGAGCATCACCCCGAGGCCGAGCGCCCGGGCCGCGTGCGCCATCCGGACCGCTTCACGGATGCCGCCGGACTTGGCGAGCTTGATGTTGATGCCGTGCGCGCGCTCGGCGCAGGCAGCCACGTCCTCGAGACGGTGGCAGTCCTCGTCCACGTAGATGGGGACCGGCGAGGCGGCCTTCAGGCGCGCGCCCCCGGGATCGCCGGCCGGCAGCGGCTGTTCGCAGTACTCGACCCCGAGCTCCGCCAGCTGCGGCAGCGTTTCGAGCGCCTCCTCCAGCGTCCAGTACTCGTTCACGTCGACCTGGAGCGGCGCCTCGGTCGTTGCGCGCACCGCGCGGACGCGGTCGACGTCACGGCCGTCGCGCGCGCCGAGCTTCAGCTTCAGGCGCAGGAAGCGGTCGGCCATCTTCGCCGCACGGTTGCCCATGTCGTCGGGATCACCGAGCCAGATCGTCCACGACGTCGGCGGCCCGAGCTGTCGGAGTCCGAGCAGGCGCCAGACAGGGACGCCGGTGAGCCGGCCCTGCAGGTCGTGCAAGGCGGCGTCGAGCGCCGACCGCGCCGCCCACTCACGCGACTCGAGTCGCGACTCGATCTCTTCGAGCGCGAACGGGTCGTCCCCGAGCGCGTCGCCGGCCTCTTCTATGTACTGCAGCGCCGACTCGGTCGACTCGTCGTACCGCCCGATGGGCGCACCCTCACCGAAGCCGGAAACGCCGTCGTGCCTGATCTCGACCTGCACGACCTCGGCCGTATCTTGCGACTCTCGCGAGATCACGAACGTCTCTGCGAGCTCGAGCGTCGCGATCCGGGCCGTGACCTCCATCGGGGCTAGACTAGACGCCCTCGCGCCTGTAGCTCAGGGGATAGAGCGTGCGCCTCCGGAGCGCAAGGTCGCAGGTTCGATTCCTGCCAGGCGCATTCACCGCGCAAAATCCGGCCGCTTCGCGGCCATGATGATTTTGCGCGGAGGTCCTGTCGGAGAACGTCTCTAGGCGAACGCCGGCAAAGCCGGCATTCGCGGCGATGAGTTTTTTGCGCACGTGCCGTCTAATACATCGAGAACGCAGAGGAGGAGCCTGATGACAGAGCACGCGGTTGTGTCCAAGGACGAATGGAAGGCGGCGGTTCAGGCGGTTCACGGGCGAGAGCAGGAGCTTGGGAAGCTCGACGAGGAGATCGCCAAGCAGCGGCAGGAGCTGCCGTGGGTTCGCGTCGACAAGGAGTACGTCTTCGACACCGAGGACGGGAAGAAGACGCTCGTCGAGCTGTTCGACGGGCGGTCGCAGCTTTTGATCTACCACCTCATGTTCGGCCCGACGTACGAGGCTGCCTGCCCAGGGTGCACCGGGCTCGCGGATGGCTTCGACGGTGCCCTTCCCCACGTGAACAACCGGGACACCACGCTGATTGCGATCTCCCGGGCGCCGATCGAGAAGCTCAAGGCCTACAAGCAGCGGATGGGTTGGACGTTCCCGTACGTCTCGTCGTTCGACAGCGACTTCAACTTCGACTTCGTCTTCGCGCTCACCGAGCAGCAGATGTCGCAGGGCGAGATGAAGAAGATGGTCGACGAGGCGGACGACTGGCTCAAGGATTGGGCCGACAACGTCGGCACCGATCTGGCGCACGGCATGGCCGAGGCGCCGGGGTGGAACGTCTTCAAGCTCGAGGACGACGTTGTCTACCACACGTACTCCCGCACCGCTCCCGACCGCTTCCTGCTCGCGCCCTTCTACGACCAGCTGCTCGACCAGGTTCCGGACGGTCGTAGCGCCGACTTCCCGCTCCGCCGCCATGACGAATACTAGGACGGCGTCTTTCGTCGCGACGCTCGGCGTCGCCGGCGCCTCTGCCGTCGCCGCGACCGGTCTCATGCTCATGTTGGTAGCGCTGGGAGCGATGAGCGTCACCTGGATGCTGGTGCTTGCTGCGGTCATAACGGCCCAGAAGGTCCTGCCTCCGAGAGCCGCCGTCGACGTCTCTGTGGCGCTGGGGATCGTTGCCGTCGGAATTTCGCTGCTACCGCTTTGAGAGCCAGCGCAGCCGCTGCTCGACCACCTCGGCGAGCTCGGGTCGGCGCGGCATCGCTACCAGCATCGACACCGTGACCCACGCCGCGTAGAGCGGCAGCATCGCGTCGAGCAGCTCGGCGTCGTGCGCGCCGTACGCCGCAAGGGCATCCCGCGACCGTGGATTGTCGCCCTCGATGCGGTCGCCCATGACAAGCGCCGCGAGGTCGTACTCGCGCGGCCCGCGACACGCCGTCTCGAAGTCGTGCCACAACGGGCCGCCGGACGAGCCGAGGCAGTTGCCGAGATGTGCGTCGCCGTGGAGCGGCTGTCCGTCGAGCTCCGGGCGGCGAGAGACGATCTCGCGGAGCAGCTCGGTACCAGGGTCCGGCGACAGGAAGTCGAGCATCTCCCCCGTCTCGTGCGGGTGCCCTGCCTCCGGCAGCGGACCGTCGAGGTCGGCGAGCGCTTCGTGGATCGTGCGCAGCCCGCGTCCGGCCTGACACGCGTCGGCCGCCTCGTGCGGATCGACGTAGCGCCAGAACGTGACGATGTGCCCGCCGTGCTCATATGGCACGGCTTCCACCTCATCAGCCGGCGGCACGACCGGCGCGCCCGCGCGGGCGGCGTGAGCGGCGACGGCAAGCTCGCGAACCACGTCGTCGGGCTTCGGCCCCTCGGGAAACGGCCGCCCGGCGGACACACGCGCGACGACCGGCAGCGGCTGCAGGTGCAGGAGCACGTGCCACGCGTCGCGCAGCACGATCGGCTCGTCGCAGCGCAGGCCCTGCGATCGCGCCACCGCGAGCGCCGCGGCAACCGCACTCGGCGACGTCTCTTGCATGCCGCGAGCGTAGCCCGGCAATTAGGGTCGGCGGGTGCGGGCCTACCTGCGCAGCCTGAACCCGCAGCTGCCGCGCGACGTCTGGATCCTCCAGGCGGGCGGCCTCGCGAACATGTTCGGGAACGGGGTGATCGGGCCGTTCCTGATCATCTACCTGCACAACGTGCGCGGGATCTCGCTCGGGGTCGCGGGACTGATCGTCGCGTCGAACGCCGCCGCCGCGCTCTGCTCGGGATTCGTCGGCGGCGCGCTGTCCGACCGCCTCGGCCCGCGAGCGGTCCTGAGCGGTGCGCTCGTCTTGATGGCGACGGCGTTCGCGCTCTTCCCGCTCATCCGCACACCGTGGCATGCGTTCGCTCTGAACGTCCTCGCCGGCGCGGGTAGCGGCTCTTTCTGGCCGAGCCAGTCGACGCTGCTGAGCTCGCTCACGCCGCGCGCGCGCCGGCATTCGGCGTTCGCGCAGCAGCGCATGACGATGAACCTCGGCATCGCGCTCGGCGGGCTCGTCGCCGGCGCGATTGCCCGAACCGACCGGCCCGGCACCTTCACCTTCCTGTTCCTGCTCAATGCGGTGACGTTCCTCGTCTTCGTGGGCGTGCTCCGACTCGTGCCACCGCCGAGTCACCACGAGTCCCATCACGAGCCCGGCCGCTACGCGGACGTCCTGCGCAACGGCACCTTCATCGCCTACATCTTGCTGAACGTGATCTTCATCGGCGCCGGCATCGCGGTCATGTCGGAGCTGCTGCCTCCGTTCGCCAAGAACACCGCGCACGTCAGCGAGCCGGCGATCGGCGTCCTCTGGTTCGTCTTCTCCGGCGTCGTCGCCCTGGCGCAGTTGCCGGTCGTGAAGCTCGTGGAAGGACGGCGCCGCCTGCGCGGCCTCGCGTTGATGGGTGTCATCTGGGCGGGGACGTTTCTGGCGGTGATGGCCGGCGGAGCCTGGCTGACCGGGACGCAGGCTGCGATCGTGTTCGGGATCGCAGTCGGCGTGTTCGCGCTCGGCGAGTGCCTGCACGGCGCGATCTATGCGCCGCTCGTCGTCGACCTGGCCGAGCCGAGGCTGCTCGGCCGTTACATGGCGTTCTCCAGCTCGTCGTGGCAGATCGGCTGGCTCGTTGGTCCCGCGGCCGGCGGCTTCGTGCTGCAGCACGAGCCTCTGGCCCTCTGGCCGGCGGCCGCGGGGATCTGCCTGCTGGCGTCCGCGTACGCTCTCACGCTCGAGGCGCGGATCCCGGCGCGCCTGCACCTGACGCCGCGCGTGGATTCCGTCGGAGGCGTCCCGGGTACGATGCCGAACATGGCGCTGACGACCGACGACCCTCTCATGCCCCGCATCCGGCGGACGAGGCCTCGCGGCTTCGCAGAGGCGGTCGCACCACGCCCGGAACCACGCGTCGCTGAACTCAGCGCCGAAGGCCTCACCTGGATCCACCTCGAGTCGGTCGAGCCCGAGATCGTCAACGAACTGCGCGCGCGCTTCGGCTGGCACCCGCTCGACGTCGAGGACGTCCTTTCGAAGCGGCAGCGGCCGAAGATCGACGACTACGCGGATGAGGGCTACCTGTTCGGCGTCCTCCACTTTCCCGCCTACGACAAGGCGATTCAGCGGCTGAACGCCGCCGAGCTCGACTTCTTCCTCGGGCCGGACTACCTCGTGACGATGCCGAACGTGCAGCTGAACCCGGTGACGAGGTTGTTCAGCCGCTGCCAGGAGGACGAGGTCTTCCGCACGCAGCTCTTCGAAAAGGGGTCGGGGCGCCTGCTCTACGAGGTCCTCGACGACCTCTTCGACTATTGCTTCCCGATCCTCGACAAGATCGCGTACAAGCTCGATTCGATCGAGGACGACATCGACGAGCGGCATTCCGAGGAGATCGTCGGCGACATCTCCAAGGCGAAGCAGGAGATCATCTCCTACCGCAAGATCATCAAGCCGCAGCGGCCGGCCCTGCGCCTGCTCGAACGGCGGATCGAGCGCTTCCTGCCGGAGAACCTGGAGCTGTACTTCGACGATCTCGTCGACGCGTCCGAGCGCATCTGGGACCTGCTCGACAACTACAAGGAGGTCGTCGAGGCCCTCGAGGACACGAACGAGTCGCTGATCTCGCACCGCCAGAACGACGTGCTGCGGATCCTGACTGTGTTCAGCGTTGTCTTGCTGCCGCTGACTCTGATCTCCGGGATCTTCGGGATGAACGTCCTCTTCCCGGGCGAGCACACGCGCGAAGCGTTCTGGATCATCGTCGGGCTGATGGTGGCTGTGATCGTCTCGATGGTGGCGTTTTTCAAATACAAGCGCTGGTTATAGAGGAATCTCTGCCCTTTGACAGAAGAGGGCCCGGTTGCTCCAGGCGATTCTTCTCACCTCGTCGCTGCTGCTCGTGCTGGGCATGTGCGCCTCGCTGATGCTGCTCGCGGCCGTTCGCGTGCGGCGGGAGCAGGCCCTGCCGGCTCAGGCGTCCGAGCAGGACGCCTGAGCCGCACTTTCGCTAGCCGATCTTGAACCGCCAGGGCGTGAACGTCGCCGTCGCCGCTCCCGCGCCGTCCACTCCGAGGAGCAAGAGCCCGGACATCGCAGCCAGACAGACAATGCGCCTGCCCAACAGACCCCCTCCTTCGCTCGAGAACTCGTAGAGGATAGCCGCGTGGAACGGCTGTGGGCACCCTGGCGACTCGAGTACATCAAGTCCGCCGACGAGGAAGGAGCCTGCATCTTCTGCCTGGCCGCCGCAGGCGACGATGTCGAGCGACTCGTCCTCCATCGCGGCACCCACACGTTCGCACTGCTGAACAAGTTCCCGTACGCGTCAGGACATTTCATGGTCGCGCCGCTGCGACACGTCGGCGACTACGGCGAGCTGACGGACGACGAGGTGCTCGAACTGCATCGCATCGGGTCGGCGGGCATGGGCGCCCTTGCCGTGACGTACGGTCCGCAGGGCTACAACCTCGGCTGGAACCTCGGCCGCGTCGCAGGCGCCGGAGTCGTCGACCACGTGCACTTGCACGTCGTGCCGCGGTGGGCCGGCGACACGAACTTCATGCCGGTGCTCGCCGACGTCAAGGTGCTGCCTGAGCACCTCGACGAGACGCGGCGGAAGGTCGCGGAGGCCTGGCCCGAATAGGTGAGAGCGGGACCCCACGGGAGGGCCCCGCTCTGAGAAACGACCACGCTATGGACCCGCAGGTCCCTTGCAGCTCAATCGTTGATTCGCGCCCGCAAGGGCCGACTGCTGGGACGTGTTGCACCCGTAGCTGATGTGCGTCGGACCGTGAAGCACGCGGCCCTGGTCGGTCCAGACGAGCCCGGCGCTGCCGCCTCTGTCGATAGCGCAGGTGATCGAGTCGGCCTTGACTGTCGTCCCGTCGTCGAGGCGAAGTGTCGTCCCCGCGAGGCGGAAGACCTTGCCGGCCTTCGGCTTCGCCGGGGAATAGCGGGCCGCCAGCGTGTCGAGCGTGGGCTTCAGATCGAGATCGAACGTCCAGCCGCCGGTGTCCGGCGCGCTGTCCCCTGCCGCAGGGTTGGAGTCGAGGCCGCTGGCGACGCCGAAGCTGAACGCCGTCGTCTTCGCGAGATCGCTGCGGTTGATCGTCAAGGTCATGTTGTTGTTACTGGCCGTGAGTGTCGGCGCGAGTACGCGGACGAATGTCGTCCCGTTCCACTGCAGGAGATCAGCCCGCGTTGCGGTGATGAAGAACCCGTAGTCGACACCGTTGTTGCCGGTCGACGCGTTTCTGTCGACGTTGAGCAGAATGACGACGAAGTCGTCGGACGTGAACGACGATCGGTTCGGAATCGTCAACGCAAACGTGATGTTGCCGTCGAAGTCGTTCGAGACGACCACTTGCGCGAGGTCGGCCGCGCCGCCGACAGCGTCGCCCTGCGCATCCGTGAACGTCGCCGTCGCCGCTCCCGCGCCGTCCACTCCGAGGAGCAAGAGCCCGGACATCGCAGCCAGACAGACAATGCGCCTGCCCAACAGACCCCCTCCTTCGCTCGAGAACTCGTAGAGGATAGCCGCGTGGAACGGCTGTGGGCACCCTGGCGACTCGAGTACATCAAGTCCGCCGACGAGGAAGGAGCCTGCATCTTCTGCCTGGCCGCTGCAGGCGACGATGTCGAGCGACTCGTCCTCCATCGCGGCACCCACACGTTCGCACTGCTGAACAAGTTCCCGTACGCGTCAGGACATTTCATGGTCGCGCCGCTGCGACACGTCGGCGACTACGGCGAGCTGACGGACGACGAGGTGCTCGAACTGCATCGCATCGGGTCGGCGGGCATGGGCGCCCTTGCCGTGACGTACGGTCCGCAGGGCTACAACCTCGGCTGGAACCTCGGCCGCGTCGCAGGCGCCGGAGTCGTCGACCACGTGCACTTGCACGTCGTGCCGCGGTGGGCCGGCGACACGAACTTCATGCCGGTGCTCGCCGACGTCAAGGTGCTGCCTGAGCACCTCGACGAGACGCGGCGGAAGGTCGCGGAGGCCTGGCCCGAATAGGTGAGAGCGGGACCCCACGGGAGGGCCCCGCTCTGAGAAACGACCACGCTATGGACCCGCAGGTCCCTTGCAGCTCAATCGTTGATTCGCGCCCGCAAGGGCCGACTGCTGGGACGTGTTGCACCCGTAGCTGATGTGCGTCGGACCGTGAAGCACGCGGCCCTGGTCGGTCCAGACGAGCCCGGCGCTGCCGCCTCTGTCGATAGCGATCGAGATCGAGTCGGCGAGGTCGCGGTTGCCGCCGCTGAGCGAGCAGAAGATGCCGTTGGTGCAGATCCCGCCGACGTGCATGACGCTGCTCGACTCCGACGTCTGGTTGAACTTGGGCTCCATGGCGGTGCCGTTCGTGGTCTGCGCGAACGTGACATACCACGGCGATAGCTCAGCGTCGGTCGGCGTGTAGTCCGGCGAGTTGAGCCAGATGAAGTCCACGCGTCCCGCGCTGCCGGCCGCGATCCAGGGGAAGAAGTGCGTCACTTTGTCGCTGTTCACCTTCACCGGTGCAGACCAGCTGGCGGCCTTGTCACTCGAGTGGCTGAACCAGATATCGAAGTGGTCAGGCGCAGCGAGATTGTCCGGGAAGACCGAGTACACGTTGCCGGCGCTGTCGACGGCGATGTCGGCGAAGATCTTGTCGGCGTTCGTGTCCTCAGGGCCGTCGAAGACCAGATGGTCGTCCCACGTCGTAACCGGTGCTACGCCGGCACCAGCCGAATGCGCAATCCAGACCTCGTGGAAGTTCTGGTTCTGGGTCAGGTCGCAGCCCTGTGCGTTCTGGATCGGCCCCGCGGTGATCCACTGGATGTAGACCTCTCCCGTGTTCGGGTCGACTTCGAGCCCGCTCGGGATCGAGTTGCAGAACGTCTCCGACTGCGCGTGCACGTCCGAGAACGTGTCCTCGGATGGACCGAAGGTCTGGCCGCCGTCGATCGAGGCCGCGACCCAGATCTGGCTGATGGTGAAGTCGTGGTAGCCGATGTAGACCTTGTCGGAGGTCGCCACCGAGCCGGGATAGACCGCCAGCCAGGGCCGGTCGATCGCCGACGGATTGAGCGCGGCAAGCTCATTGACGGTCCAGGTCGCTCCGCGATCGTCGCTGTACGCCAGATGCGTCTGCAGTGGAAGCGGCGTCTCCTCGATTGAGGTCAGGTAGACGCGGCGCGTCCCGGGCACGCAGCCATTCGACGGCAGCGTGCACGGGGTCGGGCCCCCGACGGCGACGTCGACGTCGCCGACGTCGTGTTGATCGAACACCGTTGTGAACGTGCGGCCACCGTCGTCGGAGCGCGCGACGTGGCTTCCACCTGACTGCCAGGCGACGTAGATCGTGCCGTCCGAGCGGTCGATCGCGATGTACGGCTCGGTCGCGTTTTCGTCAGCTCGAGGCGAGACCTGTTCGGTGAAGCCGACAATGTCACCGGCGCCGGCCGGTACCGCCAGTACGAGAGCGGCGGCGAGCGTCACGAGAAGCGTACGCATCAGTTCCCCCCAAGGAGTCGGAACGAATCGAGGACGGAAAGGTTCTGATCCGGCGCGCGATTCCCGAAACCGCGCCGGGCTGACCGACTAATCAGTCAAGCGGCCACGCGGGCGCCGTACTTCTCCCGCAGGTACGCGAGATATGGCTTCGGATCGAGCGTCGCGCCGGTTGCCCGCCGCAGCGTTTCCTGGGGCGAGAACTTGCGTCCGCAGCGGTGCACGTGCTCGCCGAGCCAGTCGCGCAAAGCCGTGAACTCGCCCCGCTCGATCTGCTCTTCGAGATCGCGGATGTCGTCGAGGAGCTTTTGCCAGATCTGCACGGACATGACGGTTCCGAGCAGATACGTCGCGAAGTAGCCGATCGAGCCGGACGCCCAATGCGTGTCCTGCAGGACGCCCTGCGCGTCGTTCGGCACCTCGACCCCGAGGTACTCGTTCATCTTCTCGTTCCACGCTCCCGGCAGGTCGCGAATTGCGACGCGGCCGTGGATGATCTCCTGCTCGAGCTCGAAGCGCAGGATCACGTGCATGCCGTACGTGACCTCGTCCGCCCTGATGCGGATCAACGACGGTTGGACGCGGTTGATGCCGCCGATGAAGCGGTCGAGTTCGACGTTCCGGAGCTGTTCGGGGAACGTCTCCTGTGCACGCGGGTAGAAGAGCTGCCAGAACGGACGGCTGCGGCCGACGAGGTTCTCCCAGAGGCGGCTCTGCGACTCGTGGATGCCGAGCGAGCACGCGTTGCCGATCGGCAGGTGCTCCAGGTGACGCGGCAGCTGGTGCGAGTAGAGGCCGTGCCCGTATTCGTGCATCGTCGAGAAGAACGACTTCATCGTCTCGGGGTCGTAGTTCGTCGTGATCCGGATGTCGTCGACGCCTGCCCCCGAGGCGAAGACGACCTCCTTTGCCAGCCTTTCCTGCGCCTCGACCGGGAAGTTTCCGCGCAGGAAGGAGTCGTCGATGTCGTCGTTCCGCAGCTCGGCGATCAGCGGGATCAGCTCGGCCTTGAGCTGGGCGAAGGTCTCACGCACTTCGGCGGTGCTGGTCTCCGGCTCGTAGTCGTCGAGCAGGATGTCGTACGGCTCGTCGACGTCGTCGAAGCACTCGACATAGCGCTGGCGGAGCTCGTAGTTCCGTTCGAGGGTCGGGCGAAACTGCTCGAAGTCGGAGTCGTTGTGGGTCTTGATCCAGATCGTCCGGGCCTTGGCGCCCGCGTGAACCATCTCGGCGCGGAGGTCGGTGGGCACGCGGACCGCCTTCTCGTAGTCGCGGCGCGCGACGCGGATCAGAGCCGCGTCGTCCGACTCCGGATCGAGCGAGCCCTCGCGACCGCGCAACTCGTCGAGGAGCCGTCCGGTTTCGTCCGCGATCAGCGTCTCGTGCTGGATGCGACGGAGCGTCGCGGAGTGGTCGGCCCGATGCTCCCATCCCGCGGGCGGCATCATCGTCTGCTGGTCCCAGTTGAGCACCCGGCCGACCCGCTCGAGATCCGTGACACGCGTGAGACGTTCCTTCAACTGCGTGAGGGCATCGGCCACGGTGGGGCAGATTACCGTGTGAGTTGCGCCCTCAACTCGTCGAAGGCGGTCTCGAGCCGTTCGAGCCGCGCCTCGATCGCGGTCAGCCTGTCGCCCCCGTCGTCCGGGCGCTCCTCCGGCGGCATCGGCATCGCCGCCTCCGCCTGCCCGGCGCCGAGCAGCTGCGCGTAGCGGTCCTCCTTCTGCCCTGCATGGCGCTCGAGGCGGGTCACGAGCTCGCGCCGGGCGAGCGTGTCGAGCGTCTGCGCCACGTCGCCGGGCGACGCAAACCGATGGAGCCGCTCGCTCCGCTGCTTCAGCTCGCCGAGCGTCTGCGGCCCGCGCAGCATCAGCACGGCGAGGAGCGACAGCTCCGGCTCCGAGAGCGACAGGGCCTCATCGAGCAGGTGCCTGTACTTGAGCGCGCGGCTGCCGGCGCCGCTCGCCAAACGTGTCCAGCCGCGGTTCGACATCCGGTCGAGCGCTGCCTTGATCGTCCGCTCGTCGTACTCGACGACGGGGTCTCGGTTGGTCGACTGGTTGCACGCGAGGCGCAGCGCGTTCAGCGACAGCGGATACTGGTCCGGCGTCGTGCGCTGCTTTTCGATCAGGCAGCCGAGGACGCGAATCTCGACGGCGTCGGCGTCCACCGGCGGGAAGGTTACGTCCTGCCGCTCGCGCGGAGATATGCCAGCACGGCCAGCACACGGCGATGGTCGTCACGGCGATGGTCGTCGGGCGCCTGCGCGAGCCGGAGCTTCGTGAAGATGGCGTTGACGTGCGTCTCGACGG
>VAXY01000132.1 GCA_005885085.1 Actinomycetota bacterium | reverse complement strand
GGCTCGGCTTCCCGCTCCAGGTGAGTGCGAGGTGGCGCTTCGCCCGCGTCATGCCCACGTAGAAGAGGCGGCGCTCGTCGGCGATCTCGTCGGGCTTCTTCGCCAGCTTGATCGGGAGCTCGCGCTCTTCGACGCGCGGCACGAAGACGGCCTCGAATTCCAGTCCCTTCGCACCGTGCAGCGTGACCAGGTGCACGCCCTTCCGCTCCGGCCCGGTCGAGCTGAAGCGGCTCTCGAGGTCTGCGATGAAGTCTCGCGTCGTGCGGACGCCGTCGTCGAACTCCCCTGCGAGCTTCACGAGCCTGCCGAGGTCCGCCTGGCGAACCATCTCGCGCTCGCCGAGCTTGTCCGGCGGGCGCTCCACCCATCCCGCGTCCGAGGCGTAGCCACGCACGGCCGCCGCGACGACCGGAGTCGGCTTCAGCTGGCCGAGGCGCTTCAGGAGTTGCCGCGCAGCCTCGCGCGCGAGCAGCGCCGCACCCTGGAAGGGAATCCTGGCCTCGTGGAACGGCTCCTCGAAGTCGGCCAGGCGCGCGTTCGTGCGGCACAGCACGGCGATCTCCTCGTACGGAACTCCGCCCTCGTGCAGCTCACGCACCTGCTCGACGACGAAGGCGCGTTCGAGCTCGCCCGTCGGAAACGCGCGCGTAACCGGCTCCGGCCCGTGGTCGCGCGATGCCCGCAACACTTTCTCGGCGCCGCCGAGGGCGGGGACGATGCGGTTCGCCAGGGAGAGCACCTCCGGCGAGGAGCGGTAGTTCGCCTCCAGACGGACAACCGTCCCGTTCGGAAACCGCTCCGGCAAGCCGAGCAGGTAGGCCGGGGTCGCGCCGGTGAAGGCATAGATCGACTGATAGTCGTCGCCGACGGCGCAGAGCTCGTCGCTCGGCCCGAGCCAGCGGTCGAGCAGGGACTGTTGCAGCAGGTTCACGTCCTGGTACTCGTCGACGGTGAACGCGCGGTACCGCTCACGCACCTCCGCGACTGCCTGCTCGTCCTCGTCGAAGAGGCGAACCGCCAGCTCGAGCAGATCCTCGAAGTCGATGAACCCTCGCTCTGCCTTCTCGGCCTCGTAGAAGCGGAAGACCTTTCGCATCAGGTCGCTCGGGATGGGCGGCTCGTGCTCGCCGAGCCCCTCGAGGTAGGTCTCCGGCGTCAGGCGGCGGTTCTTCGCCCATTCCACCTCTGTGGCGAGGTCGCCGGCGGGGCGGAACTTGTACGGGGGCGGCAGCGAGTTCCCGATGCGCCGCAGGGTCAGCGCCTTCGAGGGCAGGATTCGGCTGGGCGCGTCGCCGAGCCAATGGAGGTGCGCCAGAGCAGCGGAGTGAAACGTGCGCGCCGTGACGCCGGCGACTCCGAGCGCCTCGAGCCGGCCGCGCATCTCCGCTGCGGCCTTGTCGGTGAACGTGACCGCGAGGATCTCGTCCGCCGCAAAGGTCGCGGTCGCAACCTGGTTGGCGATGCGGCGCGTGATCGTCGTCGTCTTGCCGGACCCCGCGCCCGCGAGGATGCAGACCGGCCCGCGCACAGCGTCGACGGCACGCCGCTGCTCGGGGTTGAGGCCCTCGAAGATCACGAGTCCAGCCTACGGACGCGGCGGGACGGACCTGTGACGCGTCAGTGCAGAGTGTCTTCGAGAACTGCGGAACCGTCGCGCCGGGGCTCGCGCAGCATCGAGGCGACCCTCGAGACGACGTCGAGGGTCTCTCCGCGCTCGACCATGCGCTCGAGCTCGCCGAGCTCTTCCTCGAGCCACTCGACGTCGATCGGCGGCCGCGCGGCGCGGAGGATCTTGGGATGTGACGTCGGGCCGACCGTCTCGCCCTCCGTCCACAGCTCCTCGTGCAGCTTCTCGCCGGGACGCACGCCGACGAACGTGATCGGAATCTCCGTCTCCGGCTCCTTGCCGGAGAGGCGGATCATGTCGCGCGCGAGCTCGAGGATCTTCACCGGCTCGCCCATGTCGAGCACGTAGACCTGGCCGCGGCCGCCGATCGCACCGGCCTGCACGACCAGCGACACCGCTTCCGGGATGGTCATGAAGTAGCGCGTCATCTCCGGATGCGTCACGGTGACCGGGCCGCCTTTCTCGATCTGCCTGCGGAAGATCGGGATCACGCTCCCGGACGAGTTGAGGACGTTCCCGAAGCGCACGGCGACGAAGCGCGTGCGGATGTCCTCCCGGTGGCCGTACGCCTCGACGATCCACTCGCAGAGCGCCTTGGACTGGCCGAGCAGGTTCTTCGGGTTCGCGGCCTTGTCGGTCGACACGAGCACGAAGCGCACGGCGCCGTACTCGACCGCCACCTCGGCGATCACGCGCGTAGCGAGCGCGTTGTTGCGCACTGCCTCGAGCGGGTTCGCCTCCAGCAGCGCAACGTGCTTGTACGCGGCGGCGTGGAAGATCACGCCGGGCCGGTAGCGCTCGAAGACCTGGCTCATCTTCGCGCGGTCGCCGCAGTCGCCGAGGACCGTTGCAACCGCCGAGAAGTCGCGGTCGCCCACCAGCTCGCGCTCGATGTCGAACAGCGCCGCCTCCGACTGCTCGACGAGGACGAGGCGCGCCGGCTCGACCCGGGCGATCTGCCGGCACAGCTCGGCCCCGATCGATCCGCCGGCACCGGTCACGAGCACCGTCTCGCCGGACAGGTACTTGGCGATCGAGGCGACGTCGACCTCCACCGGCTCGCGGCCGAGTACGTCCTCCACCTGCACGGGCCGGATCTGGCCGGCGAGGTTGAGGTCCCCGGAGATCAGCTCGTAGAGACCGGGAAGGGTCTTGACAGGGACTCCGGCCTCCTGCGCCGTCTCCACCACCCGCTGACGCGTCTCGCCGGACGCGGACGGGATCGCGATCAGCACCTCATCGGGGGGGTTGTCGCGAAGGATGTGTGGCAGCTCGGCCGACGTTCCGAGCACACGGACGCCGTGGAGGCGGAGATTCTTCTTGCGCGGGTCGTCGTCGATCAGCCCGATCGGCGTGTAGCCGAGCGCCGGCGTCTTCAGCATCTCGCGGATCACCAGCTGGGCGGCGTCGCCGGCGCCGACGACGATGACTTCCTTCCCGCGCGCGACGAGCGACGCAGCGCCAGGCCGCTCGATCAGGCTCCGCGCGATCAGCCTCGTGCCGGCGACGAACGCAAGCAGCAGCAGCCAGTCCAGCACCGCGATCGAGCGCGGCAGCGGAAAGCCCTTGACGGGATGGGCGAAATACACGACGAGGTCGGCGGCGACGCACGCGACGGTGACGCCGCGGGCAGCGCCCCACATGTCCTGCGTCGAGACGTAACGCCACCAGCGGTTGTAGAAGCCGAAGACGATGAACACCGCGAGCTTGATCGCGACGACGACCGCGATCGTGTCCACGAACAGGCGGTGGTATGGCGCGGGCACGCCGTGGTCGAAACGGAGCCAGAACGCGAGCCACCACGCAAGCGCGATCAGCGCTGCGTCCGCGAGCAGCTGCCAGAGCCGGTGGCGGTTGACCGGCATCATGACGCCACCGGAGCCGCAGCCTGCACCGCGGAGACGACGCGCTCCTGCGCGCCGCTGTCGATGCCGGCCCACAGCGGCACGGAAAAGTTCTCGCGCGCGAGCTGCTCGGTGACCGGAAGCGAGCCTTGCACGTAACCCAGATACGCCAGCGCGGGCTGCAGGTGCAGAGGCGTCCCGTAGTAGACGGCGCTGCCGATCTCCGCCTCCTTCAGCGCAGCGCGAATCCGGTCGCGCTCGGGCGAGCGGCACACGAAGAGGTGATAGGCGTGGCCCGGCTCGTCCTCGGGCAGCTCACACGCAGCTCCGAGCCCGAGCTCGGCATAGCGTGCGGCCGCTTCGCGACGGAGCGCGACCCACCCGTCGAGCTCCGCGAGGAAGATGCGCAACACGGCGGCCTGCAGCTCGTCCAGCCGGGAGTTGTACCCGAGCAGCTCGAAGTCGACCTTGTCGCGCGAGCCGTGGAATCGCAGCATCCGGACACGTTCCCCCAGCTCCGCGTCCCCGGTCGAGACGAGGCCGCCGTCGCCGAGGGCGAACAGGTTCTTGGTCGGGTAGAAGCTGAACGTCGAGGCGACACCCGTGCGTGCGATCTCGGGCGACCCGAACGCCTGGGCGGCATCCTCGATCAGCGGCACCCCGAGCTGCACAAGCTCCGCGACCGGTGCCGGCCGGCCGAACAGGTGCACCGCGATGGTCGCCTTCGTGCGCGGAGTGATGCGCGCGGCGACGTCCTCCGCATCGAGGTTCATCGTCGCGGAGTCGACATCCGCGAACACCGGCGTCGCTCCACGGCGCGCGATCGCCTCGGCGGTCGCGTAGAACGTGAACGCCGGGCAGATGACCTCGTCGCCCGCGCCGACGCCCAATGCGTCGAGGACGAGCACGAGCGCGTCGGTGCCGTTGGCGACGCCGACCGCGTCCCGCACGCCGAGATAGGCTGCCGCCTCTCGCTCGAAGGCGGCCACGTTGGGCCCGAGGATGAAGTCGCCGCTCTCGAGCACGCCGTCGATCACCTCGCGGATGCGCGGCAGAAGCGGGTCGTATTGTGCTCTTACGTCAACGAGTGGGATCGGACGCACGGCCGCCAAGTCTAGATTGTCGCCGGCGCCGGACCAGAAAGACGGCGATGAGTAGGAGCACGACTGCGACCACGGCGTAGTCGAGGGCGCTCCGCACGCGCTCGTAGTGCGACCCGACCGCCCAACCAACCCCGGCAAGCCCGAAGCAGAAGACGGCGCACCCGGCCAGCGCGAAGACGAGAAAGCGGCCGAGCCGCATGCGACCGAGGCCGGCCGGGATCGCGACGAAGGAGCGCACTCCCGGTGTCAGGAAGCCAACGGGCACCGCGACCGCGCCGAAGCGGTCAAACCAGCGCCGAGCCCGTCCGAGACGCTCGGGCGTAATGTGCAGCAGCCTCCCGTGACGCTCGAGCCATTGCTCGGCGTACGTTCCGACCAGCCAGCCGCCCACGGCACCGACGAGGTTGCCGAGCAGCCCGGCCAGCACGATCACGACGTACGCGGCGGCGTGCGAGTGGATCCGTGATCCGAACAGCACGACATGGGCGCCGGCGAACGCACCCGACGCGACAGCGCCGGCGTAGAGCATCGTGAGCTCACTCGCGGCGGGCAACACCGCAG
>VAXY01000117.1 GCA_005885085.1 Actinomycetota bacterium | reverse complement strand
CTGCAGGTCGTCGAGCTTCCGGAACCGGGCGGCGACGAGGTCGAGCTCGCGGTGCGCGGGGACGAGCGCACGCTCGTCGTCGACGGCAACCGCGCGTTCGGGACGTTTCCGGACCTGGAAGCGCTGGCGAGCGGTGACGCCGTCATCCGCGCGACGCGTCTGGACGGAACGCTCTGGGAAGTCCGCGTCGACCGCCTCTAGTGCCGTCGACCTAGGGCAGCGCCGTGAACGGCACGAGCTGGAGCTGCGCGCCGGAGGCATAGACGAGCCCGTCGTCCATGCCGCGACGGACGCCTGCGCAACGGAAGCTAACCGTCGTGGTAATCGCCACGAGAAACCCGTACGCAATCGTGATCGTTTCCTTACAGCACGGGCGTAACGTCGTTTGACATGCAACGAACGTTGGCGCTCGGGGCAACAATGGCAGCACTCGGCGCGGTTGCGCTGTCGTGTACCGCTCTCGCCGCTGCGGCGCCGCAGCCGCCGGTGATTGTGACGGGACTCGACGCCGGCTGGCCGGACGTCCGCGGCTGGAACGACAACGGGTCTCAGGCGCAGCAGTGGGCGCCGTGGGGCGAGTGGCCGCTTGCGTTCTCGCCGTATCCGACGTACCAGGACGGAGTCCGCGTGGCCGTCGGCGATGTGAACGGCGACGGCCGGCCGGAGATCGTGACCGCGCCGGGAAACGGCGGCTTCACGGAGCTGAAGGTCTTCGACGGACGCAGCTTCCGCCAGCTCCGAACGATCCTGCCGTTCAAGGACGCCGCCTGGTGGGCCGGTGCATACGTTGCGATCGGGGACACGAATGGCGACGGCCGCGGCGAGATTGTCGAAGGCCTGGGGCCGGGCTGCTGCACGTCGCTCCACGTCCTCGACGGCATGAGCGGCGACGAGCTGTCGGGATTCTTCCCGTATGGCAACAACAGCCCGATCGGCGCCCGCATCGCAGCGGCCGACGTCAACGGTGACGGCAAGGCCGACGTGATCGCCGAGCCGGTCGGCACGAGCCGCATCAGCATCTACGCTCCGTCCGGCGGCACGGCGTTCCGCACGATCGAGGCGTTCGGCTCTGACGCGACGGGCGCAACCACCTTTGCCGCCGGCGATGTGAGCGGCGACGCACGCGCGGAGATCGTCGCGGCGGCGCCGACGTCTTCAGGCCCGCAGGTGAAGATTTTCGACGTGGCGACCGGCTCGATCACCGCCTCGCTGTTCCCGTACGGATCCGAGTACGCCTCCTCCGTCGAGGTTGCGCTCGGAGACGTCGATGGCGACGGCCACACCGACATCGTCACGAGCGCGACGACGACAGAGGGCACGGAAGTCAGAGCGGTCGACACGAGCGGTCACCAGCTCGCGGACTTCTACGTCCTCGATCCGGGGCTCGCGCCGGGGGCGTCACTTGCGGCGGGCGACCTCGACGGCGACGGCAAAGCGGAGATCGTGCTCGGTGGCGGCCCCACGACGGCGCCCTGGCCGCCGACGGCGAACGGGCCGGACCAGCCGGTTGTCGTCTACAAGGCGAACGGCACCGCCGACGGGCGCTTCACGGCCTATCCCGGACTGTTCCAGGGTGGCGTTCGCGTCGCCCTCGGCGATGTCGATCGCGACCGCCGCCCCGAGCTCGTGACCGCACCAGGCCCCGGGATGGAGCCCGAGATCGGGATCTTCAGCCAGCAGTGGGTGAACGGCCGCGACCGCGGGACGCGGCTCGGCCACTTCCTCGCCTTCGAGTCGTCGTTCCACGGCGGCGTCAGCGTCGCGACGGGCGACGTCGACGGGAACGGCGACGCGGAGATCGTTTGCGCGGCCGGGCCCGGTCGCCCCGCCGAGCTGCGTGTCTTCGACGCCGGCGGCCGGCAGCGATTGTCGCTCTTCCCGTTCGGGTCTGACTACACCGGCGGGCTCAGCGTCGCCGCGGGCGATCTCAACGGCGACGGCAAAGCCGAACTCGTCGTTGGCACGCTCGCCGCCCCCGCGCGCATTCGTACCTTCCACGGCGATGGTGTTCCGTTCGGCCCGGTGATCAGCCCCTTTGCGCCGACGGCGTCGGGAGTCGAGGTCGGCGTCGCCGACGTCGCCGGCGACGGACACGGCTTGCTGCTCGCCGGCTCCGCGAGCGGAGAGCACCCGCGGCTGGCGATGCTCGACCCGCTCAGCGGGGCGACGCTGCGCTCGATCGAGCTCGATCCCAGCCTGACGGCCGGCGTCCGCGTTGCGGGTGGCGACCTCAACAGCGACGGCCACGACGAGATCGTGGTCACGCCCGGCTTCGGCGGCGACAGCCGCGTACACATCTACAACGGGGCGCTCGACGAGACCGGCGGCTTCCCCGCCTACGACTGGATGGGTGCCGGCATGAATGTCGCTCTCGCAACTCGCATCGGCCTGCCGGTCACCGCGTCGCCGCGCACGATGAAGTTGAAGGCCGGCAAGCGGCAGTCGCTGATCGTCGCCTGGTTCCGGGACGCCGCCGGCTCATCGCGCTACGACGTTCGCGTGGCGATCAGCTGGGGCGACGGGACGAGCTGGAACGGCAAGGTGCTGGCACGCGGCGGCGGCGTCTACGAGATTCTCAGCCACAAGCGCTATGCGCGCTCGGGTCGCTATCCGGTCACCGTGACCTGGACCGACAACGACGGCCGCACGTCGGTCGCGCGCAGCAGAGCTGTCGTCGCTCGCCGCCGGTAGCGCCTCCGATCCCAGGGGCCGAACCCGGCAATCGCTACCCTAGGTTCGATGGCGCAGCAGCTCGGCTCCCTCGAGAAGATCCTCCGCGTCGGCGAGGGCCGGCGGATGAAGCGGCTGGCCGACCAGGCCGGCTACATCACTACGCTCGAGCCCGATTTTCGGGCTCTCTCGGACGAGGAGCTGCGCGCCAAGACAGCCGAGTTCCGGGAACGGCTCGAGAGGGGCGAGAGCCTCGAGCAGCTGCTCTTCGAGGCCTTCGCGGCCGTCCGGGAGGCCCGTCTCCGTGAGTCGAATCAGCGGATGTTCGACGTTCAGCTGATGGGCGGGATCGTCCTCCATGAGGGCGACGTCGCCGAGATGAAGACCGGCGAAGGCAAGACGTTCGTCGCGAGCCTCGCGCTGTACCTGAACGCCCTCGAAGGCAAGGGCGTGCACCTGATCACCGTCAACGACTACCTGGCCCAGCGCGACGCCGAATGGAACCGCGGCGTGTTCGAGCGCCTCGGCATGACCGTCGCGAGCATCGAGAACATGATGCCGTTCGCCGAGCGCAAGGCGGCGTACGACGCCGACATCACGTACGGCACGAACTCCGAGTTCGGCTTCGACTACCTGCGCGACAACATGGCCGTCAGCCTCGACGGCGTCGTCCAGCGCGGCCACACGTACGGGATCGTCGACGAGGTCGACTCGATCCTGATCGACGAGGCGCGCACCCCGCTGATCATCTCCGGCGAGCCGGAGACGGCGGCGCAGCTCTACTACGACTTCGCACGGATCGCACGGGGGCTGACGGCCGTGCCGCACGACCCGCTGCTGAAAGGCGGCGACCCCGACGCGGACTACGAGTACGACGAGAAGCACAAGACGGTCGCGCCGGGTCAGGCAGCAATCGATGCAGTCGAGCGAGCGCTCCGCATCGAGAGCCTGTACGACCCGCGCAACTCGCAGCTCGTCAACCACCTGATCCAGGCGTTGAAGGCGGAGTCGCTGTACAAGCGCGACATCGACTACGTCATCCAGGACGGCGAAGTGAAGATCGTGGACGAGTTCACCGGCCGCATCATGGAAGGGCGCCGCTGGTCGGAGGGCCTCCATCAGGCGATCGAGGCGAAGGAGGGCGTGAACATCCAGGAGGAGAACGTCACGCTTGCGACGATCACCCTCCAGAACTACTTCCGCCTCTACGACAAGCTCTCCGGCATGACCGGTACGGCCAAGACGGAGGAGAAGGAGTTCGTCGAGATCTACAACCTGCACGTCGTCGAGATCCCCACGAACGTGGCCGTAGCGCGCGACGACGGCAACGACCTGATCTTCAAGTCGAAGGAAGGGAAGTTCGAGGCGGTGCTGCGCGACATCAAGGAGCGCCACGAGCACGGCCAGCCAGTCCTGGTCGGCACGATCGCCGTCGAGACGTCCGAGTACCTGAGTGAGCTGCTGACGCGCCAGGGGATCCCGCACAACGTCCTCAACGCCAAGGAGCACGCGCGCGAGGCCGAGATCATCAAGGACGCCGGTCAGAAGGGCGCAGTCACGATCGCGACCAACATGGCCGGCCGCGGTGTCGACATCAAGCTCGGCGACGGCGTGGTCAAGGCCGGCGGGCTCTACGTGCTCGGCACCGAACGCCACGAGGCGCGCCGGATCGACAACCAGCTGCGCGGCCGTTCAGGCCGCCAGGGCGATCCCGGCGAGTCCCGTTTCTATCTCTCGGGCGAGGACGACCTCGTGCGGCTGTTCGCAGGCGACCGGATCAAGAACATCATGAACCGGTTCAAGATCCCGGACGACCAGCCGATGGAGGCGAAGATCCTCTCCAACCAGATCGAGGGCGCGCAGAAGAAGGTCGAGGAGCAGAACTTCGTCGCCCGCAAGAACGTCCTCAAGTACGACGACGTCATGAACCGGCAGCGCGTCGTTATCTACGAGCAGCGGCGCGCCGTGCTCGAGGGCGAGGACATGAAGGAACAGGCGCTCGAATGGATCAACGAGGTCGTCGAGCGAACGGTTGCGAACTTCACGGAGGAGGAGTACGCGGAGGAATGGGATCTCGAGGGCCTCGTGAAGCAGATGGCGCTGCTGTACGACACCGAGGTGACGGTCGACGAGCTGCGAGAAGATCTCGGTGAGGTCTCCCGCGAGTCGCTGATCGAGGAGTTCCAGGACGACGCGCGTGACGCGTATGCGGCGAAGGAGGAGGAGCTGACCCCGGAGCTGATGCGCGAGCTCGAACGCTTCGTGATCCTCCAGGTCGTCGACCAGCGCTGGCGCGAGCATCTCGACGCGATGGACTACATGCGCGAAGGCGTCCACCTGCGCGCGATGGCACAGAAGGACCCGCTGGTCGAGTACCAGCACGAGGGTCACATCATGTTCACGGAGCTCGGGGCGGCCGTCCACGAGGAGGTCGTGTTGACGCTGTTCCACGCGCAGCTCGCGCCCGAGGAAGCCGACGAGCTGCAGCGGGCGCAACAGGCGGCCGCGGTCAACGGCGGCGGTCTGCAGTACGAGCATCAGTCCCTCTCCGGCGCCGAGGCGATTGCAGCCGCGGGCGGGAGCACGACGACGACCGCGACCGCGACGATGGCGATGACCGGCGGAGGGACGACGACCGCGGGCGCGCCGCGCCCGATCGTCAAATCGGAGCGGGAGAACATCGGCCGCAACGACCCGTGCTGGTGCGGCAGCGGCAAGAAGTTCAAGAAGTGCCACGGCGCTTAGCGCTCCGCGCGAAACGCGGGCGAGCGAAGCTCGCACGCTTCCATGGGGCTCGGCGGACAACGGCACTCGGCACGTAAACCGAACGGCTGGGGTCTCCCCGGGTCTGATCCGTAGGCGTCGGACCCCGGCTTGGCTACCATCGACGCGTGGCCGACGAGCACGCACAACCGTTAGAAGCACAGCTCGAGGAGATCGGATCGCGCTTGACGTGGGTTCGTGATTACCTTTGACCCGGACGCGCTCGCCGCACGCCGCACCGAGCTAGAGCAGCAGATGGGGGACCCCGGCTTCTGGGGCGACCAGGAGCGGGCGGCGCAGATCTCGACCGAGCACTCCCGCGTGCAACGCAAGCTCGACCGCTACGAGCAGCTCACGCGCGACTACGAAGACGCACGGGAGCTCTACTCGATGGACGGCGGCATGGAAGCCGAGATTGCCGACTCGATCACACCGCTGAAGCAGGAGCTCGACCGCCTCGAGGAGGAGGCCCTGTTCAGCGGCGACTACGACGCCGGCGACGCCGTCGTCACGTTGCAGTCCGACGTCGGCGGCACCGACGCGCAGGACTTCACCGAGATGCTCCTGCGCATGTACGAGCGCTGGGCCCAGGACCGCGGCTTCAAGACCGGGGTGATCGAGGCGAGTCCCGGCGAGGAGGCCGGGCTCAAGTCCGCCACGTTCACGGTTCAGGGTGAGAACGCGTACGGCATCCTGCGCGCAGAGCGCGGGAAGCACAGGCTCGTCCGCCTCAGTCCCTTCGACCAGGCCCACCGCCGCCACACGTCCTTCGCGCAGGTGATTCCGGCGCCGCTCCTTTCACAGGACGGCGACGTCGAGATCGACGAGAACGACCTTCGCATCGACACCTACCGCGCGCAGGGCGCCGGCGGCCAGCATGTGAACAAGACCGACTCGGCCGTCCGGATCACGCACCTGCCGACCGGAGTCGTCGTCCAGTGCCAGAACGAGCGCTCGCAGGCGGCGAACAAGCAGACCGCCCTCCGGATCCTCAAATCGCGCCTCGCCGAGCTGGCCGAGGAGGAACGGGAGCAGGAGCTCGCGAAGGAACGAGGCGTCGTCAGCATGGGCTTCGGCGGCAACCCGATCCGTAGCTATGTCCTTCACCCCTACCAGCTCGTCAAAGACCATCGCACCGACTACGAGGTGGGGAACGCTCAGGGCGTGCTCGACGGCGACCTGGAGGGCTTCATCCACGCCTACCTGCTCGCCCGGGCGGCAGGAAAGGTCGTCTAACCCTTCCGGTAGACTGGCCGCAATTCAGAGCCGGTGCGCGCCCAGGACCGCGCCGCGCCTAGAGATCCGGTGTCCGACGTAACCCTTCAGACAGAGGAAACCCCCGCGGCGACGCTCGCCGAGCCTCAGCTGGTCGAGGCGCCCGTCGCCGACCCGAGCGCGATGATCGTCTTCGAGTCGGTGACGAAGGTATACGAGCCGGACGTGACCGCCCTCCGCGACGTCTCGTTCGTGATCGAGAAGGGCGAGTTCGTGTTTGTCGTCGGGGCCTCGGGCTCGGGCAAGTCGACGATCGTCCGCCTCCTCCTGAAGGAGCTCGAGCCGACCCGTGGTCGCATCGTGGTCGGCGGGCGCGACCTGACGCGCCTGCGGCGGTCGAAGGTGCCGCTCCTGCGGCGCAACGTCGGCTGCGTCTTCCAGGACTTCAAGCTGCTGCCGACCCGCACGGCCGCCGAGAACGTCGCGTACGCGCTGAAGGTGCAGGGCGAGGGCTCGAGCTCGATCAGGCGCAAGGTGCCCGAGGTCATGAACATGGTCGGCCTCGCGCACAAGATGAACTCGCTGCCCGACGAGCTCTCCGGCGGCGAGCAGCAGCGGGTCTCGATCGCGCGTGCGTTCGTCAACCATCCGCCCCTCCTCGTGTGCGACGAGCCGACCGGCAACCTCGACCCCGACACTTCGATCGGAATCATGCAGCTGCTCTACCGCATCAACCGCGCCGGGACGACGATCCTGATGGTCACCCACGACCGCGAGATGGTGGACAAGATGCGCCGTCGCGTGATCGCCCTCGAAGACGGCCGGCTCGCGCGCGACGAGCGGCGCGGCGGCTACGAGTCGTAGGTGGAACGCTTCAAGCTCATCGGCGCCGAATCGCTGCGGTCGCTGGGCGCGAACCTGTCGACGACGCTCGCGGCGACGGTGACCGTGCTGATCGGGATGTTCCTGCTCGGGCTCTTCATCGCCTTCGGCTCGTGGGTCGTCTCCTGGAGCAACCACGTCAAGCGAGAGCTCGTCGTGCACGTCTACTACTGCACGACCGACACGTGCGCCAAGGAAGCCTCTCCCACGCAGATGAACGAAGTCGCACGACTCGCGTCGGCGAGCCCGCTCGTGAAGCGAGTCAACTTCGTGTCGAAGAAGGAAGCCCTCGCCGAGATGCGCAAGAACCATCCGGACGAGGTCAGTCAGCTGTTCACGAATCCGTTTCCGAACGCGCTCACCGTCGTGCCGAAGCGGGGTGACGACGTCGAGCAGGTGGCGGCGCTCTTCCGAGCCGACCCGACGTTCGGGATCGACAAGGTCGACTACGGGAAGAAGACGACGCACAAGGTCCTGCGCCTCGCGCACGTGATCGAGGGGTTCTTCGTCGTGGCCGTGTTCCTGCTGCTGGCCGCGTCGACGCTGCTGATTGCCAACACGATCAGGCTCTCGATCTTCTCGCGCCGCCGAGAGATCGAGGTGATGAAGCTCGTCGGCGCGACCAACTGGTTCGTGCGTGGGCCGTTCATGCTCGAAGGCGTGCTCTGCGGTGTCGCCGGCGCGGTCGGCGCTGTCGTGCTCCTGATCTTCGGCAAGGAGATCGCGCTGCCGTCACTCCTGCACACAGGGCCGCTCAATGCCGGGAGCGACGTCAACGCGCTCGGGTTCTCGCTCAACGCGTTGATCCTCGTCGGGACCGGCCTGCTGCTCGGCGCGGCCGGTTCTGGGTTCACGATCAGGCGCTTCCTGCGGGTCTAGCTGACCCAGCTCGCAGTCGTCCAGGTCGAGAAGCGCGGCAAGCTCGTCGTCGGCGAGCCCTACTTCGTTCCGGGCGTGCCGCTCGTGCTCGACCGCAAAGGCCTCGTCGACGCCGGCCCCGGCGACCTGGCCGTTGTGCGGACCGGACGCGGTCGCGCAAAGCTCGAGCAAGTGCTCGGCAAGGCGAGCGACATCGAGGTCGTCCTTGAGGGTCTGCTCGTGCACTCGGGCTCCCGCCGGGGGTTCGAGCCGTATTCCGAGCCCGTACAGGACACGTCCGGGCGCGTCGACCTTCGGGACCTCCTGTCGTTCACGATCGACCCGGAGACCGCGAAGGACTTCGACGACGCGCTCTCCGTGCAGGAGGAAGGCGGCGGTTTTCGTGCCTGGGTGCACATCGCCGACGTCTCGGCGTACGTCGAAGCGGGCTCTCCGCTCGACCGAGGCGCAGCTGAGCGCGCCTTCACGACCTATGTGCCCGGCCTGGCCGCGCCGATGCTTCCCCCGCAACTGGCCGACGACCGCTGCAGCCTGCGGCCGCACGAGGACCGGCTCTGCGTCACCGTCGAGCTGCCGCCTACCGGTGAGCCGCGCTTCTATCGCTCCGTGATTCGCAGCCGCACCCGCCTCACGTACGCGCAGGCGGAGCGCCGCGAGGCCGAGCCCGACGTCGCCGCGGCGCTGGAGCTGACCGACCGGCTCACGGCCGGAATGCGCGAGCGGCGCTTCGCCCGCGGCGCGCTCAGGATCGAGAGCCCCGAGATCGCGTTCGAGTTCGACGGGCGAGGCGGAGTCGCGCGTGCGTGGAAGGAGTCCGAGCCGACGTCACACCGGCTCGTCGAGGAGCTGATGATCGCCGCGAACGAAGCGGTGGCCCGGTTGCTGTCGTCGCGGCGGCGCGAAGCGCTCTATCGCGTGCATGAGCGGCCGGACCCACAGGCGGTCGAGCTGCTGCTGAAGAAGCTGGCCGACCTTCGTGTCCCGACGCCGCCGGCTCCGGAGCAGCTCACCTCAGCGCTCGCCGCGGAGGTGGCTGCGCAGACGAGCGAGCGCGTGGCGGAGCACACGGCCAGTTCGGGCCGCGGGCGCGAGGCCTTCCCCGCGTTAGTGCTGCGCTCGCTCAAACAGGCGCGGTACGACCCAGAGAATCTCGGCCACTCCGGGCTGGCGAGCACGGCGTACTGCCACTTCACCTCCCCGATCCGCCGCTACCCCGACCTGGTCGTGCACCGGGCGCTGCTGCGTGAGCTCGGGCTCACAGGCGATCCCCCGCCGTCTGACCTCGAGCGGCTCGCCGAGCACACCTCCTCGCGCGAGCGTGAGGCGGCACAGGTCGAATATCTCGCGGACGAGCTCTGCCTTGCGTGGCTGCTCGACGACGAGCTGTTCGAGCGCGGCTGGGACGAGCCCTTCGAGGGCGAGATCATCGGGCTGATCGGGTCCGGTCTCTTCGCACGCTTCGGTGATGTCTTCGAGGGGTTCCTGCCGGCACGGCGGCTGCCCGGCGACTACTTCGAGCTCAACGAGCTGGGAACGGCGCTCGTCGGCCGGCGCGGCGGCGGCACCTACCGCCTCGGCGATCCGATCGGGGTGCTCGTGGAAAAGATCGAGAAGACGGATGGAAAGGTCGAGCTTTCACCTGCAGGCCGCCCCCGTAAGTAGGGAAAACCGTAACGACTCGGCCCGTCCTGTAGTCAAGACTTCAGGACATGAAGAAGCGACTGTTCATCGGCCTGATCGTCCTTGCCCTCCTCGTTCTGGCGGCGCTCGGAACGATCATCGCGACGGGAGGCGACTGATGCTTTCCCTGACGGTCGCCTTCCCGCTCGCTCTCATGCCGACGGTCTTCCTGGTGGGCACGCTTCGCTGGATGGCCCGCACGACCGGCTGATTCAGCTGACGATCTGGAAGCTGCTGAAGCCGAGCATGTCGCCGTAGTCAACGGCTGAGCGAGCGCCGAAGCCAGGCCAGACGTACCAGCGATAGATGCCCGGTGTGAGCTTGTACGTGTGCCCTTGGTACTTCCAGGTGCGCTTGAGCTTGACCGCCGCCTTCTCCGGCCACGTGCTCAGAATCTTCTCTGCCCCGCGAAAGAGCTGGACGTTGTAGTAGCTCGCCTCGGAGTTCCTGGCCCACATCAACTTCGGCGGCTTGCGGAGCTTGGCGCCGTCCTTGGGCGACCGCAGCAGATCCGGCGACGACGGCCACTCCTGCCGAGGCGTTCCCGTTCTTGTCAAACGAGACGACCAGGTAGCGATCTTCGAGACCGTTGACGAGCCCGCGATCCGTGAACGACTCGGCGGGGCCGGTGTAAACGACCTGCGTGTCGCCGCCGGCGCTCAACTGGTGGGTGACCACGACATGATCCACGCCGACAGGGATCTGCCAGCTGAGCCGCACGCTTGTGTCTCCCGCGTCCGCCTTCAGGCCGGTGACGTCCTTCGGCAGCGTCCGTGTGGGCGGAGTGGGGAGCGCCGGTGTCCCCGCAGGCGGCATCCAGCGCACGTCGA
>VAXY01000116.1:5803-12474 GCA_005885085.1 Actinomycetota bacterium | reverse complement strand
TCAACGCCGTCTTGCCGCGCAAGAAGCCCTCCTTGTCCGCGTCAAGGATCGCGACGAGCGAGACCTCCGGCAGGTCGAGGCCCTCACGCAGGAGGTTCACGCCGACGAGCACGTCGTACTCCCCGAGTCGGAGCTCCCGGATGATCTGGATCCGCTCGAGCGTGTCGATCTCGGAATGCAGGTAGCGCGCCTTGACGCCGGATTCCAGGAGGTAGTCGGTCAGGTCTTCCGCCATCTTCTTGGTCAGGGTGGTGACGAGCACGCGCTCACCGGCCTCCTCGCGGCGCCGGACCTCGTTGAGAAGGTCGTCGATCTGGTTCCTCGTCGCCCGGAGCTCGACCTCCGGGCTGCTCGGCAAGTCGCTTGGAGTGGCGCAGCTCGAACGGCCCCGGCGTCGCCGAGACGAAGACCAGCTGCGGCACCTTCTCGAGGAACTCGTCGAAGCGCAGGGGCCGGTTGTCGAGGGCGGAAGGCAACCGGAAGCCGTAGTCGACCAGCGTCTGCTTGCGCGAGCGGTCGCCCTCGTACATGCCGCCGATCTGCGGCACCGTCTGATGCGACTCGTCGACGAAGACGACGAAGTCCTGCGGGAAGTAGTCGAGGAGCGTGAACGGATGCGTGCCCGGGGCCCGCCCCTCCAGGATCCGTGAGTAGTTCTCGATCCCGTTGCAGAACCCCAGCTCCTGCATCATCTCGAGGTCGTACTCGGTGCGCTGCCGCAGCCGGTGCGCCTCGAGCATCTTCCCTTCGAGCTCCAGCTCCTTGAGGCGCTCCTCGAGCTCGTGCCGGATCTCGCCGACGGCGCGCTCGACCGTCGGCTTCGACGTGACGTATTCCGTCGCCGGCCAGATCGCGATGTTGTCGAGCTTGGCCAGGATCTCGCCGGTGAGCGGGTCGAAGTGCGTGACGTGCTCGACCTCGTCGCCGAAGAAGGAGGCTGCACCTCGACGACGTCGCCCTTCACCCGGAAACGCCCGCGGCCGAGCATCGTGTCGTTGCGGACGTACTGCGAGTCGATCAGCTTCCGCAGCATCAGGTCGCGGTCGTGCTCTTCGCCGACCTCGAGGATGATCACGCGCTCCCGCCACTCCTCCGGCGACCCGAGACCGTAGATGCAGGAGACCGACGCGACCACGACGACATCGCGCCGCGTGAAGAGCGCGGACGTCGCCGCGAGCCGCAGCCGCGCGATGTCGTCGTTCTGGGACGAGTCCTTCTCGATGTAGAGGTCGGCCTGAGGCACGTACGCCTCCGGCTGGTAGTAGTCGTAATAGGAGACGAAGTACTCGACCGCGTTGTACGGGAAGAACTCGCGGAACTCGTTGCAGAGCTGAGCGGCGAGAGTCTTGTTATGTGCGATCACGAGCGCCGGCTTGCCGACCTGCTCGATCGTCCAGGCCATCGTCGCGGTCTTGCCGGTGCCCGTCGCGCCGATCAGCGTCTGGTAGCGCTCCCCGCCTTTCAGCCCCTCGGACAGCGTTCCGATCGCGGTCGGCTGGTCGCCGGTCGGCCGGTAAGCGTCGGATGTTTTGAACTCGCGCATTTCGACCAAGCGTAGCCTCGATGACAGTCGTCGCCGAGCGATCCAGCAGCGCGCCGCCGTACGAGGCGTACGCCGCGATCATGGGCGTCTTCGTCGGCGGCCTCGGCGTCGCCGGGCTGGCCGCGCGTGTCTTCGACCGCAATCCCGCCTGCCAGTCGGCGCTCGACTTCGTGGTGCTCTCGGCGGCATCGTTCAAAGCAGCGCGCACCCTCGCACGGGACGAGGTGACCAGCTTCCTGCGCGAGCCGTTCGTGAAGGGCGAGGCGCACGAGGGCGACGAGGATCCGGTGGCGTCGGGCGACGTGCGCCAGGCAATCGGCGAGCTCGTCACCTGCAGCCGCTGCGGTGGGACGTGGGCGGCCGCCTTTCTCGCGTCGGCGCAGATTCTGGCTCCCCGGTTCGGGCGGTTGCTCACCTGGTCGCTGGCGGCAGCGGGCATGAACGACTTCTTGCAGGCCGGCTTCGCGGCCCTGACGGAGAAGGCGAACGAGCTCGAAGAGCGCGCCTAGCGCAAGCGCCTACAGCTCGGCGTCTCGTCGGACGTATATGGGCCGCCGAACCGGAGGCTAACCTTGGGCCTCCCCTCCCGTCTAACGAGCCGTGCGCGGTCGCCTCCTCCCCATACTCGCGGTGCTCGTGCTCGCGCTGGTTGTGAGTGCGGGCGCGTCGGCCTACCCATGGCCGATCAAGCCGTTCCACCAGCAGCATCCGATCCGCGCGAACTTCGGCGATCCGCGTACGCGCTTCTGGAACACGATGCTGACGGACGGCCTCCAGGGGCCCGGCCTGTTCCAGTTCCACAACGGCATCGACATCGCGGCGGTGGAGGGCACGCCCGTCTACCCCGTCATCTCCGGCACCGCCCGCCTGATCGACGCAGCGGCGGTGGCCGTGCGCTCCCTGGGACACAAGTTCCAGTACTTCCACATCATCCCCGCCGTGCACGACGGCCAGCACGTCGTCGCCGGACGGACGGTGCTCGGTCGCGTCATTCGCGGGGTGAACCACGTTCACCTGACGGAGATCCGTGGACGGCGCGTCTGGAACCCACTCGCCACCGGCGGGATCGTGCCCTACCGCGATCGCACCATCCCCGAGGTCGACGCGATCATGGCCCGTCCGGGTTCGTCGCTGCTCCCGCTCGACCCCGCGGAGGTATGCGGGACGGTCTCGCTCGTCGCGGCGGCTCAGGACACGCCGCCGCTGCCTGTGCCGGGAACGTTCGCCGGCTATCCGGTCGCCCCCGCGCTCGTGACGTGGTCGCTCGCGAAGCTCGGCGGACCGCGTTACGTCACCGACGTGCCCGCGGCGGACTTCCGCACGACGCTGCCGGCCGGCCGCGCATTCTGGGACGTCTACGCACGCGGGAGCTACCAGAACGTGCCGCGGTTCAACACGCAGCAGTACTTCATGCCGGGTCGCTTCCTCTACAACCTCGCGGAGACGATGGATACGCGCTCGTTTCCGAACGGGATCTACGAGGTGCGCGTGCACGTTGCCGACATGCGTGGCAACAACTCGGAGGGCGTGCAGCAGTTCACGATCGCGAACCGCGCCGGCACCGAGACCGGCTGTCGTCAGGCGCCCAAATCGGCGCCGTAGGCGTCGCGGTAGATCTTCTTCAGCTCCTCCACCCGTTCGACGTATGCACGCGTCTCCGGGAAGACGATGCCGCGACCGGCCCGCCGCCAGCGGTCGACGTTGTCCTGGCCGGCGTTGTAGGCCGCCAGCGCCGTGCGCTCGTCGCCGTACTTGTCCAGCAGGTGGCGTAGGTACCAGGCGCCGTAGCGCACGTTGATCTCGGGGTTGTAGAGGTCGTCGACGCGGAAAGCGGTGCCGCCGGTGTGTAGCGCGATGCCCTTCGCCGTGTCGGGGAGGAGCTGCATCAACCCGATTGCGCCGGACGCCGAACGGGCATCCGCCTTGAACTTCGACTCCTGGTAGATCACGGCTGCCAGCAGCGCCGGGTCGAGGTTGTAGTTCCGTGCATGGCCGCGCACGATCTGCTCGTAGCGCAGCGGGTACCAGAGTCGTTCCCACCAGCCCGGCTTCGTCTGCTGAACGACCGCGAATGTCGCCAGCAGCCCGCCGGCGAGCACCGCGAGGGTGACGAAGCGCCTCACTCGGTCAGCTTGGCGATCACGCCGGCCACGAAGGCATCGAGCTCCTCCAGTGTGCCGTCGTTCACGTACGCGAAGTCCGCGAGTGCGACCTTCCGATCCTCCGGAAGCAGCCGGTCCTCCCGGGTATCCGTCAGCGGCCGGCGCTCCTTTCGCAGCTCTCTGGGAGCCGTGATCACGACCACTTTGTCGAAGCGCTCGTCCGCACCGGTTTCGTAGAGCAGCGGCACCTCGGTGGCGGTCAGCGCCGGTGGCTCCGGCCGGGCCGCGACCTCGTCGCGCCACACGAGGTTCTCCTGCACGACGCGCGGGTGAAGCAGCCCCTCCAGCCAGTCCAGCTGACTCTGGTCGCCGAACACGATCTCCGCGATCTTGGCCCGGTCTGCACCGCCCTCGCCGATCACCTCCGAGCCGAAGCGCTCGACGAGCTCGCGCCGCACGTTCGGGTCGCTGCGCAGCAGGCGGTGGACGATCTCGTCGCTCGAGATCGTCGCGGCCCCATGACGTGCGAACGCGTCGAGGGCAGCGCTCTTCCCGGCGCCGATCGGGCCGGTGATCGCGATCGCGGTCGGCGGCTTAGTGCTCGTCGGGAGCGGGCTCGGCGTTGGCGGCTTCGTCGGCCGCCGCCGGGTCCACTTCGTCGCCGACGTTCGCGGCCTCGCGCTCGACGGCGGCTTCCGCCTCGGCGGGCGGCTCAGGCAACGCGTCCTCCGCGGGCGGCAGCGGCGGCGCGGCCGCGGCGTCCGCGAAGACGTCCTCGGAGAGATCGAGATGCGGCGTTCCTTCGATCGGCGGCTCGTTCTCCGCACGCCGTTCCGGATCGACGCGCTTGAGCGACAGCGACAGGCGGCGGCGCTCTGCGTCGACCTCCAGGATCAGGACCGGGACCGTGTCGCCCTGCGCGACGACCTCACGCGGATTCTCGACGTGATGCTGCGCGAGCTCCGAGATGTGCACGAGGCCCTCGACACCGGGGAGGATCTCGACGAACGCGCCGAACGTGACCACTTTGGTCACCTTGCCCTCGACGACGTCGCCTTCCTTGTGCTCCTCGAGCACCTGCTGCCACGGGTCGGACTGCGTCTGCTTGAGCCCGAGCGAGATGCGCTGGCGCTCACGGTCGATGTCGAGCACCTTCACCTTGACCGTCTGACCGATCTCCAGCACCTCGGATGGATGGTTCACGTGCGACCACGACAGCTCCGAGATGTGGATGAGTCCGTCCATGCCGTCGAGGTCGACGAACGCGCCGAAGTCGACGATGTTCGAGATCTGCCCCTCGACGACATCGCCCGGATTGAGCCGGTCGAGAATCGCCTGGCGCATCTCCTTGCGCTCGTCCTCGAGCACTGCGCGCCGCGACAGGACGACGTTGTTGCGCGACCGGTTGAGCTCGATCACCTTGCAGCGGAGCTCCTTGCCCATGAACTCGTCCAGGTCCTGCACGCGGCGGATGTCGACGAGCGAAGCCGGCAGGAACCCACGCACACCGAGATCGAGGATCAGGCCGCCCTTCACAACTTCGATCACGCGACCGTTCACCGGCTCCCCGGATTCGGCGGCGTTCTCGATCGCCTTCCAGGCCAGCTCGAAGCGCGCGCGCTTCTTCGAGAGGATCAGGCGCCCCTCCGCGTCCTCCTTGGTCATCACGAGGGCGTCGATCTCGTCGCCGACGGAGACCTCGTCGGCCGGGTTGACCGAGCGCCGAATCGACAGCTCGGCGACCGGGATCACGCCTTCCGACTTGTAGCCGATGTCGACGAGCACCTCGTCCTTGTCGACCCGGACGACCTGGCCGTGCACGACCTCGCCCTCGTTGATCGTCGGGAAGGTGGACTCGTAGTCCGGGATCAGCTCGCCGTCCGGACCGGTGGTCCAGACGCCGTCGCCTGCGGTGGGTTGTTCGGTGCCGGTAGTCATCTAGCGGCCGATCAGGTTAGCAGCCCGAAAGCTGCGCTTTCGGCCTCGCTTCCGCTCGAAAGCTCCGCTTTCGAGCGGTTCTGGGACGCCGCTTCGCGGGAAACGTGCGCGGGCACGGCCCGCGCACTCCTTTGTGGCCCGGTCGGCGGCTGGGCTCGACCGCGTCCGTTCGCCTCCAGTTAGTGCGGCTTCGCCTGCACTAACTTCCGGCTTTGAGGGATTGGTGGGCGACTGTCTTAATTCTTGGCTTCGTTCCAGTCGTCGCCCGTCCCGATGTCTACGGCCAGCGGTGGATCCAAGGGATAGGCCCGGCACATTTCTTCGCGGACCAGGTCCTTGAGGGGGCCGATCTCGGCTTCCGGGACTTCCAGCAGGAGCTCGTCGTGCACCTGCAGGACGAGGCGCGCGCCTCGGCCCTCGTCGCGGAGGCGGCGGTGGATCGCGATCATCGCCCTCTTGATGATGTCCGCGTTGGAGCCCTGCATGACGAAGTTCACGGCGAGCCGCTCGCCGAGCGAGCGCGTCTGGCGGTTCGAGGCGCGGATCTCCGGCGTCGGCCGCCGCCGGCCCAGCAGGCTCGTCGCGTAACCGTCGCGGGTCGCCTGTTCGATCGTCCGCTGGATGAAGTCCTGCACGAGCGGGAAGCGCGCCAGGTATGCGTCGATGTACGCCTGCGCCTCTTCGCGCGGGATCTCGAGATTCTCCGAGAGGCCGAACGCGGAGATCCCGTAGACGATGCCGAAGTTGATCATCTTCGCGATCGAGCGGTCGCCGGCGGTCAGCTCCGACGGCTCCTTGCCGAGCACCTCCACGGCGGTCGCCGTATGGATGTCGTCGCCGCGTGCGAAGGCTTCGCGCAGCTTCGGCTCGCCCGACACATGCGCGAGAATGCGCAGCTCGATCTGCGAGTAGTCGGCGGAGAGCAGCCGGCTGCCGCTCTCCGCGACGAACGCCGAACGGATCTCCTTGCCGAGCTCCGTGCGGATCGGAATCGCCTGGAGATTCGGGTTCGACGTCGAGAGGCGTCCCGTCGACGCGACCGTTTGGTTGAAGGTCGTATGCAGGCGGCCGTCGGTCTCGGAAATGAG